>CBJLOV010000042.1:0-26085 GCA_966424745.1 uncultured bacterium
CCTTGAGGATTTCCTTGCCCGCGACGCGGACGTGGAGGTTTTCGATTTTCAGCATGTCTTTCCGCTCTTCATCTTTAAACGTTATCCGTTCGCCAACTTCCGCAGCGCCTCGCCTTCAACCCGACAACCCAGCCATTCCGGCGTCAACGTCGCGCCGAGCGATTGGTAGAACTCGATCGACGGCTTGTTCCAATCCAGCACCGACCATTGGAAGCGCGCGAGTCCTTCGCTTGCGCAACGCTTGGCCAGACTCACGATCAGCGCCTTGCCGATGCCGTGGCCGCGAAACACGGGACGCACGTAAAGGTCTTCGAGGTAGAGACCGTGGCGGCCGCGGAACGTCGAGTAGTTGTAGAACCACAACGAAAATCCCGCGACTTCGCCCTTCCACTCCGCGATCTCGGCGAATACGCGCGGATTCGCGCCGAACAATGCCTCGGCGATGTCGGCCGCGCTCGCATCGACCTCGTGGCGCAGCTTTTCGTAGTCGGCCAGCTCGCAAATGAGCGTATGGACCACCGCCGCGTCTTCGAGCCGTGCCGCGCGTATCGCGAGTTGGGTGTCGGATCCGTCCATCGTTCAGCCCACCGCGCCTTCGAGCGAGACTTCGAGCAGCTTCTTCGCTTCCACGGCGAATTCCATCGGCAATTCCTTGAACACCTGCTTGCAGAAACCGTCGACGATCATCGAAACGGCGTCTTCCTCGCCGATCCCGCGCGCGCGACAGTAGAACAGTTGATCGTCCGAGATCTTCGAGGTGGTCGCCTCGTGTTCGACGATCGCGCCGGGGTTCTTCACTTCGATGTACGGGAACGTGTGCGCGCCGCACTTCTTGCCGATCAGCAGGGAATCGCACTGCGTGTAGTTGCGTGCGCCGTCGGCGCCCTTCTCGACCTTGACCAGGCCTCGATACGTGTTCTGCCCGCGTCCCGCGCTGATGCCCTTGGACACGATCTTCGATTTCGTATTGCGGCCGATGTGGATCATCTTGGTGCCGGTGTCGGCCTGCTGGCGATGGTGGGTCAGCGCGACCGAGTTGAATTCGCCGACCGAGTCGTCGCCGTGCAGCACGCAGCTCGGGTACTTCCAGGTGATCGCCGAACCGGTCTCGACCTGGGTCCAGGAAATCTTCGAGCGCGCGCCGCGGCAGTCGCCGCGCTTGGTCACGAAGTTGTAGATGCCGCCGACGCCGTTCTCGTCGCCCGGATACCAGTTCTGCACGGTCGAGTACTTGATGTTGGCATCGTCCAGCGCGACGAGTTCGACCACCGCCGCATGCAGCTGGTTCTCGTCGCGCATCGGCGCCGTGCAGCCTTCGAGATAGGACACGCTCGCGCGCTCCTCGGCGATCAGCAGGGTGCGCTCGAACTGGCCGGTGTCGCGCGCATTGATGCGGAAGTACGTCGACAACTCCATCGGACAGCGCACGCCCTTCGGCACGAAGACGAAACTGCCGTCCGAGAACACCGCCGAATTGAGCGCGGCGAAATAGTTGTCGCCCGGCGGCACGACGCTGCCGAGATACTTCTGCACGAGTTCGGGATGCTCGCGCACCGCCTCGCTGATCGAGCAGAAGATCACGCCGGCTTCGGCCAGCTCCTTGCGGAAGGTCGTGCCGACCGAGACCGAGTCGAACACCGCATCGACCGCGACGCCGGCGAGGCGCGCGCGTTCGTGCAGCGGCACGCCGAGCTTGTCGTAGGTCTCGAGCAACTTCGGATCGACTTCGTCGAGCGACTTCGGACGATTTTTCGGCTGCGAGTAGTAGCTGATCGCCTGGAAATCGATCGGGTCGATGTCAAGCTTGGCCCAGTGCGGCGGCGTCATCGTCAGCCAGTGGCGATAGGCCTTGAGGCGCCACTCGGTCAGCCATTCGGGCTCGTTCTTGCGCGCCGAGATCGCGCGCACGACGTCCTCGTTCAAACCGGGCGGTAGGCTCTCGCTTTCGATGTCGGTGACGAAACCGGCGCTGTAGCGTCGATTGAGCGCCTCGGCGACGACGTCGGTCGGCGCCGATTCGTCGGGCACGTCGATTTCGATGGGTTGGGTGGCCATATCTTTGCTATCAGGCTGCCTTGGATTCGCTCGTCATTCCCGCTTTCGCGGGAATGACGGCATGGAATTTCCGATGCGTTCTTGCATTTTCGCGACCTCACGTCGTCGCCAATTTCAGCGGGATGGCCGCGCGCTTCGGCGGCGGCCGGCGCATGTCGGCCAACGTCATCTGCCGCAGCGTCGTCTCGATCACCTCGCTCACCGCGCGCCAGTTGCCGCGCACGCCGCAGTGCGGCTCGTAGCCGCACAGACCCTGATGCGCGCTGCATTCGGTCATGCCGAACGGCCCTTCCATCGCGACGAGGATGTCGGCCAGGCTGATCCGCTCGGGCGCGCGCGCCAGGCGGTAGCCGCCGTTGACGCCGCGGAACGATTCGACCAGTTCCGCCTGGGCGAGCTGCTTGAGCAGCTTCGACACCGTCGGCAGCTCCAGGTGCGCACGTTCGGCCAACTCCTGCGCACTGAACACCTCGGCCGGCTCGTCGGCGAGCACGGTCATGACGACGGTGGCGTAGTCGGTCAGTTTGCTGACGCGGAGCATAGGAGGATCACGGTTCAACGAGGTTAATACAGTACGGAAATGGTACTGATTTAACCGGACTGCGTCAAACCGGCGCCAGCTCGTTTCCTGTCGGAGCCCGCATTCCCGTTTTCCTTCGGTTTTCCGCGCGCCTGGTACGCGGATCACCGGCAATCGGAAAACGTCCACGACAAGCCGACGGCCGGCGTTGTGCGCCGAGCACCCGCAAGCACTCGGCCAAAGCTTCGCGGCGATGGCCCCGTCGCCTCCGCGGAAGCCGTCGGAGCGGGTGAACTACCGGTGCAATCGCGCGTCGAGATCGGCGCGCGAATGATACTGTCCGTTGACGATCACGGCGGCGATTCGCCGGGTGTTCGCGATGTCGCGCAGCGGATCGGCGTCCAGGAGCACGAGGTCCGCCCGCTTGCCGACGGCGACGGTGCCGCGCTCCTGATCGGCGTGCAGCCATTCCGCAGCCGAACGGGTGGCACCGCTCAGCGCCTGTTCGGGGGTCAGGCCGGCCTTCACCAGAGCTTCCAATTCGTCATGCACGGAATATCCGGGCATGACGCCGGGCACCGGGGAATCCGTTCCGGCGAGCACGGGTACGTCCGCCCGCTGAAACGCTTTCACCAGCGCACGGTTGAATGCCACCACGCGCTCCATGTGAGCGATCATTTCCGGACTGCGCGCCGCGACATAGGGATTGTGTTCGAGAACGACGGAGCGAAGCACCGGGTTGAGATAGGCCAATTCCGGCCGATGCTTGAGCGAATCGGGGTCTTTCATTTCCTCGAGTATCCGTTCGTCGAGCGACAGCGTGGCGATGAGCCAGGTATGGTTGTCCTTGGCCATCTTCACGTACTTCGGAATGTCGGCAAGCGACGGCTCCGCGGTCTGCTGGGCGAACTCCTCGGCGTGGCCGACGAGATCGAACCCCGGCTGGAAGAAACTCTGTGTGGCCGACTTGCCGCGCTCCGGGATGTGGCCGATCACGCGCATCTTGCGCTGGCGCGCTTCGTCGACGATCGCAGTGAAGGTGGGCAGGTCGAGATGGCTGTAGACCTTGATGAAGTCGTAGCCGTCCGCCGCCGCGTCGCGCACGGCCTGGCGACCGGCCTGCGGCGTCGAGGCGACGCGGGTCAAGCCTTCCGGCCAGACCGGCGGATCGCCGTCGATCATCGCCGCGGTGGCGATGTGCGGTCCGAGCACACGGCCCGACTCGACATCGTCGCGCTGCGCGAACGTTTCGGGCATCGCGGACAGATCCAGGACTTCGAGCACACCGTTGGCCACATAGGGCGCCAGCGTGTCCGCGGTATTGACGATGCCGCGAGGCAGATCGGGCTGTTTGGTGAAAAGACGCAGCAGCCGGTCGTTCTCCACATGCGTGTGCATGTCGATCAAGCCTGGAATCAGCCACTTCCCGGCAGCGTCGATCGTCTGCGCATTGGCCGGCACCGAACTCGCGCCGTGCGCTTCGATGCGGGCGATGCGGCCGTGTTCCAGAACGACGGATTGATCGCGCAGCACATGGCCGGACGGCGTCATCGGCACGACGTTCACATGGTCGAGGACCAGCGTGTCGACCGGAGCTTGCGCGTGCGCCGCCATTGCAGCGCTGCCCGTCATCAAAATCACACTGATCAATGCAGAAAATTTGTTCACGTTTGCGGGTTCCTTAAACCGTCGTAAGCGAAACTGCGGGTGCGTTCGAAGATGACTTCGAGTCCGTCGTCTTCAGCGAGCGCGGGATAGTCTTTCGAGAAATCGAAGGTCAGCGACAACATGATGAGGCCGTGCAGACGGCCCCAGAGATAGAGTGCGATGGTCATCGGGTCGGCCTTCTTCATCACGCCAGCCTCGATCGAATCGCGAATGCATTCGAGCGCGATCGAAACCGCTTCGTGCGCGGCGGATCGGCGGAATGGACGCAGCCCGCCCGGCTGCGGACCGAACAGAAGCAGATAGTCGTCCGGCGAACGGCGCGCGAACGACATGTAGACCCCGCCCAGCGCCGAAATGCGTTCGAGCGAGCCCACGGGATGCTTGGCAAGAGCCTGCCACAACCCTTTCTGCAACTGGTCATGCGCTTCGGTCACGATCGCGGTGACCAGCGCGTCCTTGCTCGGATAGTGCCGATAGATCGCCGGCGCACTGATGCCCACGGCCTTCGCGACCGCGCGCATCGAAAGCGCTTCGATCCCCTTTTTGTTGAGCAGGGTGCGCGCCGCCGCGAAAATCCGTTCCTTGGCGCTGAGTGGGACCTTGGGCATGAGACGATTTCCGTTAACACCGTTCACTCATTGTGAACATCGTTAACAACGAAGTCAAGCGGCACGTCGAAAGCGAGACGCACTTTGCGCCTAGCTCGAGGAAGGCATTGCCACAAAGAGGGCTGGCACTCGAATCCGGGCTCTATCACACCGCGATCTGCTGGCTTTCCAGGCGTGGCTGCAGAACATCGGCCACCCAGTTCATGAAAACCTGCACGCGCCGGGGCAGGTTGCGGCGATGGGCGTACAGCAGCGAAACGGGCATCGGCTCCGCCGGCCATTCCGGCAGCACCTCGACCAGAGCGCCTTGCTCGATCAAATGACGCACGCCGAGCAGCGGAACCTGGATCAGGCCGAGCCCGGCGAGACAGGCTGCCTCGTAGGACTCGGCGTTGTTCACCGTCAGCGCGCCGGGCATCGACAGGGCGCGATAGCGCTCGCCGTCGAAGTATTCAAAACCCTCCGCCCTTCCGCCGAACGTCGCCACGTAGTGAATGAGCCGGTGCGCGGCGAGGTCGTCGAGCGTGCGCGGGACACCGTGGCGCTGCAGATAGACGGGACTGGCGCAGTTGACGATGCGATAGGCGCCGAGTGGGCGCGCGATCAGATTGCTGTCGCCGAGCGCACCCACGCGCAGCACGCAGTCGAACCCCTCGCGCACCGGATCGACGCGGCGGTCGGTGGCGGACAGCTCGATTTCCAGGTGCGGATGCGCATCGAGGAATTCCGGCAGGTGCGGAATGATGAAGTTGCGCGCCATACCGGTCGGCATGTCCACGCGCAGGCGGCCGCGCAGGGACTGCGCGCTCTGGCGGAACAGGGACTGCAGTTCGTCCATGTCCGACAAGAGTTCCTTGCCGCGATCGTAGAAAACCCGGCCGTCCTGGGTCAGTTCGACGCGCCGCGTGGTTCGATGCAGAAGCCGCGTGCCCAAACGGCTTTCCAGGCGCTGCACCGCCATCGACACGCTGGCCTTCGGCAGGCCGAGATCTTCCGCGGCGCGTGTAAAGCTGCCGAGTTCGGCGACGCGGACGAAGATGCGTATGGCTTCCAGTTCGTTCATTGGATGTGGCGTCAGGGTGAAGAAGGGGCGAATTGTTCGTTAAGTCCGAACAGAACAATCAGGAATGGCCAATTTATGCTCCATCCATTCACCAATAGAGTACGCCCTCCGTTCCCATACCGGAGAAACTCATGAACACTCGACCAGACAAAATCGCCCTGATCACCGGCGGCAATCGCGGCCTTGGCCGCAACATGGCCCTGCACCTCGCCCGCCAGGGCACCGGGGTGGTCATCACCTACCGCAGCAACCGCGCCGAAGCCGAGGCCGTCGTCGCCGACATCACCGGATTGGGCGGCCGCGCCGCCAGCCTGCAGCTCGATACCGGTATCGTCGCCGGCTTCGACGATTTCGTCGTTCGCCTGCGCGAAACGCTGGCCAAACGATGGGGCCGCGAGAATATCGATTTTCTCGTCAACAATGCCGGCGTCGGCGCCCACGCGCCTTTCGCCGAAACGACCGAAGCGCAGTTCGACGAACTGATGAACGTGCATTTCAAGGGCGTGTTCTTCCTCACGCAGAAACTGCTGCCGCTGATCGCCGACCGGGGGCGCATCATCAACGTGTCCACCGGGCTGGCGCGCTTCAGCTTGCCGGGCTACGCCGCCTATGCCTCGATGAAGGGCGCGATCGAGACGCTGACGAAGTATCTGGCGAAAGAGCTGGGCGCGCGCAAGATCGCGGTGAATGTCCTCGCTCCGGGGGCGATCGAGACCGATTTCGGCGGCGGCCGCGTGCGCGACAACGCGGAACTGAACCGCTACGTCGCCGCGAACACCGCGCTGGGTCGCGCCGGCTTGCCGGACGATATCGGCGGCGCCGTCGCCGCGCTGCTGTCGCCGGAAAGCGGCTGGATCACCGGCCAGCGCATCGAAGCCTCCGGCGGCATGTTCCTCTGATCATCGCGCCGATGGATCGGGCCGATTGACGGACTCGACGATACGGCATATCTTGTGTCCGTCAACGGCGTCCGACCCAGCATATTGTTGGCGAGGGCTTAATCGGGAACCCGGTGCGAATCCGGGACTGCCCCGCAGCGGTGACCGGGAACGAACGGTGCCAAGGCACTGGACCCCTCGGGTCTGGGAAGCGGCATCGAAGTAGGTAAGGCTCGGCGCAGACGAAAAGCCGGCCTTGCGCCCGGGAGTCCGAATACCGGCCCGCGACCGTCCCGCGCAAGCGTGGCGTCTGGCTTGCAGACCTTCGCGGGAAGGACGGCCCGGCAGCGTCGTGTTCGATCGTGTTTTCCGTATCGGACATCCTGCTCAGTCCCTCTCCACGAGTTCTGCGTTCGCTCGCGGGAGCGAAGGCCGGCGGTCGCGGCCTGTCCCCTGCATGCCCGTCGCCTGCCCCGCTTCCTTCCGCCATACCAAGAAGGAGAGGCACGCATGTCCCAATCAGAAACTCTGGCGCCGACCGCTAGGCAAGCGCAGCAGACCGCTCCCACATCCGCTGCATCGGCAAGCCAGGCCGGCTTCGCCCTGACCCCGCCGCACAACGCGCCCGCCGCGATGCGCGTGGCCAAGCGCTCCGGCGCCAGCGAGCCGGTCGACCTCAACAAGATCGTGCGCGCGGTGACGCGCTGCTGCGACGGCCTGCGCGACGTCGATCCCATGCGCGTCGCGGTGAAGACGATCACCGGCCTCTACGACGGCACCTCCACGCGCGAACTCGACGAACTGTCGATCCGCACGGCGGCGTCGCTGATCGCCGAAGAACCCGAGTACTCGCAGCTCGCTGCGCGCCTGCTCTCGGGCTATATCGACAAGGAAGTGCAGGCGCTCGGCGTCTACTCGTTCTCGCAATCGATCCGTCAGGGCTTCGACCTGGGCCTGATCAACGAGCGCGTGCTCGCCTTCGTCGAGACCCACGCGCGCAAGCTCAATGACGCGATCGACGTCAGCCTCGGCACGCGCTTCGAATACTTCGGCCTGCGCACGCTCTACGACCGCTATCTGCTCAAGCATCCGTCCAAACGCCAGGTGATCGAGACACCGCAGCATTTCTGGATGCGCATCGCCTGCGCGCTGACGCAGACGACCGCAGACGCGATCGAGCTGTACCGCCTGTTCGCCACGCTCGACTACGTGCCGAGTTCGCCGACCCTGTTCAACGCGGGCACGCGCCACGAGCAGCTGTCGAGCTGTTTCCTGCTCGACTCGCCCGCCGATTCGCTCGACGCGATCTACGAGAAGTACAAGGACATCGCCCAGTTGTCGAAATTCTCCGGCGGCATCGGCGTGGCCTGGCATCGCGTGCGCGCCGAAGGCTCGCTGATCCGCTCGACGAACGGCCTGTCCAACGGCATCGTCCCGTGGCTGAAGACGCTCGACTCCTCGGTCGCCGCGGTCAACCAGGGCGGCAAGCGCAAGGGCGCGGCCTGCGTCTATCTCGAGCCGTGGCACGCGGACGTGGAATCCTTCCTCGAACTGCGCGACAACACCGGCGACGAAGCACGGCGCACGCATCATCTCAATCTCGCCAACTGGGTGCCCGACCTGTTCATGCGCCGCGTCGACGAGGACGGCGCCTGGTCGCTGTTCGACCCGGCCGACGTGCCCGACCTGCCCGACCTCTGGGGCACGGCGTTCGAGCACGCCTACGCGCAGGCCGAAGCGCAGGGCCTGGCGAAGAAAACGCTCAAGGCACGCGACCTCTACGCGAAAATGATGCGCACGCTCGCCCAGACCGGCAACGGCTGGATGACGTTCAAGGACGCCTGCAACCGCGCCTGCAACCAGACTGCGCAGGCCGGAAACCGCGTGCACCTGTCGAACCTGTGCACGGAAATCATCGAAGTCACGAGCGGCGCGGAAACCGCGGTATGCAATCTCGGCTCGATCAATCTCGCACGTTGCGTCGTCGACGGCGCGTTCGATTTCGACAAGCTCGCGCATACCGTCCAGGTCGCCGTGCGCCAGCTCGACCGCGTCATCGATCTCAACTTCTATCCGATCGCCACCGCGCGCGCTTCGAATCTGCGCTGGCGTCCGGTCGGCCTCGGCCTGATGGGCCTGCAGGACGTGTTCTTCCAGCTGCGCCTGGCGTTCGATTCGTCGGCCGCACGCGGCTTGTCCGCACGCATCTCGGAGGAAATCTACTACCACGCCCTGCACACTTCGCTCGAACTCGCACGCGAACACGGGGCGCACGCCGCGTTCGCCGAAACGCGCGCCGCACACGGTGAGTTGCAGTTCGACGCCTGGCGCGTGACGCCGTCCGATGCAGAGCGCTGGAGCGCGCTGCGCGAGGAGATCAAGGCGCACGGCCTGCGCAATTCGCTGCTGATCGCGATCGCGCCGACGGCGACGATCGCCTCGATCGCCGGCTGCTACGAGTGCATCGAGCCGCAGCTGTCGAATCTGTTCAAACGCGAAACGCTGTCCGGAGATTTCCTCCAGGTCAACCGCTACCTCGTCGAGGAGCTCAAGCGCCTCGGCCTGTGGACGGCGGAGATCCGCGACGCGATCAAGCTCGCCGAAGGCTCGGTGCAGTCCGTCGCCGCGCTGCCCGAGGAACTGAAGGTCATCTACCGCACGGTCTGGGAGCTGCCGATGCGCGCCCTGATCGACATGGCCGCCGACCGCGGCGCCTATATCGACCAAAGCCAGTCGCTCAACCTGTTCATCGAAAACCCGAACATCGGTCAGCTCTCGAGCATGTACATGTATGCGTGGAAGAAAGGTCTGAAGACCACGTACTACCTGCGCTCGCGGCCGGCGACGCGGATCGCCAAGGCGACGGTTGCTTCTTCGGAAACCGCACCGAAAAAGTATACCGACAGCGAGGCCGTCGTCTGCTCGCTCGAAAACCCCGAGATGTGCGAGGCCTGCCAGTAAAAAAAAAGCCCTTTCGCTCGTCATTCCCGCGAAAGCGGGAATCCAGTGACTTTTCTTTGCTTGGATAAGCGTCGCGAAAAAGCGAAAGACGCTGGATGACCAGCCCTTCGGCTGTTGAAAGCCCCGCTTTCGCGGGAATGACGAGCAGAGGCAAATAGCGCAAAGCAATTAAGGAACCCGAATGACCATTACGCCGTCCCACCTCCTCGACCCCGGCTTTGCGCTTACCCTGCGGCCGATGCGCTATCCGCAGTTCTACGAGATGTACCGCGCCGCGATCAAGAACACCTGGACGGTCGAAGAGATCGACTTCCAGATCGACCTGAGCCATCTCGCCCAGCGCATGACGCCGGCCGAGCGGCATCTGATCGAACGTCTCGTCGCCTTTTTCGCCACGGGCGACTCGATCGTCGCCAACAACCTCGTACTCAATCTGTACAAGCACATCAACGCGCCCGAAGCGCGCATGTACCTGTCGCGCCAACTCTACGAGGAAGCGCTGCACGTGCAGTTCTATCTGACCCTGCTGGACAACTACATCCCCGAGACGGAGCGGCGCGCGCAGGCATTCGCCGCGATCGAGAACATTCCCTCGATCCGGCACAAGGCCGAGTTCTGCCAGCGCTGGATCGACTCGATCCAGAAGCTGGACCGGATCGACAGCGACGACGACAAACGCCAGTTCCTGCTCAATCTCACCTGCTTCGCGGCCTGCATCGAAGGCCTGTTCTTCTTCGCCGCGTTCGCCTACGTCTACTTCCTGCGTTCGCGCGGCCTGCTGCCGGGCCTCGCGGCGGGCACCAATTGGGTGTTCCGCGACGAGTCCGCGCACATGGCCTTCGCCTTCGAAGTCATTCGCACGGTGCGGCGCGAACAACCCGCCTTGTTCGACGAACAGTGGGCCGCCGATGTGCGCGCAATGCTCTCCGCCGCCGTCGAATGCGAAACCCAGTTCGCCCAGGACGTGCTGTCCGGCGGCGTGGTCGGCCTGTCCGCGGCGGAGATGCGCCAATACCTCGAATACGTCGCCGACCAGCGCTTGACGATGCTCGGCCTCGCACCGGTCTACGGCGTCAAGAATCCATTTCCGTTCATGGAACTGCAGGACGTGCAGGAGCTGACCAATTTCTTCGAGCGCCGCGTATCCGCCTATCAGGTCGGCGTGCAGGGCGAAGTCAGTTTCGACCACGCCTTCTGACAAAGGCGTGGAACCGGATTCACGAAGTCCGATTCCGTACGGCTTCGGCGCTCGCGCGCGTGGAAGGGCTGCCGCTCAACGCGTATTCGTCGCGGCAGGGCTGGTTCCGGAAGGCGATCGCTCGCTCGTTTCACACACGCCGGCCCGATGGAGGCCGGCGATGCGCGACGAGGCCTTCGCCGCGTATTCGAGCAGCCGGCCGCGCTGCTTCTTCGAAAACGCGCGCGGGGTTTCGTCCATCACGCAAAAAGTCCCTACCGGTTGACCATCGGGCGCGCGCACGGGCGCGCCCGCATAGAAACGCAAACCGGTTTGGCGCAGCAGGGGATTGCCGGCAAAGCGGCGATCGCGCATAACGTCTTCGATCACCTCGATGTCGTTCTTGGCAACGACATGACCGCAGATCGCCTTGGCGCGCGGCATCCCCTTCGCCGCCGCCAGTTCCCGCGGCAGCCCGACGGACGACTTGATCGCCTGGCGATCGTCGTCGACGAGTGCGACGAACGCAACCGGAACACCGAAATGCTTGGCGGCTTCCGCGGTCAGAACGTCGAGTTCCGGCAGCGACTCGCGGTCGGCAATGCCCAATCGGCTCAACGAAGCTCTGCGCTCGCTTTCGTCGACCGCAATGCCCGGCTCCGCCGCGAACGCCGCATTGTTCATCATGTAGCCTTCGCACATGGCCACGGCTTCGCCGATCGTCGCCACGATCGTATCCACGCCGGGAATTTCTTCCTGGGCCGCCGGATCGCGGTCTTCCTCCCGCTCGCGCCACCACCCGACGGCGAGTTTTTGATTCGGCGCGCTCGACCTCGCCCGCCGGCACATCCGGCCGGCCTGTGCCGGCGTCGTCGGCGGCGTTGCGGACACGACGACGATATCGGCATGTTCTTCGTCAAGCTCGTCGAGCAGGTGCTTCACCTCGCCGCGGCTCGTTGCGCTGCGCGCATCGAATCTTTCCAGCCTCAACGCCTTGACCAGCATGAGCGCGGCAAGCAGGTCGCGCTCCGCGCGCGCGGGCAGCACGACGATGCGGCACGGCTGCGGCGGCAGCTCGGCTTCGCCGCCGTATTCGTCCTCGGCATCGATTTCGTCGATCAAGGCGCGCAGGGATTTGGCGACCGCTTCGCGCTGCTGCGCTTCCAAGCGTCCGTCCGCATAGTCGCGTTCGAATAGGCGGACCACCGGCAGCAGCACCTGATCGTAGAATTGGATCAGCGAATTGGCGCCGACGAAATTCTCCGCCGCCTCGTATCCGCTCTCGACGGCCCGCTGCCGCAACAGACGCCGATACATCTGCTCGGGCGGGGAAAGCGCCTCCTCTTCGCCGAGCATGACGCTGAGGAAGGACAGGCTTGGGACATGCCTCCCCATGACGACGAGGCAAACCGTCAACGGCGTCGACAGCAGCAGACCGATCGGACCCCAGATCGTCGTCCAGAACACCGCCGCGACGACGAGCGCGAACGAAGACACCCCCGTGCTGGCACCGTACAGCCAGGGTTCGAGAACGTTGCCGGTGACGAGCTCCAGGGCGAGGAACAGGCCGAACGTCGTCAACGGCCCCATCCACGACGGGATCACGGCCAGGGACAAGAGCAGCGGCGGAATCGCCGCGATCCACGGACCGACGTAGGGAACGAAGCGCAGCACCGCGGCCATGCCTCCCCAAAGCATGGCGTTCGGCACGCCGATGAAATGCAGGCCCGCCGCCAGCGCCGCGCCGTAGAGCAGGTTCGT
Source organism: uncultured bacterium (assembly GCA_966424745.1). GTDB lineage: Bacteria > Pseudomonadota > Gammaproteobacteria > Xanthomonadales > Rhodanobacteraceae > Rudaea. The sequence goes on from CBJLOV010000042.1 coordinate 12,692, forward strand.
CAGCAATTGCACGCTCAGATAGCGCCGGATGCGCGACGAACCGTCGTCGATCGCCCGCGCCGTGGCGCCCACGCGGCCGTGGCCGACGAGGCGGATGAAACGCTCCTGCAGGTCGTCCGACTTGATCGCCATGAACACGACGAGAAGGATGACGAGGAAGGTCGCGCCGAGCGGGCCCATCAGCGGTTCGACATACGCCCCGAGCACGTCGAGCGGGGTCTTCTTGCCGGCGTCGACGATGCGCACGTCGAGGGGCCCTTTGTCGCGCGCCGGATCGGCGCCCGGGCCCGGGGCGGCCTGCTCCGCCGTCTTCTGCAGGTCCTCGGAGAGATGGGTCAGCTTGGCCAGCACGCCGTTGTTGGCCGGCACGACATCGCGGATCTTCGCCGCGAGGTTGCCCCGATACGCCGGAAGCTGATTGGCCAGATCCTGCAGCTGCCGCGACAGAACGAAACCCAGCTCGACCAGCGTGGCGAGCACGACGATCAGCACCAGCAGAGCGGCGGCCGTGCGTCCCAGCCAGCGCCCGAGCCAAGCGATCAGCGGCTCGAGCATGAACGCGAACAGCGCCGACAGCGCCAGCGGCACGAACACCTCGCGGCCGAAATACAGCATCGCGAGAACGGCCGCCGCCAGGGCAAGCGCCCAAAGCCTGATCAATGCATCGGCGACGGCCTGCGGATTTTCAGCCGGGGCTCCGTCTCGTGCCCGTCGGATGTCGTTTCGATTCGCGTCTGCCGGTGTGGCCATGCCGCACCTCCTAGCTTGCTGCACTCAGTCGGCCGGCGCCGGCTCGGGATCTTCCGTGGCCTCTTCGTCCGTTTTCCGCACCGGTTCCGCCATGAATTGCTCGTACAACTTGAGAGCCGTCGAAACGAGCATCGCCATGCCGGCCGTGCGCCACCACAATCCGGCCGCCGAAAGAATCAGACGGCGGCGTGTGGACACGATCCAGACGGCGACGGCCCCGCACAATGCGGCCACGGTGACGGCGGTCCACGGCTGGCGCCGCACCGCCTCCGCGACGACGGGGCGGGCGAGTTCCAGGCCGGAGCGCAGCGTGCCGTGCCGCCACTGCTCTTTCGCCGCGGCTGTCGCGCTGGTCCACAACGCACTCCAGGCGCCTGCAGCCGGGTCCGCGGCGCTTCCCCCGCGGCGCCGGTTCCGCGCAGACGCGCCGCCCAGCGCGCCGGCGAGCGCCGCTCGGCTGCTTTCGAGCGAACGCACGGCGGCGGCGATCTCTTCATTCATCGCCGGCCTCCGTTTGTCGCCGCGGCACCGCCCCGGACCGACGCAACAGGTCGATATCCTGCTGCAACTGCTGCGTCAGCACATCGGACATCGGCGGAGGCTTGAGCCAGAGACCGACTGCCGTGCCGGCAAGCGCGGCAAGAAGACAAACGACGGGCACGATCCATGCGCGCCAGCTCGCGACGTCGGCACCGTTCGACCACATCGTCAGAACGAGCGCCGTGCTGAGCAGGCCGGTCAGCAGGAAAAGCGCCGCCATGGCGAACGCGACCAAGCGCCACATCCAGGAACGCAGCGACACGTTGAATTCGGCGCGGATCAATTCCGCATAGCCGAGCGCGTGTTCGCCGACGAGATCGAGGTGTCGGGCCAGCGTGAGCAGGAATCTAACCATATCGGATCAGCATCCGGGCCAAGGGCAAGGCCGCATTGCACAGATTCGCCGCGCGGCCGCGGTCCGCCTCAGCGCCTCGCGGCGCCGAACAGCAAGGCGAAAGCCGCTCCGGCAGCGGCGGCGACGAGCACCGCCTGCAGAGGCCGCTCTACGATACGCTCGCGCGTCGCCGCGAGCACCTCCGCCGCCTGTTCGCGCAGCCGTTCGCCCGGGTCGTCCGCTTCCGGATGCGCCGCTGCCTCGGACCGTTCGACGCGCTTGGCGGCCGGCTTCGGCCGGCGGGCCGGGCGCGCGCCGCGGCGGGCGGTCTTGGCCGCGCCGTCCGCACTGGCCGTGGCATCGCCCGGATCCGCGTTTGCGGAATGTTGCGCGTGGCGGGCACGCTCCTCGATGCGATCGTCCGATGGATCTGATGCCATGAGCGTCACTCCTCTCGTTGGCGGGCAGCCGCAAGGCCGAACCTGCATCGCCGCCCTTCGCCGCACTGGCAGCGAAGCAAGCCCGTTTCCGCCGCCGCGTCCTTTGCCTGTCTGCGACAGTCCGCCCAGATGATGACAAAGAGCAGCGGACAAAGTACAGCTCGAACCCGGACGGCGGATAAGGAGCATTCATACGCGGAATGGCGATCCGACGGACATGCCGGTGCAATGCGGGCAGTGCGACGCGGTGCACTCGCCACCCTCCGCACACGACGCGCCGCCGGTCGGGCGTCGCCTCGCCGGCGCGTTGACGCTTGGCGTTTGGACGTCTAGACTTCCAACCGCTTCAGGTGCCGGAAGTCACGCTCCGGCTGAAAAGGGAATCCGGTTCGAATCCGGAGCTGCCCCGCAGCGGTATGTGGAAACGAAATCGCCAGACGCACTGGGTCGAACGACCCGGGAAGCGGCGATCAGTAGGAGGGCCGGATTTCCCGGCCCGCGTCCATGAGCCCGAAGACCTGCCTTGGCCGAACGGCTTGCGCCGTTCGATACGACTCGGAACTTCGCGGGAAGGTCTCGGGCGATCGCATTTCCGCCTTGCGGCGACGATGCGCTCTTCGCCTTTCGACTCCCGCCGAATTCCGTTTCGCCCGCGGGGGCGAGGGTCGACGCTGCGCAACATGCTCCGCAAGGCACCGGCCTCGCGGCGGCGGCTGCAACGGCGCCTGCTTTCGTTCCTCTTTGCTTTCACGCATGAGGAATCCAAATGTCACCAGTCACCAATCTCGGTTTTCCGCGCATCGGCCGCAAGCGCGAACTGAAAACCGCTCTCGAAAGCTATTGGAAAGGCGCGATCGACGCGGATGCGCTGCTCGCGACCGCGCGCGACCTGCGCCGGCACCACTGGCAGTTGCAGCGCGAAGCCGGCGCCGACGTCATTCCGGTCAACGACTTCACCCTGTACGACCACGTGCTCGACACGGCATGGCTGTTCGGCGCGGTGCCGCCCGGGTATCGGGACCTGGCCCGCAAGGATCCGCTTGCCGGGTACTTCGCCGCGGCGCGCGGCTTCAAGTCCGCCGGACACGATCTGCGCGCCCTCGAAATGACCAAGTGGTTCGACACGAACTACCACTATCTCGTGCCGGAATTGACGCGCGACCAGGCCTTCGCCCTCAGCGGCGACAAACCGGTGGCGGAATTCCTCGAAGCGCGCCTGCTCGGCTACGAAGCGCGTCCCGTGCTGCTCGGGCCGGTGTCGTTTCTTCTGCTGTCGAAGACCGTCGACGGCAGCGATCGCCTCGCGCTGCTCGACAAGCTCGTTCCCGTCTACCTGGAACTGCTCGCCAAGCTCGCCGCCGCAGGCGCGGAGTGGGTACAGATCGACGAGCCGTTCCTTGCACTCGATCTCTGCGACGCCGCGCAGCATGCCTTCCGCTACGCCTACGCCGCAATCGCCGGGGCGCCCGCGCCGAAGCTGCTGCTGGCGACGTATTTCTCCGGGCTCGACGAAAACCTGCCGCTGGCCATGGCGCTGCCGGTGCAGGGGCTTCATGTCGACCTGGTGCGCGCGCCGCATCTGCTCGACGCCGTACTCGACCAGTTGCCGGACGATCGCGTGCTTTCGCTCGGCCTGGTCGACGGGCGCAATATTTGGCGCACGGACCTGCACGCGGCGTCGAATCTGATCAAGCGCGCGCGCAGCGTGGTCAGCGCGCACCGATTGCAACTGGCGCCGTCGTGCTCCCTCCTGCACGTGCCGATCGACGCCGCGGCGGAAAGCGCGCTCGAAATACATCCCTGGCTGGCCTTCGCGCGCGAAAAGCTCGCCGAACTGCGCACGCTCGCCGATGCCGCGGACGGCGACGCGGCCGCCCTCGCCGCGGTCGCCGCTTCGCGCACGTTGCAGAAGACACGCCGAGCCTCCGAATTGACCGTCAATCCGTCCGTTCGCGAACGGCTTAAGCAGGCAACGACAGAGATGGAGCAGCGCAACGCCGACTACGAAACGCGACGCCTCGCGCAGGCCGACGCGCTCGGCCTGCCGTTCTATCCGACGACGACGATCGGCTCGTTCCCGCAGACCACGGAAGTGCGCCAAGCACGCGCTGCGCATCGCGCGGGCAAACTCAGCGACGGCGATTATCGAACCTTCCTCGAAACCGAAACGGCACTGGCGGTGCGCATCCAGGAGGAACTCGACATCGACGTGCTCGTGCACGGCGAGTTCGAGCGCAACGACATGGTCGAGTACTTCGGCGAGCAGCTGGCCGGCTTCGCCTTCACCCGCCAGGGTTGGGTGCAGAGCTACGGTTCGCGCTGCGTGAAGCCGCCGATCGTCTACGGCGACGTCTCGCGGCCGCGGCCGATGACGGTCGAGTGGTCGCGCTACGCGCAGTCGCTCACGCACCGACCGATGAAGGGCATGCTGACCGGGCCGGTGACGATCCTGCAGTGGTCGTTCGTGCGCGACGACCAGCCGCGCGCCGACACCTGCCGCCAGATCGCGCTGGCCCTGCGCGACGAAGTCGTCGATCTCGAGGCGGCCGGCATCCGCGTGATCCAGATCGACGAACCGGCGCTGCGCGAGGGCCTGCCGCTGCGCCGTCGCGACCGGGACGCTTATCTCGCCTGGGCGGTCGCCTGCTTCCGCATCGCCGCGGCCGGCGTGCGCGACGAGACGCAGATCCATACGCACATGTGCTACGCCGAGTTCAACGACATCATCGACGCGGTCGCGGCGATGGACGCCGACGTCGTCTCGATCGAGACCTCGCGCTCGCGCATGGAGCTGCTCGATGCGTTCACGCGTTTCCGTTATCCGAGCGGCATCGGCCCGGGCGTCTACGACATCCACTCGCCGCGCGTGCCCGAGTTCGACGACATGCTCGGGCTCTTGCGCAAGGCGCGCACGCAGCTCAAGCAGGAGCAGCTCTGGGTCAACCCGGACTGCGGCCTGAAGACGCGCGGCTGGCCCGAGGTGAAGGCGGCGCTCGGCGCGATGGTCGCCGCGGCGAAAGCGCTGCGCCAGGAGGCGTGATACGACAAGCGGTCTGTTTTCGTAGGGGTTTCATTCATCGAACCCGGCTCTCGATTCTGTGCACCGAAAAAGCCGGGCGCGGCATGAATCCATTTTCTTTCGTGCGAGACGCGCGAAAGCCGCGCCCCTACGATTTCATGCTTGGCGGCAGGGTCAGAACACCATATTGAGCGCGAGCGCCGGCGTCGTCGTCGCCGGCGCCGCGCGCGTATGTGGAATCACGCGCACGCCGAGCAGCAGGCCGATGTTCGCGTTCCAGTTGTATTCGACCGCCGGCGCGATCGCGAACGAGGCATGCGGGCCGGAATCGACGCGGATATCGTCCGCCGTCGCATCGGGCGCGGAACGGCCGACGAGGCGAGTGTTCTCCGCGTGCCGATAGAACAGATCGAGGGCGAGCACCCAGTTCTGCGTGGCGCTGTATTCAAAGGCGAGATCGGCGGTCTGCACGTCGCCCGGTTTCGCCCTGCCGCGGAAGCCCTGCGCGGTACCGTACACGCTGACGTCCGCCAGCCCCACGCTGCGCGAGAACGAATCGGTGATGTCCAGGCGCGTACGCAGGATGCGCCCGTTCGGCATCCAGAAATACGTCTGCAGATACCAGCCCAATGTCGTCGTACGCGCGCCGCTGCCGAATCCGTCGCTGGGGCGGGTGCCGAGGCGGTCGTACTTGCCGGTCGGCAGCGATTCCTGCACGTTGATCGACATCGTCGGCATGCCGCTGTCGGGATCGAATTGGGTCAGCCGCCATTGCGCCTGCACGCTGACGTCGCCGACGCCGATGTGCGACGAATTCAATCCGTCGCCGACGCGGTTGTAGCCGAAGGTCGGGATCAGGCCGACGGTCAGTCGGTCGGTCAGGCCGTAGTTGATGTAGGTCAGCGAACCGAACCCGTCGGCATGCGGCGAGATCACGTCGTAGAGATACGGCTCGACCAGCCAGTGCCCCTGCGGCAGCGTACCGGCCGAGGGGGCCAGCATCGGCCCCGTCCACCAGGCATCGTCGAGCGGCTGGCGCTGGGCCGGCGCGGAAGATCCCGCCGCGGTCGCGGCGTCTTCCGCGGCGGCGGGCAGGCACACAAGGGCTGCGGAAACGGCGGCGGCACGAAAAATCGCAGAAAGGGACGGCACGCAAATGCTCCGTACGGCGGGTTCGCTAAGCTAGACGGTGCGGCGGCGGCGCAACAGTGTCACTGCCGGAAATGTTGCTGGGGCCACTTGCGCGCGCCGGCGGCGCGCCGCAACGAGGCTGCCCGACGGGCCTTCAGTCTTCGAGCAAAGGCTCGCGCAGAAAATCGATGAAGACCCGGAGCTTCGCCGGCAAATGTTCGCGCGAAGGATAGTAGATGTAGAAACCGGGCAGCGTCGCCGCATACGGCGCCAGCACTTGCACGAGACGGCCGTCGGCGATATCGCGCTCGACCTGCTGCCCGAAGCGTTGGGCCAGGCCGAGGCCGCCGCGCACCGCTTCCGCCACCGACGCATCGTCGGGGAAGATGAGGCGCCCCTGCACGTCGACGCTGAAATCCTTGCCGTCCTCGGCGAACTGCCAGGCCTCGAGCCGGCCGCTGCCCGGAAAGCGGAAGCGGATGCAATCGTGTTCGGCCAGATCGGCCGGCGTGCGCGGCGTGCCGTGTCGGCGCACATAGTCGGACGAGGCGACGATCACGCGGCGCTGGCCGCGGTCGATCGGCACGGCGATCATGTCCGCAGCGAGCACGTCGCCGAGCCGGATGCCGGCATCGAAGCCGCCGCCGACCACGTCGGACAACGCATCGTCGGTATACAACTCCACTTGCAGCAGAGGATGCCTGGCCATGAACTCGGCCAGCCGCGGCATCACGAACAAAGAAGACGCCAGCCGGGACAGATTGATCCGCAACAGGCCCGAGGGCCGGCCGTTGCCGGCGCGCAGCTCCTGCACGGCGGTGTCGATGCGATCGAGCGAACTGCCGACCTGCGCCAGGAACCGGCTGCCGGCCTCGCTCAGGGCGACACGCCGGCTCGTGCGGTTGAACAGGCGCGCGCCGAGCTGCGCCTCCAGCGCGCGCACCGCCTGCGACACCGCGGGCGGACTCACTCCCAAGTAGTCGGCCGCGCGCGTGAAACTGCCGAGCCTGGCCACCGTGCGGAACATCGACAGGCCGGGCAGCAGTTCGGCCTGCAGCGTAAATTTTTTCTTCATGATCGATGAAGTCTAGCAGTCTGTTTCGCCTCCCCGGCGGCCTCTAATTTGTCGGGCATTCCCCTCCTTCAAGGTGACTGCCATGATCCTCGCTGCGCTGCCTCTCCTCGCCGTATCCGCCGTCGGCATCGCTCCTGCCGAAGCGCCCCGACAAACCCGCGCCGCCGCGGCGGCGGAAACCGCCACGACCGCGCGCCTCGACGCGGCGATCGACCGCGCACTGGCCGAGCGGCGCATCGTCGGCACCGTCGTGCTGGTCGCCCGCAACGGTGAAATCGTCTATCACCGCGCCGCCGGCTACGCCGACCGCGAGGCCGCGCGCCCGATGCGCGAAGACGACCTGTTTCCTCTCGCCTCGGTCAGCAAGCCGATCGTCAGCGTGGCCGCGATGCGCCTGGTCGAGCGCGGACGGCTGCATCTCGACGACGCGGTGTCCCAATATCTGCCGTACTTCACTCCGCGTCTCGCCGACGGCAGCCGGCCGACGATCACCATCCATCAACTGCTGACCCACACTGCTGGCCTCGGCTACGGCTTCACCCAACCGGCCGATTCGACCTATCGACGCCTCGGCATCTCGGACGGCCTCGACGAAGCGAAGATCGGCCTCGACGAAAACCTGCGCCGCCTCGCCTCCGCACCGCTGCTCTGGCCGCCGGGCCGCGAATGGCACTACTCGCTTGCCATCGACGTGCTCGGCGCCGTCGTTGCGCGCGTGAACCGGACCAGCCTGCCGGCCGCGGTGGAACAACTCGTTACTGCTCCGCTGGCGATGAAGGACACGGCTTTCGCCGCCGTCGATCCTGCCCGTCTCGTCGTGCCCTACGCCGACGCCAAGCCCGCCCCCGTGCGCATGCACGACGGCATTGAAGTACCGTTGCCGCCCGCGTTCGGCTTCAACGTCCGCTTCGCTCCGAGCCGCGCCCTCGATCCGCATGCGTTTCCTTCCGGGGGCGCCGGCATGGTCGGCACGGCGGCCGATGTCCTGCGCCTGCTGGAAATGGTCCGCAAGGGCGGCGGCGGCATACTCAAGCCGGAGACCGTCGCGCGGATGACGCACAGCCAAGTCGCGCAGGGACCGGGCTGGGGCTTCGGCTACGGCTGGGCGGTACTCGACGATCCCGCCGCCGCGGGCACGCCGCAGGCCGAGGGCACTCTGCAATGGGGCGGCGCCTACGGCCATTCCTGGTTCGTCGACCGCCGCAACGGGCTCAGCGTGGTCGCGCTGACCAACACGGCATTCGAAGGCATGACCGATGCCGGCGCCTTCCCCGCCGAAATACGCGACGCGGTGTACCGCCCCGCATCGCATTGACGCGGTCGGAACGGCCGTGCGTCGGCGGCGCACGGCCGCTACACTGCGCCGCCATGAACACCACTCGGCACACCGACCTGCAGCGCTTCGTCGCAACGCACCTTGCGCAGAGCGCCTTCACCCTCGCCCCGGCTTCGGCCGATGCGAGCTTCCGCAGCTACTGGCGCGCGAGTGCGGGCGAGAAAACCTGGGTCGTCATGGACGCACCGCCCGACAAGGAGAACATCGCACCCTGGCTCGACATCGGCGCGCGTCTGCACCAGGCGGGACTGCATACGCCGGAGGTCTGCGCGGTCGACCACGCGCAGGGCTTCATCCTCATGGAAGACCTGGGCAATCGCACCTACCTGCCCGAACTCAACGCCGCGACCGCCGAGTCGCTCTACGGCGATGCCTTCGATGCGCTGCTGACGATGCAGACGTGCGTCTCGCCGCAAGGCCTGCCCGCGTTCGACGAGGCGTTCCTGAGCATGGAACTCGAGCTGATGCCGACCTGGTTCCTCGAGCGCCATCTCGGCCATACGCCGAGCTGCGAGGAATGGGACGTGATCGAACCGGCGTTCCGCCTCATCATCGATGCGGCGCGCGCGCAGCCGCAGGTGTTCATGCATCGCGATTTCCACAGCCGCAACTTGATGATCGCCGAGCGCGGCAGTCCCGGGATCATCGATTTCCAGGGCGCGGTGCTCGGCCCGATCGCGTACGATCTCGCCTCGCTGCTGCGCGACTGCTATATCGCCTGGCCGATCGAGCGGGTCGACGCCTGGGTCGAGCGCTATCGGCAGCGCCTGGCGGACGCCGGCGCGATCAAGGCAGGCGGCGCGCAGTTCCGCCGCTGGTTCGACCTGGCCGGCCTGCAGCGGCACATCAAGGTGCTCGGCCTGTTCTGCCGCCTCAATTACCGCGACGGCAAAGCCGCCTATCTCGACGATCTGCCGCTCGTGCTCGACTACGTGCTCGGCGTGGCGAAGCTGCACCCCGAACTCGAAGCATTCGCCGCCTTGATCGAACGCGCCGTCGGCGACCGCGACATCACCCGTCCACGTCCACAGGAGCAGGCGGCGTGATCGAGCGCGCCCTGATCTTCGCCGCGGGCCGCGGCGAACGCATGCGCCCGCTGACCGATGCCACGCCGAAACCGCTGCTCGCGGTCGGCGGCAAGCGGCTGATCGAATATCACCTGGAGAAACTCGCCCGCACCGGCATACGCGAGGTCGTGATCAACACCTCGCATCTCGCCGATCAATTTCCGGCCGCGCTCGGCGACGGTTCGCGCTGGAATCTGCGCATCCGCTATTCCTACGAAGGCCCGACGCCGCTCGAAACCGGCGGCGGCATGCGTCGCGCCCTGCAATGGCTCGGCGAGGCGCCGTTCATCGCGGTCAGCGCCGACGTCTGGTCCGACTACGACTACACCGGGCTGGCCGCGCACTCGCTGCCCGATCCCGATGCCTGGGCACATCTCGTCATGGTGCCGAACCCCGACTTCCATCCACGCGGCGACTTCCATCTCGACGGCATGCGTCTGGATGAAGACGGCCCCGGCGAGCGCCTGACGTTCGCCAACATCGGCGTCTATCGAGGCGCCCTGCTCGCGGACCAGCCCGACGAAGCATTCAAGCTGTTGCCGATGTATCGGCGCGCAATGCGGGCGGGCCGGCTCACCGGCGAGCGCTACGACGGTGCCTGGTGGAACCTCGGCACTCCCGGGCAACTTGCGCAGTTGGATGCCCTTCTTGCACTGGGGCGCGATTGATCGCGCGGCCCCCGCTCGTCGTTCCCGCTCGCGCGGGTCGCCGGTTTTGCGCGAGGCGGCTCGCCGCGCACTGCGCAGGCATAGCGGGCCGGCGCGGCCCTACGACGGCAGCCGCCGGATATGCGCTCCCAGGCTGCCCAGCTTTTCCTCGATGTTCTCGTAGCCGCGATCGATGTGATACACCCGATCGACCGTGGTGTCGCCCTTCGCCGCGAGCCCGGCCAGGACGAGACAGGCCGACGCGCGCAGGTCGGTCGCCATGATCGGCGCGCCGGTCATCGTGTCGACGCCGTGGATCGTCGCGGTGTTGCCGTCGACGCGGATGTCGGCGCCGAGGCGCTGCAGTTCCTGCACGTGCATGAAGCGGTTTTCGAACACGGTCTCGGTGATGACGCCAGTGCCCTCGGCGACCGCGTTGAGCGCGGTGAACTGGGCCTGCATGTCGGTCGGGAACGCCGGGTACGGAGCGGTGACGATGTCGATGGCCCTGGGCTTCCTGCCTTTCATGTCGAGCAGAACCCAGTCGTCGCCGGTGCTGATCTCGGCGCCGGCATCCTCGAGTTTGCGCAGGACGACGTCGAGCGTGTCCGGGCGCGCGCGCTTGGCCAGCACGCGGCCGCCGGAGATCGCGCCGGCGACGAGGAAGGTGCCGGTCTCGATGCGGTCGGGCAGCACGTCGTAGTCGGTGCCGTCGAGACGATCGACGCCTTCGATGACGATCGTTTCGGTGCCGGCGCCGGAAATCTTCGCGCCCATCGTATTGAGGCAGTTGGCGAGATCGACGACCTCGGGCTCTTGCGCGGCGTTCTCGAGGATGGTCGTGCCTTTGGCGAGCACCGCGGCCATCATGATGTTTTCGGTGCCGGTCACGGTAACGATGTCGAAACGCACGCGCGCGCCCCTCAGCCGCTTCGCCCGCGCCTTGATGTAGCCGTTCTCGACGGTGACCTCGGCGCCGAGCGCCTGCAGCCCCTTGATGTGCAGGTCGACCGGACGCGAACCGATCGCGCAGCCGCCCGGCAGCGATACGTCGGCCTCGCCGAAGCGTGCCACGAGCGGGCCGAGCACGAGGATCGAGGCGCGCATGGTCTTCACCAGTTCGTACGGCGCGAAATAGCGCGTCGTCGTGCGCGGGTCGATGTTGATGCGCATGCGCTCGTCGATCTCCAGACTCACGCCCATCTGGCCGAGCAGTTCCATCGTCGTGGTCACGTCGTGCAGATGCGGCACGTTGGTGATCGACACCGGGCCGTCGGCGAGGAGGGTCGAAGCGAGGATCGGCAGCACGGCGTTCTTGGCGCCGGAAATCTGCACTTCGCCGTTGAGCGGTTCGCCGCCCGAAATGACAATTTTCGCCATGAGGTCTCAGGCCCCGCGCGTGCAAAAGAGGGCTGAGGGTTGAGGGCCGAGGGCTGAGAAGCCGGTCCGCCCCGTCATGTACGGAATTGATGTCATACGATTCTTTCTGGAGTCCAATAGTGTGTTCACCGCTGCGTCGCAGCGCAGGCTCTTCGCCCTCAGCCTTCAGCCCTCGGCCCTGCTTCCTCGGGCGTCAGCGTTTTCAGCGACAGGGCATGGATTGCTCCGCCCATCAGGTCGCCCAGGGTCGCGTAGACCAGGCGATGCCGCGCGAGCGGCAGCTTGCCGGCAAAGGCATCGCAGACCACGACGGCCTCGAAATGCACGCCGTCATCACCCTGGACGACGGCTTTTGCGCCCGGCAGGCCGCGTTCGATGAGATTTTTGATCGTTTCGGTGTCCATGCGAGGCGGCAATTATGGCGTACTGCGGGCAGCGCGGCCGATATTTGTCATCGGTGCGACGGTTCCTGCGTTATTCTCGTCCTGACTCGGTTTCCCGCTGCGGTTGTGCGGAACCGGACAAAGCTCCCCGGTGTCCCACACCGGGAGCTTTTGGCTGGCACAGGGGGTGACGGCTACAATACGAGGGCAATAATGGTAACGAATTACCTTGGGCTCAGAAACCCGGAACCTGCGCACCCCCCGCTATCCCTGCTCCATCCCCTGTTGATGAATGCAAAAATTCAGCCTTTGAATCCGTCACAGGCGCCGATGCGCCTCGACCCGGCCGCGCTGACACGCAGCGCCGCGACCGTCATCGAGACCGAAGCCCGCGCGATCGGCCTGCTCAAGTCGCGCATCGACGGCGAGTTTCTGCGCGCCTGCGAGCTGATGCTCGACTGCCAGGGCCGCGTCGTCGTCTCGGGGATGGGCAAATCCGGCCATGTCGCGCGCAAGATCGCCGCGACCCTGGCTTCGACCGGCACGCCCGCCTTCTTCGTCCACCCGGGCGAGGCCAGCCACGGCGATCTCGGCATGATCACGCAGAAGGACGTGGTCCTCGCCCTGTCGAACTCGGGCGAAACCGACGAGCTGCTCGCGATCCTGCCGCTGATCAAGCGCCAGGGCGTGCCGCTGATCCTGATGACCGGCAACCCCGATTCCTCGCTTGCGGCGATGGCCGACGTCCATCTCGACGTCAGCGTGCCCGAGGAGGCCTGTCCGCTCGGCCTGGCGCCGACGGCCAGCACCACCGCCGCGCTCGTCATGGGTGACGCGCTCGCAATTGCCCTGCTCGAGGCACGCGGTTTCACCGAGGAGGACTTCGCCCGCTCGCATCCGGCCGGCGCGCTCGGCCGGCGCCTGTTCGTCCATATCGGCGACATCATGCACACGGGCGAACGCATTCCGACCACGAGTTCGGAGGCGATGTTGTTCGAAGCCATGGCCGAAATGACCCGAAAGGGCCTCGGCATGACCGCCATCCTCGACAAGGACGGACGTCTCGTCGGCGTCTTCACCGACGGCGACCTGCGCCGCGCGATCGACGACGACGACATCGACCTGCGCAAGACGCCCGTCACCCGGCTCATGAGCACCAAGCCGAAGACGATCCGCGCCGACAAGCTCGCGGTGGAAGCCGCGCAGATGATGGAGCAATACAAGATCCACGCCGTGCTCGTCGTCGATGCGGACGACCGCCTCGTCGGTGCGCTCAATATTCACGACCTGTT
>CBJLOV010000043.1:0-25462 GCA_966424745.1 uncultured bacterium
ATTTAGTCGTCGCTCGGTCCGCCGCAGAACACCCCGCGCTCCTTGAGCCGGCGCGCATAGATGTCGTAGGCGCGCTCGCCGCGCGAGGTCTGCTCGACCACCATCGGCACGAGGTTGAGGCTGCGGGTGGGTTCGTGTGTGGCGGTGGTCATGGCGGGCTCGCTGTGTCGTTGACTGGGGCTGAGAGCTGAGGGCTGCGGGCTGAAGATCAAGAGCGCGGGCAACAACGAGCGTTGCAGCCCTCGGTCCTCAGCCCCGCTTCATCACGACGGACGCATCGCCTCGCTGAAGCTCAGGTGCTGCTCGGTCACCTTGGCGTGATCGGCGATCCAGTCGGCGACCTGATCCTCCATGACGCGGCTCTGCAGCCCGCCCATGAGTTGGGGGTCGCGCTGGTAAAGTTCAACCACGCGCTCGGGTTCTTCGTAGGTCGAAGCGAACGAGGCCAGGGTTTCGGCGACGCGGCGGCTGTCGAGGCGGATATCGTTCGCGCGCGCGATTTCCCCGACCAGGACGCCGGCGGCGACGCGGCGGCGTGCGACCTCGGTGAACGCTTCGGCGCCGGGCGCGGCCTGGCCCTGCTGGCGGGCCTGCTCTTCGGCCTGCTGCGCGAGCATCTGCGCTTCGCGCTCGATCATGCCCTGCGGCAGTTCGATCTGCGGATAGGCGTCGACAAGCTTGCCGACCACTTCGTTCTTCAGTCGCGCCAGGAGCATGCCCTTCAGCTCGCGCTCGAGATTCGCGCGCACGTCGCTGCGGAACTTCTCGATGCCGCCGTCCTTGATGCCGAACGCGGCAATGAAAGTCTCGTCCACTTCCGGCAGCTTCGACTCCTGGATGCGGATGATCTTCGCCTCGACCTTCGCGTGGCGGCCGGCCAGCGCCGGCTCGCGGAAATCGGCGGGGAAATCCACTTCCGCAGTCGCGGTGTCGCCGCTGGCACGGTCGATCAGCGCATCTTCGATGCCAGCGGTCATCGAGCCGGAACCGATGATCGTGCCGACGCGATCCACGCCTTCGGCCGGGTGACGGAAGCCGCTGCCCTGCGCGGAGTACTCGAACAGGGCCATGTCGCCGACCTGCGCGGCGCGCTCGACGGGGGTCCATTCGCGACGCTGCGCACGCAACGTCTCGATCATCGCATCGACGTCGCCGTCGGCCACGGCGGCGATCGGCTTGAGGATCTCGAGCTGGCCCACGTCGATCGCGCCGATGTCGGGCAGCACTTCGAACTTGGCCGTGTATTCGATCTGTCCGTCGGTCGGCTGGCCGGTCGTGTCGATCTCGGGCGCCATCGCCGGACGCAGGTTCTCCTTGCCGACCGCTTCGTTGAACGTGTTGCGGATCAGCTCGGAGATCGCCTCGCCGCGCACCTGCGGGCCGAAGCGCTGTTCGATCACCTTGGGCGGAATCTTGCCGGGGCGGAAGCCCTTCAGGCGCACGCTGCGCGCGACTTCGGCGAGGCGGGCCTTGACCTGCGTTTCGTACTGTTCGGCGGGAACGCGCACGGTGAGCTTGCGTTCGAGTTTGCCCAGGTTTTCGACGGAGACTTGCATAGTTGGCACCTGAATTCAGAATTGAAAATTATATCGCGTGCGCATCGCGAACAAGCGAGACGACAAAAGACAAAAAAGATAAATCGCGTGATCGCTTTGCGATCACGAGTTTATCTTTGGTGCGAACGGAGAGAATCGAACTCTCACGGGTTGCCCCGCTGGAACCTAAATCCAGTGCGTCTACCAATTCCGCCACGTTCGCTCGGCTTCTAACAAATGGCTGCGTCGCGTAAAGCGCGGAGGCCGCTCGTCCTGCTCTTCGCTGGCGTGCTCGCAAGGATGAAGGCGATAAGGCGAAGCGCTCTCGCAATCGGCGCCTATGATCGCCGATTCGCTTCGAAGGGAAAAGTGGTGGGCCGTCTAGGACTCGAACCTAGGACCAAGAGATTAAGAGTCTCCTGCTCTACCAACTGAGCTAACGGCCCCCAATGGGGTGGATGATGGGACTCGAACCCACGACAACCGGAATCACAATCCGGTACTCTAACCAGCTGAGCTACACCCACCAACGAGCCGGCGATTGTAACCCAATTCGTGGGGGGAATTACAACTACCCCTCATCGTCTCGCATTCGCGCGCCCGGCGGGACTCGAACCCACAACCGCCGGCTTAGAAGGCCGGTGCTCTATCCGGTTGAGCTACGGGCGCATCCGGGTAGTTTAGCGTACCGATCATGTCGGCGGGTTGCGTCGATACTCTTGGTTCCCCTTGACGGATCGAGATCCGATCGAGGCAAAACATCAAGAGCGAAGATAAAACGTACAAAGCCGCCGCAAGCGACGGCTTTGTGACTTTATCTTTGGTCGGGGCAGAGGGATTCGAACTCTCGACATCCAGCTCCCAAAGCTGGCGCTCTACCAGGCTGAGCTATGCCCCGATGTCCTGCACCGGCCTGCGGCCATGCGAGGGCGTGCATGGTAAGAGCGCGCGGCGGTCGAGTCAACGCAAGCGGTGCGAACGCATGGCTGCGCCGGCCCGCGGCGCATGGCACGGGCCGATCCCCTGCGCTAGCATCGACGCCCCTCAGATACGGAGAGAGACGATGAATCTTCAAGGCAGGAAGATCGCGATCACCGGCGCCGCCGGCAACCTGGGCGCCGCGGTCGTGCGCGCGGCACTCGACGCGGGAGCCACGGTCGCCGCGATCGACCACGCGCAGATCGCCTCCACCGATGCGAAGAACCTGCACGAGTTCGGCGGCGTCGACCTGTCGTCGGCGGAAGCCGCGGAAAAAATCTTTGCGGAGATCGGCGGGAAGCTCGGCGGACTCGACGCGCTGATCAACGTCGCCGGCACGTTTCGCTGGGAGAAACTCGAACACGGCCATCTCGCCACCTGGGACCTGCTGTTCAACGTGAACCTGCGCACCGCGGTCGCATCGAGCATGGCCGCCCTGCCCTTGCTCGTGCAGAGCAAGGCCGGCCGCATCGTCAACATCGGCGCAGCGGGCGCGATCAAGGCCGGCGCAGGCATGGGTGCGTATGCGGCATCCAAGGCCGGCATATTCAAGCTGACCGAAGCCCTGGCCGAAGAACTGAAGGACCGCGGCGTCACCGTCAACGCAATCCTGCCGACGACGATCGACACGCCGGCCAATCGCAAGGACATGCCCGACGCGGATCACAGCCGCTGGGTGAAGCCCGGGCAGATCGCCGACGTGATCCTGTTCCTGCTGTCCGACCAAGCCCAGGCGGTTACCGGCGCACTGATCCCCGTGGCCGGACGCACCTGAGCCCGGCGCCCGTTCCTGCCCAGCTTTTCCGGAGCGCGTGCGAACGCGGCGCGCTGCGGCACGAAAGCGGCACTGGCGGGAAGCCTTATCGACAGGAGCGAGCCTCGGCGGGTTCGCGTATCGCCCGCGGGTCGACGACGACGTGGGCGATGCGCTGCCGCTTCCAGGTGTAGACGATGTGGACCAGCCCGTCCCTGCCCTGGAGGACGGAAGGATAGGAAAACTCGGCACCCGGACTTTCCTCCAGGGTCAAAACGCAGCGCCAGCGCTCGCCGTCGGCGGACACCGCCACGGCGAGCGCGTCCCTGCCGTCCCACCAGTTCGAACCGTGGACCTTGGGGTTGTATACGAGCAGAGCCCGCCCGTCGCTCAACATGGTTGCATCGGCGCCCGAATTCGGATTGGGGACATCGAGCAGATTCAGCGCGGACCAAGTTCGCCCGCCGTCGCGCGACCAAGCGGAGAACAGACGATCCTGCTTGGTCCGTCCAATCGCCTGCAGGCGATTTTCATCCCAGACGAGCAGACTGGGCTGTATCGCCTCGATGCCGTCCGGATGAGCGACCGGCGGCCCGATCCGCCAAGTGCCGCCGCGGTCGGACGAGCGTTCGAAATGAATGCGCCAGTGATCTTTTTCCGTGCTCGACGGACTTACGATGTCGCCGCCGGCCAACTCCGCCGGCCGGTTCTTGACGGGGCCGATTACGCCGTCGGGCAGCGCGCGGGCTTCGGACCAATGCCTGCCGCCGTCGCCGGAAACGCGCAGCATCCCGCGCCAGCGGGCCGGGGCGGGGCCGATCTTGTAGAAAAGCATCAGCGGACCGCGGCTCGGCTGGAACAGCACCGGGTTCCACGCGGGCTGGCGGGAGCCGTCGGCCTGGCGCCCGTCGGCGACGTCCTCCGGCGCGCTCCAACGGCCGCCCGCCTGCCTGGCCACCCAGATGTCCACGCCGGGATCCCCTTCGTGTTTGCCGCCGAACCAGGCCGCGACCAGCCCTTCGGAAGTTTCGGCGATCGTCGCCGCATGACTTTGCGGCGTCGGCGGCGAGGCGGCGACGAATTCGCGCAGGACGACGGCCTTGCCGCCTTCCGCCGCCGCGGCGGGAAAAGCCAAGAGCAGCGAAAAACCGCAGCGCACCGCCCAACGCCATGCCTGTTGGAAATCCATCATTCGAGCCATCGAGAAAAAAGCCGGCTGCGGTTGATTGAGAGGGCCGGAGAGCCCAACCGCAACCGGCAACAAACCTTTCTATAGCTTGAAATTGAGATTCAGCGAGAACGTGCGGCCGTTCTTGTACATGCCGATCGGCGCATACCTCACACCGTTGTACCAGTAGTACGTCGAGTCGAGCAGATTCGTGGCGTTGAAGCTCGCCCCCACCCAGTCGTTGATCTGATAGCCGGCGGTGAAATCCAGTTCCTTGTAGGGAGCGGCGAAGACCTGCGAATCGAGACGGCCGATCTGGGTGAAGTAGGCCGAACGCCAGCTGTAGTTGAGGCGCGCCGACCACGGGCCGTGCTCGAAGTACGGAATGATGTTGATCGTGTTGCGCGACAGGTACGGCATGTTGTAGCCGTTGGTCGTGCCGGCATGGGCATAGGTGTAGTTGCTCTGGATGCCGAAGCCCATGCCGAGGTCCTGCTGGTACAGCAGGGAGATGCCGCGCACGTCCGCATTCGCCGCGTTCTCCGGCGTCGTGACCTGATAGGTCGCGTTCTGGCCGGTGGTCACGTTGTACAGAACCTTGTCGGTCGTCTTCGAGATGATGTAGGTGCCGATCTTGCGATAGAACACTTCCGTCGACAGCATGCTGTTTTCTGCGAAATACCATTCCGCGGAGAAATCGAAGTTGTTCGATTCGTACGGCTTCAGGTTCGGGTTGCCGCCGCTGGCGGACAACTTGGTGTCGTCGCGCTGGAATGCGCCGGCGAGGTCCGAATAGCGCGGGCGCGCGATGACCTGCGAAGCCGAGAAGCGCAGCACCTTGTCGCTGTCCAGGTCGTAGATCAGATTGAAGCTCGGCAGCGCCTTGCGATAGTGCGATGTGCTGGAGGTCGGCGAGAAGGTCGCGCCGCCGTCGCTGCTGTTCCAGTAGTCGGAAACGTCGCGGGTATCGACATAGCGCACGCCGGCATTGCCGCGCAGCCCGTTGTCGCTGTGGAAGTTGAGCTGCGTATACAGGTTCTTGGTGACTTCGTTGACCTGGAACGACGAACCGTAGTCGGTGCGATAGGCACCCTGCGGCAACGATTTCAGGTAGTTGACGACGTCGCCGAGATCGGCCGTGTACCAATTGGTCAGGTTGCCGCTGGCGTTGAGGCCGTCGAACAGGCCGCCCGGGGTCGAGCCCGGGTTGAACTGGCTCAGCGTAACGGCGTCGGTAGCGAAGATCGAATTTCCGTACGCGCTGACGGAATTGTCGTGGTCGAGGTACTTGGCGCCCATCTGCACTTTGTCGATGGGTCCCCATTGCAGATCGCGGCTCGCATCGAACTGGCCGTACTTCTCGTCGTCTTTGCTCTTGGCGTAGTAGATGCCGCCCGCCTGCTGTCCCGCCTTCAAGCCCCAGTTGCCGGCGCCGGCATTGTCGTAGGACACGCCGGTCCGCGTGCCGTCGTAATTGAACGCATAGCCGCCCGACTTGAGCAGGTATTTCATCAGGTATTCGGGGGACTTGCCGCCGGACGCGCTGGTGTAGCCGGCCTGGCTTTCCAGAGTCCAGGCGTCGCCGTAGTAGTCGTGCTTGAGGTTGATGCTCTTGGTGTCGACCTTGGTCTTGCGATAGTTGGTGTCCAGCTGGGCGTAGGGCTGGCCGTTGCCGGTATCAGGCGACACGCGCGCCGCCGTGATGTAGCCGTTGTTCAAAGTCAGCGACGTGATCTTGTTCAGATCCCCGCAGCCCGGACAGACGTATTCGGATTCGCTGAAATTGTTGTACTTGCCCTTGATCAGGATGCCGGTGAGGTTGAACTCGTTGCGCTCGTTCGGCCGCCATTCCAACGCGGATTCGATGCCGTTGCGCTCGCGGGTCTGCTGGAAATACGAACTGTTGATGCCGACCGGAAGTTTCGCGGTCTCGATGTTACCGCTACCATTTGCAGTCGCAGAACCGGGAATGCCCTTTCCGGTGGTGTATCCGAAAAACTCGATGCCCGCACGTGCGAGGTTTTCCTTGTCGTGGGTCGCGGACACCAGAAAGCCCAGGGTGCCGTCGCCGTTCTTCCAGCTCCACAGCCCCGACACCCGCGGATTGCTCTCGCCCGAACGGTCGTTGTAGCTGTAGCCGACCGAACCGCGCAGCGTGTTGGCGGGCAGGTCCAGCGGCTTGCGCGTGTGGATGATCACGGTGCCGCCGATGCTGCCTTCGTCGATGCGCGCCTCGGGGGATTTGTACACTTCCATCAGGCCGATGACTTCCGGCGACAGCAAGGTGTAGTTGAAGGTGCGTCCACTGGTGTCGGTCGGGTTGCCGCCCCAGTCGCCGGAAGCGATCGTCTGGCCGTTGAGGAGCACGCGGTTGAGCGCGGGATCGGTGCCGTTGATGCTGACCTTTTCGCCCTCGCCGAATTGCCGGTCCACGGTAATGCCGGGCAGGTGCGCGAGCGACTCCGCAGCATTCGTGTCGGGGAATTTGCCGATGTCCACGGCACTGATGGCGTCGACCACCGCATCGGCATTGCGCTTCACGTCGAGCGCCCTCTCCAGACTGCTGCGGTAGCCGGTCACCGTCACTTCCTGCATCGTCTGCGTCTCTTGGGCCTTGGCTTTCTGCTCCGAGGTGTTTTTGTTCGCGGCGCCATCCGCCTTCGCGGCCGCGTCCTGGGCATGCGCCATGGCCGGCAGCTGGAGCGCGCAAAGAATGCTTGCGTACAGAATCGATTTTTGGACCTTCATTCCCCATTCCCTCACGGTAGATGTTGGCTTGCGTGCCGACTGCAGGACGGCACATTCCCGCTGTTTCGCCCGCCCCCTTTTTCGACGTGACCGCCGCGCGGACGACGGTCGGAAACGATATTCATTAGCGAATTACGATTTCATATATGTTTTAGATCGATCTTAAAGAGATTGCAATAGCTTTTTTCAGAACGGCACAAACTGCGCCGGAACGAAGCACGGACCGCATCATCGACGTCAGCGTACGACGCAACCGTCCGCGCGAATGCAGGAAGCCGGTGCGGCCGGCGAACCCTAAAGTCCTAGAGCGGCGACTCGACCGCTGGCGTAGAATTGACGGGTTTCGCGCTACTTTTCCGCCTCGAGTCCCGAAGGAATTCCATGAGTTCGCATATTTCCAACGTCCGCCCCAAACCTGATCAGGTGCTCGTCGACATCGTCGACTACGTGAGCAAGTACAAGATCACCTCCAAGCTTGCCTACGAAACGGCGCGCAACTGCCTGATCGACACGCTCGGCTGCGGCCTGGAAGCACTCGAATATCCCGCCTGCACCAAGCTGCTCGGCCCGATCGTGCCGGGCACGGTGGTACCGAACGGCGCCAAGGTGCCGGGCACGCAGTTCCAGCTCGATCCCGTGCAGGCCGCCTTCAACATCGGCGCGATGATCCGTTGGCTCGATTTCAACGACACCTGGCTCGCCGCCGAGTGGGGCCATCCGTCGGACAACCTCGGCGGCATCCTCGCCGTGGCCGACTGGGTCAGCCGCAACAACCTCGCCGCCGGCAAGAAGCCGCTGACGATGAAGGACGTGCTGACCGGCATGATCAAGGCGCACGAAATCCAGGGCTGTATCGCACTCGAGAATTCGTTCAACAAGGTCGGCCTCGACCACGTCGTGCTCGTGAAGGTCGCCAGCACCGCAGTCGTCGCCGAAATGCTCGGCCTGTCGCGCGAAGAGATCATCAACGCCGTCTCGCTGGCCTGGGTCGACGGCCAGTCGCTGCGTACGTATCGCCATGCGCCGAACACCGGCTCGCGCAAGAGCTGGGCGGCGGGCGACGCGACCAGCCGCGCCGTGCGCCTCGCGCTGATCGCCAAGACCGGCGAGATGGGCTATCCGTCGGTGCTGACGGCGAAGACCTGGGGTTTCTACGACGTGCTGTTCAAGGGCAAGCCGTTCGAATTCCAGCGCAAGTACGGCAGCTACGTGATGGAAAACGTGCTGTTCAAGATCAGCTTCCCGGCCGAGTTCCACAGCCAGACCGGCGTCGAGGCCGCGATGACCCTGCACCGCGAGTTGAACAAGCTCGGCCGCTCGGTCGAGGACATCAAGAAGATCACGATCCGCACGCACGAAGCCTGCATCCGCATCATCGACAAGAAGGGCCCGCTCAACAATCCGGCCGACCGCGACCATTGCATCCAGTACATGGTCGCCGTGCCGCTGATCTTCGGCCGCCTGACCGCGGCGGACTATGAGGACAGCGTCGCCTCCGATCCGCGCATCGACAAGCTGCGCGACAAGATCGTCTGCGTCGAGGACAAGCAGTTCACCCGCGACTATCACGACCCCGAGAAGCGCTCGATCGCGAACGCGATGACGATCGAATTCAACGACGGCAAGAAGCTCAAGGAAGTCGTCGTCGAGTATCCGATCGGCCACAAGCGCCGCCGCAAGGAGGGCATTCCGGTCCTCGTCGAGAAGTTCAAGACCAACCTCGCGCGCCGCTTCCCGGCCAAGCAGCAGAAGACGATTCTCGACCTGTCGCTCGACCAGAAGAAGCTTGAGGAAACGCCGGTCAACGAGTACGTCGATTTGTATGTGATTTGAGAATGACTCTTTAGACGCGGATCAACGCGGATGAAGAGCACAGAACGCGGATAGAGCAGAATAGAAAACCGCTTTATCCGCGGGAATCCGCGTTGATCCGCGTCGAAATTTTTCTTTTCTTCAGGAGCCGCCATGTCCCCCACCCTCCCCCCCGGTGTTGCGATAAACGCCCCCCTGCATCCGCGTTTCGACGAGATCCTTACGCACGATGCGCTTGCGCTCGTCGCCAAACTGCACCGCGCCTTCGAACCGCGCCGTCAGGAGCTGCTCAAGGCGCGCGTCGCCCGCCAGGCGCGCATCGATGCGGGCGAGATGCCCGACTTCCTGCCCGAGACCCGGCACGTTCGCGAAGGCGACTGGAAGATCGCGCCGCTGCCGAAAGCGCTGGAATGCCGCCGCGTCGAGATCACCGGGCCGGTCGAACGCAAGATGATCATCAATGCGTTCAACTCGGGTGCGGACTCGTACATGACCGACTTCGAGGATTCGAACAGCCCGAACTGGTTCAACCAGATCCAGGGGCAGGTGAATCTGTACGACGCGATCCGCGGCACGATCAGCCACACCAACGAGGCCGGCAAGGTCTACAAGCTCAACGACAAGATCGCGACCCTGCAGATCCGCCCGCGCGGCTGGCACCTCGACGAGAAGCACGTGAGCGTAGACGGCCAGCGCGTCTCCGGCGGCATCTTCGATTTCGCCCTCGTCTTTTTCCACAACGCGAAGGAACAGATCGCGCGCGGCTTCGGCCCGTTCTACTACCTGCCGAAGATGGAGAACCATCTCGAAGCGCGGCTGTGGAACGACATCTTCGTGATGGCGCAGAACGAACTCGGCATTCCGCAGGGCACGATCAAGGCGACCGTGCTGCTCGAAACGATCCTGGCCACCTTCGAAATGGAGGAAATCCTCTACGAACTGCGCGAGCATTCGGCCGGTCTCAACGCCGGGCGCTGGGACTACATCTTCAGCGCGATCAAGAAATTCAAGAACAAGCCGGGCTTCTGCCTCGCCAACCGCGTGGCGATCAACATGGAAGTGCCGTTCATGCGCGCGTACGCGCTGGCACTCGTGCAGGCCTGCCACAAGCGCGGCGCGCCGGCGATCGGCGGCATGGCGGCGCTGATTCCGATCAAGAACGATCCGGCGGCGAACGAGAAGGCCCTGGCCGGCGTGCGCCACGATAAGAAGCGCGACGCGAACGACGGCTTCGACGGCGGCTGGATCGCCCATCCCGGCCTCGTCCAGATCGCGATGGAGGAGTTCACCGCCGTGCTCGGCGACAGACCGAACCAATGGGGCAAGCAGCGCAACGAAAAGTTCGCCGCCGCCGACTTCCTCAATTTCGTGCCCGAGGCGCCGATCACCGAAGCCGGCCTGCGCAACAACATCAATGTCGGCATCCATTATCTGGGCAGCTGGCTGGCCGGCAACGGCTGCGTGCCGATCCACAACCTCATGGAAGACGCGGCGACCGCGGAGATCTCGCGCTCGCAAGTCTGGCAGTGGGTGATCAGCGAAAAAGGCGTGCTCGACGACGGCCGCAAGGTCGACGCAGCACTCGTGCGCGCGCTGATTCCCGAGGAGCTCGCGAAGGTCAAGGCCACCGTCACCGCGCAGGGCGAGAAGATCGACACTTACGAGCAGGCTGCGAAGATTTTCGAAGAGATGTCGCTGTCGAAGAACTTCCCCGAGTTCCTCACGCTGCCACTGTACGAAGCGATGGCGTGAGACTGCGAGTCTGCTGAAACCGTTCGTGCTGAGCGCAGCGGAGCAAAGCTCCGCGAAGTCGAAACATTCGCAGTTTCAATGCGCGCGGCCCTTCGATTCCGCGCCTTCGGCGCTACGCTCAGGGCGAACGGAATTTGAGTCTAAGCGTCAGGGTTTGTCGTCGGCCGTGCCGATGACGCGATAGTTGCCGGACTTCTCCTCCCGTTCGAGCCGCAGAAGTCCGCGCTTCTTGCCCTCCTCGAGCAGCGCGCCGAACGATTTGAAGCCGTAGTAGTTTTCGTTGAATCCGGGCTTGCGCCGCTTCACCGCCTGCTTGACCATCGAGCCCCAGATCGTCTCGTCCTCGCCGCGCTCTTCGATCAACGCCTCGACCGTTTCGACGACGAGATCAAGCGCCTCCTGTTTCTTCGCCGCATCGCGGTCCTGCGCGGCGGCCGGAGCCGCGGCTTTCGCCGTCTTCTCTTCCGCCTTCTTCTTCGGCGCGCGGCGCTGCTTCTGGGCGCGCACCAGGTCGTCGTAGTAGATGAACTCGTCGCAGTTCGCGATCAGCAGCTCCGACGTCGAATTCTTCACGCCGACGCCGATCACGAGCTTGTTGTTCTCGCGCAGCTTGCTCACCAGCGGCGAGAAGTCCGAGTCGCCGCTGAGGATGACGAAGGTGTCGACGTGCGCTTTCGTGTAGCACAGATCGAGGGCGTCGACGACCATGCGGATGTCGGCCGAGTTCTTGCCCGACTGGCTCACGTGCGGCACCTCGATCAGTTCGAACGAGGCGTAATGCATGGCCGGACGGAATTCCTTGTAGCGCTCCCAGTCGCAATACGCCTTCTTCACCACGATGCTGCCCTTGAGCAGCAGGCGTTCGAGCACCTTGGTGATGTCGAACTGCGCGTACTTGGCCTCGCGCACGCCGAGGGCCAGGTTCTCGAAATCGCAGAACAGGGCGAGATTGCGCGTTTCGGTCTGCATGACGTCGGCTCCGTATGACGCCGGCCCGGTCGGCACGGCGGGATTCGACACTGTGCCCGCGCCGATGCCCCGCATCAAGCCCGGCCGAGCGTGGGTCGTGTCCGCGTCTCAAATCCGGCCCGTTCGTCTCCGGATCGAGCCCGGCGCAGGCTCCGAGCGGCCGAGACCCGTTCACTCCGAGGTATCGTAGGGCGAACTCGTCGGCATACACTGCCGGCCATGACCAATCCGTCCTCGACCACGGCGACGCTGCGCATCCGCTCGGGCGAGCTGCTCGCGCTGCGCCTGTTCGACATCGCCTACGCAATCGATCTGACCCGCGCATCGGAACTGTGGTCCGCCCGGGCCGGCCGCGGGAGCCGGCGCAGCCGTCTCGCCACCGCCGCGCCGAAGGCGCTGGCTTTTGATGTGCCGCCGCTGCAGCTCGATCTCGGCGCGACCGCGATCGACATCGAAGGCGACTCCGTGACCGCGCATATCAGCGCGCGCCTCTACGACTTCGGCGTCGTCGCGTTCGCCGTGCGCGTCGTCGTCGCCGACATCGATTGGGCGCAGTTCGCCGAGCGCTTCAATGCTCTCGACCGCGTGATCGGCGCCCGCGCTGCCGGCGGCTTTTGGGTCGACCTGCTGCAGCAGGTGCGCCAGGTCGTGCTGGCCGCCCTGGATCGGCCTGCCACCGAAATGCTCGAGGAAGACTACCTGGTCGGCATCGTGCAGACCCTCGCCGACCCGCTCAGCGCCGATCAGCTGCGCGAGCGCGCCGACATCGCCGCCCTGCTCGCGGGCGAATCGCGCCCCCTGTCGGATGCCGCCCGCCGCGAGCTGATGCAGCGCGCCTATTCGTACTATGCGGACGATCTCGTCGTGCTCGCCTGGGACCGCGCCTTCGTCTACGAGCCGCGCGGCGACTCCGACGTCGCCGACATCATCGAGGTGGCCAATGCGCAGCTCGTCGAATTCCGCTACTACGACGAGCTGCTCGACGCCGAACTGCCGCGCATGTACGACCGCGTCGAGGACGCGCGCCGCACCACCTCGCTGCTCGCCTCGCGCCGCGTCGCCCAGCTCGCGCACAAGCTCTACACCCTCGTCGCCGAGGTCACCGAGCTGACCGAGAAGATCGACAACGCGCTGCAGGTGACCGAGGACGTCTATCTCGCCCGCATCTACAGCGGCGCGCTCGAGCTGTTCCGCGTGCCCAAGATCAGCGCCGCGGTCGACCGCAAGCTCGCGATCATCCGCGACACCTACGCCGCGCTGTACGACGAGGCGTCGAGCCGTCGCGCGGAAATCCTCGAAATCGCAATCGTCGTGCTGATCGCGGTGGAACTCGTGCTGGCCGTACTGCGTCACTGAACCGCCGCGTCCGCCGCGCGAACCGGCGGCGACTCCATCGCGCCATCCGACCTGCGCGCACGCCGAATGCCGCGTCGGCCCCGATTTTCGATGAATACGTATGCACGCGCTGGTTGCTGCACCGCGATGCTTCATACGATCGGCGCCATCGGATTGCCGTGTCTCGGACCACGATGACCGACGCGCCGGAGCAGCACGAAACGCGAGTCGACGCGGCCGTCGAACCTGTTCGTCCAACCAGAGGATGGAGACAGAGCCATGAAGTATCCCAAGATATTCGCCGCGTTGTTCCTGTGCCTCGGTCTGAGCGCCGTATCGCTCCCCTCGCCCGCCGCCATCAACAGCATGAACCTGGGGGCGAGCTACGATTCCCAGCAGGCCAACATCACCTTCCGCGTGTACTCCTCGCAGGCCACGCGGGTCGCCGTCTATCTGTATGCGAGCGGCTACGGCGCGCAAGAGTCGGCGGCCTATCCGCTCAGCGCGGCCGGCGGCGGCGTCTGGTCGGTCACGGTGCCGGTCTCCGCGATCCGGGCGGCCGGCATCGGCGGCGCGATCTACTACGGCTATCGCGCGTGGGGTCCGAACTGGCCCTACAGTGCGAGCTGGAGCAAGGGCTCGTCGGCCGGATTCGTGGCCGACGTCGACGGCAGCGGCAACCGTTTCAATCCGAACAAACTGCTGCTCGATCCGTATGCGCACGAAGTGAGCCAGGACCCGATCAATACGCAAAACCAGAACGGCAACATCTTCGCCACCGGCCCGAACACCGACGCCTCGTTCAACACCGCCTACCGCTTGATCGACAGCGGTCCGTACGCGCCGAAGGGCATCGTATTGGCGCCGGGCACGCAGAGCGTCGGGACCAAGCCGACCCGCGCGCAGAAGGACGACGTGATCTACGAGGTG
Source organism: uncultured bacterium (assembly GCA_966424745.1). Classification (GTDB taxonomy): domain Bacteria; phylum Pseudomonadota; class Gammaproteobacteria; order Xanthomonadales; family Rhodanobacteraceae; genus Rudaea. The sequence continues at coordinate 13,982 of CBJLOV010000043.1, forward strand.
CACGTGCGCGGCTTCACCAAGCAGGATTCCAGCATCCCTTCGCAATACCGCGGCACCTACCACGGCGCCGGCCTGAAGGCGAACTACCTGGCAAGCCTCGGCGTGACGGCGGTCGAGTTCCTGCCGATCCATGAAACGCAGAACGATGCGAACGACGTGGTGCCGAACTCCGACGCCAACCAGAACTACTGGGGCTACATGACGGAGAACTATTTTTCGCCCGACCGCCACTACGCCTACGACCAGTCTGCGGGCGGGCCGACCGCCGAGTTCCAGGCGATGGTGAAGGCGTTCCACGACGCCGGCATCAAGGTCTATCTGGACGTGGTCTACAACCACACCGCCGAAGGCGGCACCTGGAGCGGCAGCGATCCCGACACCGTGACCGAGTACTCCTGGCGCGGCCTCGACAATGCCGCCTACTACGAGTTGTCCTCGAACAACCAGTACTACTACGACAACACCGGCACCGGCGCGAACTACAACACCTACAACACCGTGGCGCAGAATCTCATCGTCGACTCGCTGGCCTACTGGACGAATACGATGGGCGTCGACGGCTTCCGCTTCGATCTCGCCTCCGTGCTCGGCAACACTTGCACCAACGGCTGCTACAACTTCAACGCGGGCGATTCGAACGTCGCGCTCAACCGCATCCTGCGCGAATTCAGCGTGCGCCCGGCGGCGGGCGGCAGCGGGCTCGACCTGTTCGCCGAGCCGTGGGCGATCGGCGGCAATTCCTACCAGCTCGGCGGCTTTCCGCCTGGCTGGTCGGAGTGGAACGGCCGCTATCGCGACCAGTTGCGCCAAGCGCAGAACGACCTCGGCACGATATCGGTTTCGATCGGCCAGGAAGCGACCAACTTCGCCGGCTCTTCCGACCTGTTCCAGGGCAACGGCCGCTCGCCGTGGAACTCGACCAATTTCATCGACGTGCACGACGGCATGACGTTGAAGGACGTGTATTCCTGCAACGGTTCGAACAACGGCCAGGCCTGGCCCTACGGTCCGTCCGACGGTGGCACGAGCAACAACTACAGTTGGGACCAGGGCATGTCGAACGGCACCGGCACGGCCTACGACCAGCGCCGCGCCGCGCGCACCGGCATGGCCTTCGAGATGCTGTCGGCGGGCACACCGCTGGTCCAGGGCGGCGACGAATACCTGCGCACGCTCCAGTGCAACAACAACGCCTACAACCTCGATTCGAGCGCCAACTGGCTCAACACCAGCTGGACCGGCGACCAGTCAAACTTCTACAACTTCGCCCAGCGCCTCATCGCCTTTCGCCTCGCCCACCCCGCGCTGCGCCCGGCATCGTGGTACACCTCGGGCCAGGTCGTCTGGTACCAGCCGAACGGCGCCGCCGCCGACAGCAACTACTGGAACAACAGCAGCAACCACGCGATCGCCTACACGATCAACGGCCCCTCGCTCGGCGACGCGAACTCGATCTACATCGCCTACAACGGCTGGTCGGGCAACGTGAACTTCACCCTGCCGGCGCCGCCGAGCGGCAGCAACTGGTACCGCGTGACCGACACCTGCAACTGGAACGACGGCGCCAACACCTTCGTCACGCCGGGCAACGAGGCGTACATCGGCGGTGCGGGCACCTCGTACGGGCAGTGCGGTCAGTCGCTGCTGCTGCTGATTTCGAAATAACCCTCCGGTGCAGGTGCAATCGCGACCTGCCCGGCTGCGGAGGAAGACGCGACCCCGCGTTTCCGCATCGATTATCGAGAAGCGAAAAGAAAAAGGCCGATGCAATGGCATCGGCCTTTTCGTTTCTGCAAATTGGCGCGCCCGGAGAGATTCGAACTCCCGACCACCAAGTTCGTAGCCTGGTACTCTATCCAACTGAGCTACGGGCGCATTGGGTTTTGCTGCTCGGAACCCTGCACTGCCGCGGTTCCGCCCGGAAGTGCTGCGCTCGTCCAACCGAGCCGCACACCCTGAGTGAGCCGCGTATTATCCCGACGCGCCCACCCTTCGTCAACAGCGACGCGCGAATTTTTCCTACGCTCCGCGCGCGCATCGGCCGGTAGGCGCAGCCGAACCGATCCGTTACCCTCCGCGGATGAGTCAAGCAAGCTTCTTCTGGCACGACTACGAGACCTCAGGCACCGACCCGCGCCGCGATCGCGCGGTGCAGTTCGCCGGCCAGCGCACGACACTCGAACTCGAGCCGATCGGCGATCCGGTCTCCTTCTACTGCAAGCCCGCGCGCGACGCGCTACCGCGCCCCGCCGCCTGCCTGGTCACCGGTATTGCGCCGCAACTGGCCGAACGCGAGGGCATCGTCGAAGCCGAGTTCAGCGCACGCATTCAGGAAGAACTGGGGCTGTCCGGCACCTGCGGCGTCGGCTACAACTCGCTGCGCTTCGACGACGAGTTCACCCGCAACCTGCTCTACCGCAATTTCTACGACCCGTACGAACGCGAGTGGAAAGACGGCAATTCGCGCTGGGACCTGATCGACCTGGCGCGCATGTGCTACGCGCTGCGCCCGCAGGGAATCGAATGGCCGGGCGTCCATGCGCTAGCCCCCTCCGGCGAAAATCAAGAAGCGCCCGTCCCCGGACGCGCCCAATTCGTTCCTTCGTTCAAACTCACCGAGCTCACCGCGGCCAACCACCTCAGCCACGAGCACGCCCATGACGCGCTGTCCGACGTACAGGCGACGATCGCCTTCGCGCGCCTCCTGCGCGCACGCCAACCGCGTCTATGGGATTTCTATTTCGCCCTGCGCCGCAAGCAGCGCGCATTCGAACTGCTCGATTACGCGCACCGCACGCCGGTTCTGCACGTGTCGTCGCGCTACCCCGCCGAACGCGGCTGCGTGACGATGGTCGTGCCCCTGGCTGCGCATCCGACCCAGGGCAACGGCGTGATCGTTTACGACCTCGACGCCGATCCCCGGCCGTTGCTCGAGCTCGCCGCGGACGAGATCGCGGACCGCGTCTTCACCCCCCGCACGGACTTGCCGGAAGGGATCGAACGCATTCCGCTGAAAACCGTGCACGCGAACAAATCGCCGGCGCTTGCGCCGCTCACGGCGCTGAACGGTGCCGACACGACACGCATCGGTCTCGACGTCGAGCGCTGCAAAACCCACCTCGCGCAATTGGAGAACGCGGAAGGCCTCGCCGAAAAGCTGCGCGAAGTCTTCTCCATACCGCGCGAGGAACGCGGCGCGATCGACGCCGACCTCGCGATCTATTCCGGTTTTCCGGCCGATGCGGACAAGCGCTTGTTCCGCGAGGTGCGGCGTACGCCGCCGGAACAGCTCGGCGCGCGCAAGTTTTCCTTCATCGATCCGCGCTACGGCGAAATGCTGTTCCGTTATCGCGCGCGCAACTGGCCGGACACGTTGAACGCAGACGAAGCGGACCGCTGGAACGAATTCCGCCGCGAGCGGCTGACGGTCCATACCGAGGCGACGGCGCTGACCCTGCCCGACTACTTCGCCGAGATTGCGCAGCTGCGCGCCGCGCCGGCGACGCGGCCGGACCAGCTCGCCCTGCTCGATCGGCTCGAGGCCTGGGGGCGCGAACTGGAACCGCGCTGACGAGCTAAACTTGGCTTCACTCGAACGGAACGATCGATCATGGCCGCCACCGCCTACTTCACCCCCGCCAGCCTGAAGCTGATGCGCGAGTTCGCGCGCAACAACAACAAAGAATGGTTCACGACGCACAAGGCGCGCTGGGAGGCGATCGTGCGCGATCCGTTCCTGCATCTGATCGGCGATCTTGCCGCGCCGCTGGCGAAGATCAGCAAACACTACCGCGCCGATCCGCGTCCGCACGGCGGCTCCATGTTCCGCATCTACCGCGATACGCGCTTCTCGAAAGACAAGACCCCGTACAAAACTTGGCTTGGCGCGCGCCTCTCCCACAACCGCGCGCAGCAGGTGGACGCTCAGTTTTTCTCCCTGTACACCCCTCCCGGCGGAAGTTTCGCAGGCGGCGGCCTCTTGCACCCGGAACCGCCGACGCTCAACCGCGTGCGCGAATTTCTCGTCGACAATCCCGCCGCCTGGAAGAAGGCGACGCGCGGCAAGCGCTTTCTGGAAACGTTCGAGCTCGGCGGCGAATCGCTGTCGCGCCCGCCGCAGGGCTACGACCCGGCGCACGAGCTGATCGAAGATCTGAAGCGCAAGGACTTCGTCGCCTCGCGCGAGCTGACCGACGCGCAGATCACCTCCACGGAGCTGGCCGCCCTGATGGTCGAAAGCTTCAAGGGCGTGGCGCCTCTGGTCGATTATCTCTGCGCGACCATCGATCTGGAGTTTTGATGGCCGGACAAACCCACGCCGCGCTGCGCTGGATCGCGGCGTTCAAATTCGCCAAGGCGCTCGGTCTGTTCGTCGTCGCGATCGTCGCCTTCGGCCTCGTGCATACCCCCTGGCTCGACCGCCTCGCAAACTGGCTGATGCACCTGCCGCTGCAGGCCGGCCATCGCTTCCTGATCCAATGGGCCGAGCAGCTGCTCGATCTGAACCCGAAGCGGTTCGAGCTGATCGGCAGCGCGGCGCTGGCCTACGGTTGCGTGTTCGCCGTCGAAGGTTGGGGGCTTTGGACCGGCCGGCGCTGGGCCGAATACCTCACCGTCTTCGCCACGTCTTCGCTGATTCCGTTCGAAGCCTGGGAGATCTGGCACCGCTTCGGCTGGCTCAAAGTGGCGGCGCTCGGTGTGAACGTCGCGATCGTCGTCTACCTGTGGCGCCTGGTGCGCCGGGAACGCTGAAGCGGAGCGTCGGCGCGCTCAGGCCGCCGCGAACGGAAACGCCAGCACGCCGCCGATATCGTCCCCACCGGTCATCGCCATCAACAGGCGTTCGATGCCCAGAGCCACACCGGCGCAATCCGGCAGGCCTTGCCGCAAAGCGGCCAGAAGGTTTTCATCGAGCGGAACTTCTCCCAGGCCGCGCTCGCGGCGGCGAGCATTGTCGCGCTCGAAGCGTGCGCGCTGTTCCGCTGCATCGGTCAGTTCGTGATAGCCGTTGGCGAGCTCCTGCGCGCCGAGATAAAGCTCGAAACGCTCGGCCACCGGCGGATCGTCGGCGCGGATCTTCGCCAGCGCGCACTGCGTGGCCGGGTAGTCGCCGATCACCGTGATGCGGTCGGACGGGAACGACGGCTGGATGCGATGGGTGAGCAGGAGATCGAGCCAGTCGTCGCGGCTCAATCCCTCCGCGGCGACCCGCACCTCGCCCAAAGCGGCGCGCAAGTCGGTTTCCGCGGCCGCGAACGGATCGACGCCGAGCGCGGAAGCAAACAGTTCCCGGTAAGTGTATTTTTTCGTCTCGACATGCCGGCCGACGAGAGCCAGCGCGGCGTTCACCAGATCGACGACTTCGTCCGCCAGGCGCCGATGATCCCAGCCCACCCGATACCACTCGAGCATGGTGAATTCGGGATTGTGCCGCCGTCCCGCTTCGCCGTTGCGGAACACGCGGCCGAGCTCGTAGTTGTCGCCGACGCCGGCGGCCAGCAGCCGCTTCTGCGCGAACTCGGACGATGTCCGCAGCCAGCGCAGCCGCGTGCCCGCGTCGGCGTGTCCCGAGAAACGCGCATTGAAGCTCTCGATGTTCGGATCGGTGTTGCCTGCCGCGGAAAGGATCGGCGTCTCCACTTCGAGCACCCCGCGATCGGCGAAGAACCCGCGGATCAACGCAAACAGGCGCGCGCGCAGTTGCAACGCGGCGTGCGCGGAATCAGCGCTCATGCGTGCGCAGAAACTCGACGAGCCTGGCCTCGTCCCAGACGTCGACGCCCAGTTCGTTGGCCTTGTCGAGTTTCGATCCGGCCTCGCTGCCGGCGACGACGAAGCTGGTCTTCTTCGACACGCTGCCGGCGACCTTGGCGCCGAGCGCTTCGAGTTTCTCCTTGGCCTCGTCGCGGGTCAACGCACCGAGGCTGCCGGTCAATACGACCGTCCGACCTTCGAGCGGGCCGGCTGCTTGCGCCGCATCGCGCGGCATCTTCGCCAGCAATGCAGCGACGGATTTTTCGCAACGCGAAACCAGGCTGCGCCCTTCCTTCGAGACGAGCCAGGCGTGCAGGCTTTGCGCCGTGTCGGCGGGCAGGCCCGCCTCGGTCAACGCCGCTTCGGTCGCCCCGGTCAACGCGGCGAACGAATCGAATTTCTGCGCGACCTGCGCGGCGCGTTTGTCGGTGAGTTTCGCAATCTCGAACTCGCCGAGCAGGCTGCCGAGCTGCAGCTTCGCCCGCAGCTTCGGCGACGGCGCATGCGCGTCGGCGATGACGACCCCGCGCGCGAGCAGGTCGTCGATCACGCTCTGATTGCCTTCCTGGGCGAAGAACGAATCGATCGCGTGCGCGACCTCGATGCCGATATCGGGCACGAGTTTCAATACCGGCCACGGCAGATGGCGGATTGTGTCCAGATCGCCGAACCAGGCTGCCAGCGCCTTCGCCGTGCTTTCGCCGACGTGGGTGATGCCGAGCGAATAGAGGAAGCGCGTCAGGGTCGTGCGCCGGCTGCTCTCGATCGCTTCGATCAGGTTTTCCGCCCATTTGGTCGCGACCTTGCCGGCCTTCACCGTTTCCGGCGTCGTCCCGTCGCGCTCGTCGGCGCGGCGCTTCATTTCGAGCAGATCCTCGAGCGAGAGCCGGTACAGGTCGGCCACCGATTTGACGTAGCCGAGGTCGGTCAGGTCCTCGATATAACGCTCGCCGAGTCCGTCGACGTCCATCGCCCGGCGCGAAGCGAAATGGAAGATCGCCTGCTGCACCTGCGCGGCGCAGCTCAGGCCGCCCGTGCAGCGCGCGACCGCTTCGCCTTCTTCGCGCACGATCTCCGAGCCGCACACCGGGCAGATCGCCGGCATCCGCCATCGCGGCCGTTTCTCGTGGTGCGCATCGGCGACGACGGCGACGACTTCGGGGATCACGTCTCCGGCGCGGCGCACGATGACCGTGTCGCCGACGCGCACGTCGAGGCGCGCGACCTGGTCGGCATTGTGCAGCGTCGCGTTGGTTACCGTGACGCCGCCGACGAAGACCGGCTTCAGGCGCACCGTCGGCGTCGCCGCGCCGGTGCGGCCGATATTGATGTCGATCGCCTCGACGACCGTGGTCTGCTCCTGCGCCGCAAACTTGTGCGCGATCGCCCAGCGCGGCGTGCGGCCGACGAAGCCGAGTTCGCGCTGCACGGCGAGGTCGTCGATCTTGTAGACCACCCCGTCGATGTCGAACGGCAAGGTATCGCGCTTCTCGCCGATGCCGCGGTAGTAGTCCAGGCAGCCGCGTTCGCCCTGCGCCTTGCCGACCAGCGTGCTGACCGGGAAACCCCAGTCGCGCAATTTGTGCAACGTCTGCGAGTGGGTCGGCGGTAATTTTCCGCCTTCCACCACGCCGACCGCGTAGGCATAGAACGCCAGCGGCCGGCGCGCGGTGATGCGCGGATCGAGCTGGCGCAGGGACCCCGCCGCCGCGTTGCGCGGATTGATCAGCGGCTTGATCTTGCCGTTCGATGCGCGCGCCGCTTCGTTGTATTTCTCGAATCCGGCGCGCGGCATGTAGACCTCGCCGCGCACCTCGAGGACTTGCGGCCAGTCGGTCCCGTGCAGCCGCAAGGGGATCTGCTTGATCGTACGCAGGTTCGGCGTCACGTCCTCGCCGGTCTCGCCGTCGCCGCGCGTCGCGCCGCGCACGAATACGCCGTCTTCGTAGCGCAGGCTGATGGCGAGACCGTCGAACTTCGGCTCGACCGAGAACACCAGCGGCCGGCCGTCGTCCTCGCCGAGGCGATTCCGGATGCGGCGCACGAACTCGTCGATCTCCTCGTCGCTGAATGCATTCGCGAGCGAGAGCATCGGAATCTCATGGCGCACTTCGGCGAATTCGCTCGACGGCGCCGCACCGATGCGCTGGGTCGGCGAGTCCGGCGTGACGAGCTGCGGATGCTCCACTTCGATCGCCTCGAGCTCGCGCATCAGCTTGTCGTACTCGGCGTCGGTGATCGTCGGCTCGTCGAGCGCGTAGTAGCGATAGCTGGCTTCGTTCAAGCGTTCGCGCAGAGACGCGACGCGGCGGGAGATTTCGCTGGGAACGGCAGGGCTCATCGGCGAAGTTTACCAATACCTTGCATGTTGCACCGCGCTTGCTCGATGCTTCCCGCCTCCTACGGGGAGGTGACCATGGCGAAATCGAGCTGGAAGGCGTTTCCGCATCCCGACAAGGCCTACGACTATGCCGGCGACAAGCTCGCCAAGGCCTGGCCCAAGCTCCATGCGGGCGATCAGGAGCCCTTCCCCGACGAAAAGCACGTCGCCAGGCTGATCAAGGCGAACTCGAAACTCGGCAAGGACGCGGGCAAAATTGCCGACGCGCTGCAGGACGCCTGGCGCGCCTTTCATCGCGGCGATTTCCACCAAGCCTACGAAGCCGGCGCGGCGCTGAAGGCGCTCGGCGCCTCGGTCGCGATCAAGGCCGGCGGCATCCACGCCACTTATCTCGTCGACAGCGACAAGGAAAAGACTGCGCGCTTCGAGGCCCTGGCCGACCTCGCCGACGCAGCCGTCGCCGCACTGCCGGACGAAGCCAATTCGCACTATCGCCGCGCGTTCGCGCTCGGCCGCTACAGCCAGACGATCTCGATCACGAAGGCGCTGGCGCAAGGCATCGGCGGCAAGGTCAAGGAATCACTCGACCAGGCGCTCAAACTCGCGCCCAAGCACGCCGAAGCGCACACCGCGCTCGGCGTCTATCATGCCGAGATCGTCGGCAAAGTCGGCGGCATGCTCGCCAAGCTCACCTACGGCGCGAGCGCGGCCGAGGCGGAAAAGCAACTCAAGGAAGCGCTCAAGCTGACCCCGGATTCGCCGATCGCCTGGGTCGAGTACGGCAATGCCCTGTTGCTCCTGCACGGCGAGAAGCGCGAAGACGACGTCGCCGAAGCCTACGCGAAGGCCTCGAAGCTGAAGCCGAAGGATGCGATGGAGGCGCTCGATGCGGCTTGGGCGAAAGAACAGATCGAGTAGCGCTGGACAGCGCCGCGCGGCAGGCGCGGCAGATGAAGCCAATTCGTTTTCTTGAAACGGGAAATGCGAATGTTTCGTTCAATCGTGTCTTCGATCCTCTTGCTTGCTTTCGTCCATGCCCCTGCGCAAGCCCTAGCCGCCAGCAACTTCTCTTTCACCGAATCCCCGGGCGAATTCGGGGTCGGCTTCAAAGTAGTTCAGCAATACGACCATTCGCGCGCATACCTGGGCAAGTACGACTCCTTTACCGGCCAGCCCGTCAAACGCCAGCGCGCGCGCCCCGTGCAGACTCTCATCTGGTATCCGGCGCGCAAATCCGGAACAACGATGCGCTACGCCGATTATCTGGCCTTGATCGGGAGCGAAGACGACTTCGAACGCACCCCCGCAGAGCAAGCAGCAGCCTCCGCCAGCGCGCTCGGCTGGCTGCTGCCGCCGAAGATGACCGCCGCCCAGGTAAACGAAGAAAAGGCGCAGTCGATGCGGGCCGTTCGGGACGCGCCGGCTCTGGAGCAACGTTTCCCGGTCGTGATCTACGCGCCCAGTTTCAACGCTTCGGCCTTCGAGAACGCCGATCTGTGCGAGTACCTTGCAAGCCACGGTTACCTGGTGCTAGCGAGCCCGTCGCTCGGCGCGCACGGTCGGGCGATGACCGAAGATCTCGAGGGCATTGAAGCGCAAGCGGGCGATATCCAGTTTTTGATCGGTTACGCACAAAACCTGGCCAACGCCGATACGTCCCACATCGCCGTTGTCGGTTATAGCTGGGGTGGCGTTTCGAATGTCTTCGCGGCGGCAAAGGACAGCCGCATCACAGCGCTGATCGGACTCGATGGCGGTATCCGTCATGTCGGAAAACGGGTAGCCGAAGCGAAATATGTCACTCCGGACCGCCTCGCCATTCCCTATCTGTCCCTGGAATCGCCGCCGCCGACACCCGAGGAAATCGCGGAACGTCACACGGATGTTTCGGACGACTTGTCGAAACGTATGAAATACGCCGATGTCTACGAGGTGACTTTCCGCTCCCTCGTTCACTATCACTTCGCATCGGAACACCTGCGTTTTCTCGATCGCGACGATCGCGCGGTATTTCCCGGCACCTACTCGCAGGAAGAGATATCCTGCGCCTACAACTTGCTGGCGCGCTACGTCCTGAAATTTCTCGACGCCGAATCGAAAGACGACAAGGCGTCCCTGGAGTTCGTCAAGAACATTCCGCCGGGAATGTCCGCGAAGTTGGTCCAGATCGAAACACGACAGAGCATAGGCGCGCCGCCCACGCGCGAAGCGATGGCCGCCGAACTGGGCAGGCGCGGGTTCGCGAGAGCCGGTGCCGTTTACGGCGAGATGAGGAAGAAGGACGAAAATTTCGCCATTGAGCCGTTCGATTTCATGACCTGGATCGGCACGCTCCAGGAACAGCACCGCGCCAGAGACGCCGTCGAAATCGGCAAACTGTTCGTCGAGCTCTACCCCAAGATGCCGGGGGCCTATTTGTGGCTCGCGGAGGCACAACTGGCCAATGACGAGAAACCTGCCGCAGTGGAAAACTACAAGCAAGCGCAGAAACTCGATCCGTCCAATCCCGGCGTCGCCAAAGCTCTGAAGAAACTGCAATCGAGCAAACGCTGACGTCCAAGCGGTTCTGCAGCAACCCCTCGACGAATGCACGCCGACATCGGTTCGGACGAAGATGCTGCGCCCCGCCCCGATCGAAACGCCGACTCGCGCGCGTTCATTTTCAAATCAGTTTTCTTCGCTCTATCCGCGTAAATCCGCGTTCTTTGCCCTCAATCCATGTTGATCCGCGTTAAACGCTGTTGTCCCAAGAGCAGGGCGCGACGAATCGCGCCCACGGAAGCTGTCACCAAACCTGCACGCGATCCTTCGGCGCGAGATAGAGCTTTTCGCCTTCCTTGACCTCGAACGCCGGATACCAGGCGTCGAGATTGCGCACCGTGTCGGCGCGATACATCGCAAGCGAGTGGCCGTCGGTAACGAGAGCCTTGCGCATCGCCGCCTCGCGTATCTTGGCGCGCCAGGCCTGGGCGAAGGCGAGGAAGAAACGCTGATCCCCGCTCAGCCCCTGCAGCGCCGGCGCGGGCTTGCCGTTCAGCGACAGCAGATAGGCATCGTGCGCGGCGGACAGGCCGGCGACGTCGGCGATGTTTTCGCTCAGGGTCTGCTTGCCGTTCTCGGCGGCGTCGGGAAACGGGCGGTAGGCGTTGAACTGCTCGACGAGGCGCGCGCCGGCCTCCTCGAAATGCTTGGCGTCCTCCGGCGTCCACCAGTTCGCCAGCAGCCCCTGCGCGTCGAACTGGCGGCCCTCTTCGTCATAGCCTGGACCCATTTCGTGGCCGATCGTGGTCGCGCCCGTCTCGGCATAATTGACGGCCGGATCGGCGTTAGGATCGAAGAAGGGCGGCTGCAGGATCGCGGCGGGCACCGTCACCTGGTTGAGCGTC
>CBJLOV010000044.1:0-25150 GCA_966424745.1 uncultured bacterium
ACGCAATTCTGCGGCGGTGACGAAGCGGCGCACTGGTTTGCACGCCTGCATGCGGAAATCGCCTGGGAGCGTCATCGCCTGCGCCTGTTCGGGCGCGAAGTCGACTCGCCGCGTCTGTCGTGCTGGATCGGCGACGCCGACGCGGTGTACACCTATTCGGGCACGCGCTTCGTCCCGCATGCGTGGACGCCGGCCTTGGGCGAACTGCGCGGCATCCTGCTTGCGCGCTACGGCGAGCGCTGCAACAGCGTGCTCGCCAACCTCTACCGCGACGGCCGCGATTCGATGGGCTGGCACAGCGACGACGAACCCGAGCTCGGCACCGCGCCGGTGATTCTGTCCTTCAGCTTCGGCGGCGTGCGCAGATTTCGTTTGCGCCACCGGCGCGATCCGCGCCTGCGCCTCGAACTCGACCTGCCAGCGGGCAGCCTGCTGCGCATGGCCGGACCGACGCAGCGCTTCTACCGCCACGATCTGCCGAAGACCGCACGCGCCGTCGCGCCGAGGATCAACCTGACCTTTCGCAGCATCCGTCCGAAATAGCCGGACAACGCGGATACAATGCGGCCCCATGCCGGCCGAACTCGAACCGAACTCCATTGCGCGCGACGCGGTCGTGCCCAGCGCGCGTGCGCCGCTGCAGACGCGCATCGCCTTCGTCGTCGAAACGGCGCGGCGCCTGCACCAGTACGGCACCGCGGCGCCGCGCCTGGAGAGCGCGATCGACAAGCTCGCCGCACGTCTGGATCTGATCGCGCAGGTCTGGTCGAGTCCGACCGCGATCATCATTTCCTTCAGCGAAGGCGCCGACGACGGCAGGATCGCGGAAACGACTCAGGTCATCCGTCTTTCGCCCGGCGACATCAATCTGCGCCGTCTGGCCGAGGTGAACGAGATCGCGGACAAGGTGATCGCGGGCGAACTCGATATCGGCCGAGGCTCGCACCTGCTGCACGCGCTGAGCGACCGCATCGACGGGCCGGCGCGGGCGCACGAGGTGCTCTGCTACGGACTCGTTTCGGCGACCCTGGCGGTATTCCTGCGCGGCGCCTGGTCGGACGTCGCGGCGGCGGGAGGCATCGGGCTCGTCGTCGGCATCGTCGCCGATCTGAGCGCGCGCAGTCAGCGCATGCGTCCGGCGCTCGAAGCGCTGAGCGGGCTGATCGCGACCCTGCTCGCGACCCTGATCAGCCTCTACGTCACGCCGCTGACGCTGAAGACGACCGTGCTCGCCAGCCTGATCGTCCTGTTTCCCGGCATGGTGCTGACGACCGCGGTCCGTGAGCTTTCCACGCGCCACCTCGTTTCCGGCGTCGCGCGCTTCGCCGACGCGATCGCGACCCTGATCAAGCTCGCCTTCGGCACGCTGGTGGCAAACCAGTTGTGCAAGTTTCTCGGCCTCGTTCCGTCGGCCGCCGTGCTTGCTCCGGTTCCGGACTGGGCCGTCTGGGTGGCGTTGGTCTTCGGCACCTACGGATTCGCCGTGCTGTTCCGCGCCGCGCGCAGCGATTTTCCGCTGGTCATGGCCGCCGCGGCGCTCGGTTATGCGATCACCTATTTCGGCGGCCGTCATTTCGGTCCGGAATTCGGCGTATTCCTCGCCGGTGCGACGATGGGCGCATTGAGCAATGCCTATGCGAGCATTACCAATCGGCCCGGCGCCCTCGTGCGCGAACCCGGAATCATTCTGCTCGTGCCCGGCAGTCTGGGATTTTTGACCGTTTCGCTGATCGTCGGCCGCGACGTGTTTCTCGGCATCAATACCGCGGCGTCGTTGTTCGCGATACTTGCCTCGCTCGTCGCCGGTCTGTTGTTCGGCGACTTGATCGTTTCTCCGCGCCGAGTGCTGTAGCAATAAAGCCGGCTCGAGGCCGGCTTTATCGTTTTGTTGCTGGTAGAGCGGGCGGAATCAGATCAACAGATCTTTTTCCTTCTTGCCCGCCGCGAGCGCCGCGTTGAACCAGCGCGGCCGCTTGCCGCGGCCCGACCAGGTTTGTGCATGATCGGCCGGATTGCGATATTTCGCCTTGGCCGGACGGCGCGTCTTGCGGCCCGCGCTGCCGCGGCCGCCGAACACTTCCTCGAGGGAAGTCCCTTCCGCCTTGAGGATGGCGAGAATCTTCTCGCGCACCTTGACGACTTTTTCCTTCACCAATTCATGCTTGCGCGATTCCGCGCGGTTGATGAGTTCATTCAGCTGATGCTGATTCAAACCTTTCAGGTCGATTGCCATTTATTTACCTCGAATGGAGAGCGTCGATTTCCGCCGGCAGCACGGACAAACCTCCCGGCGAGTCAATAGGATGCCATTGAAATCGGCAGAAATAAACCGGCGAATTAAAATACCGCCGCGTATAGTTCATCGAATGCCCGATTCAATTCGCCGCGTTTTAAGGGGCGCCTAACTCAGGCGCGCACCAGCGCGATCGCTTCCTCACGCTTGAGCTGACGGCTTTCGCTTTCCCGGCGCGCGCGATATTCGAACGTACCGGCGGCGAGTCCGCGCTCGGAAACGACGATACGGTGCGGAATGCCGATCAACTCGATATCGGCGAACATGGCGCCCGGGCGCAGTCCGCGGTCGTCCAGCACGGTTTCGATGCCGGCGGCGTTGAGTTCGTCGTACAGCGCCGAGGCCGCATCGGAGACCTTGGCGTCGTTCTTCGGATTGATCACGCAGACCGCGACCCGCCACGGCGCCATCGGTTCGGGCCAGACGATGCCGGCTTCGTCGTGATTCTGCTCGATCGCCGCCGCGACGATGCGCGAGACGCCGATGCCGTAGCAGCCCATCTGCATGGGGCGATTCTTGCCGTCGGCATCGAGCACGGTGGCATTCATCGATTCGGAGTACCTGGTTCCGAGCGCGAAGACGTGGCCGACTTCGATGCCTCGCGCGAGCCTGAGCTTGCCCTTGCCGTCCGGGGACGCGTCGCCTTCGACCACCTTGCGGATGTCGGCGACGACGTCGGGCTCCGGCAGGTCGCGGCCCCAATTGACTCCGGCGGTGTGGAAATCGACCTTGTTCGCGCCGACGACGAAATCGGCCATCGCGGCGACGGTGCGGTCGGCGACGACGCTGACCTTTTTGCGGTCCACGCCGATCGGACCGAGGTAGCCGGGCTTGGCGCCGAGCGCATCGAGGATTTCCTGTTCGCTCGCGAGGCGGTATTCGGCGAGCCCGGCGATCTTCTGCAGCTTGACCTCGTTGACCTCGTGGTCGCCGCGCACGAGCGCGAGGACGAAGCCTTGTTCGCCGATCACGCACACGGCTTTCGCCGTGCGCGCGATATCGATGCCGAGCAGCGCGGCGACGTCGGCGCAGGTCGTCTTGCCCGGCGTCGGCACGTCGCGCATCGTCTCCGACGCCGCGGCGCGCGGGCCGGGGGCGAGCGAGGAGGCCAGCTCGACGTTGGCCGCGTAGTCGGAACCGTCGGAAAACACGAGCGCATCCTCGCCCGAATCGGCGAGCACCTGGAACTCGTGGCTGCGGCTGCCGCCGATCGCGCCCGTATCGGCATTGACCGCGCGGAAGGCGAGGCCGAGGCGCGTGAAGATGCGCGCATACGCCGCGTACATGTTGTCGTACTCGCGGCCGAGGCTCTCCTCGTCGAGATGGAACGAGTACGCATCCTTCATCAGGAATTCGCGCGCGCGCATCACGCCGAAGCGCGGGCGGATCTCGTCGCGGAACTTCGGCGTGATCTGGTAGAAGTTGACCGGCAGCTGCTTGTAGCTCTTCAGCTCGCTGCGGGCGAAGTCGGTGACCACCTCCTCGGCGGTCGGTCCGTAGCAGTACTCGGCTTCCTTGCGGTCCTTGATCTTGAGCAGTTGGCCGCCGAATTTCTGCCAGCGTCCGGTTTCGTCCCACAGCTCGCGCGGCTGGATCGTCGGCATCGCGAGTTCCAGGGCGCCGGCGCGATCCATCTCCTCGCGCACGATCTTCTCCACCTTCCGCAGCACCTTCAGGCCGAGCGGCGACCAGGTATACAGCCCCGCAGCGTGCTTGCGCAGCATGCCCGCGCGCAGCATCAGCCGGTGGCTGGCGATCTCCGCATCGGCGGGTACTTCCTTGACGGTGGCGAGGTGGAACTTGGACAGGCGCATCTGCGAATTCGAGAATGGAGAGTCAAAGAGCGCCATTCTAGCAACAAAACTTCGTTCGACACCCGCGCCAGGCCATATGCGACGCCATCGGTCGCGGCTTCTTCGATGTCGCGGCACGCAAGTTTGCGGATGCGCCGGGGAACCCGAGTCCCGGCGATGTCGCGCAGGGATTCCAA
This sequence comes from uncultured bacterium, assembly GCA_966424745.1. Lineage (GTDB taxonomy): Bacteria > Pseudomonadota > Gammaproteobacteria > Xanthomonadales > Rhodanobacteraceae > Rudaea. The sequence continues at coordinate 4,284 of CBJLOV010000044.1, forward strand.
GCGAGGGCGGCGGTCCGCCCGCTCCGATTTCCCGAGCGGGCGGGTCTCGCGGCGGATTCGGTCAGACGAACCCGTTCGCGAACGCCGCTCCGGATCGTCCTCGGCAGCAGCGATGGCGGTTGCCGTCCGGCGCTTCGGCGCGCCGGATGCCGGCTTCGGGCGAGGTCAGTTCGACGGCTTGGAGCAGAGGTCTGCGGCACTGCGCTGCAACTCGCTGATGCGCGCTGCGCGAGTGGCGGCGTCGAGGGGTTTGCCGCTCGAGTCCGCAACCTGGAATTTGCTTTGCAGCAGGTCGAGCGACGCATGGGCCTGATCGCAGAGGCGTTTGCGGTTTTCCGGCGTATCGGGCAGAGAGGCAGGCGCGGGTTCGGCCGGTTTGGTCGCTTCGTTGGCGGACGGTGCCGGTTTCGTTTCGGCCGCATCGGGCTTGGACGGACTTTCGGTGCCGTTGAGGCGAAGGCGTTGCGCAGCCTCTCCGCCTTTCGGCGGCGGCGCATCGGAGTAGTGGACGACGCCCTTGCTGTCGGTCCACTTGTACAGCTCGGTTGCGGACGCGGCGCCACTGGCGAGCAGGGCGACGAGCGCGACTGCAGACATTCCGGCAAAGCGTGAAACGGCGGCGCGGACGCGGGACATGGAAACTCCGGAAGTCTTGGAATCGGAAGCGATTCTAGCTCGCGCCGAACTCAACTCAATACCCGTCGCGCGGTGCGGACGCGTTTCTTGGTGGCAGGTGAGCACTGCATCGCATAAGCCGCCGTGGGCGAAAGGGGACGGAAACCGCGGGGCGTGCCGATTCGTGCCGAACGGGCTCGCCGCCGCGGCGTTGGCGCGATGCCCGGCGGGGCTTGCGGTACACTTTCCGCTCATCCCAAGCTTTGCAGGACACGCGTGGACTCCGTTCCCGACCCCTTGCCGAAACCGCGTCGCGGCATCTATCTGCTGCCGAACCTGTTCACCACGGGTGCGCTGTTCTCCGGCTTCTATGCCGTGCTCGCTGCGTTCGCCGGGAACTACGTTCATGCCGCGGTCGCGGTCTTCGTCGCCGCCATCCTCGATTCGCTCGACGGCCGCGTCGCGCGCCTGACCAATACGCAGAGCGAATTCGGCGTGCAATACGACTCGCTCTCGGACATGTGCAGTTTCGGCCTCGCCCCCGCGGTCGTGATGTACACCTGGTCGCTGTCGACGCTGAAAGCCTACGGGCCGCTCTGGGGCAAGCTCGGCTGGAGCGCGGCGTTCATCTATGCCGCGTGTGCCGCTCTGCGCCTGGCCCGTTTCAATACCCAGGTGGGTGTTGCCGACAAGCGTTACTTCCAGGGGCTGGCCAGCCCGGCGGCGGCGGGGCTGCTGATGTCGTTCCTGTGGGCGGCGAGCGAATACGGCATCGACGGCACGATGGCGCAGTTCGTCGCGCCGTTCCTGACCGTGCTCGCGGGCGGATTGATGGTCAGCCGCGTGCGCTATTGGAGCTTCAAGTCCGGGCCGAAGTCGGACAAGGTGCCGTTCTACATCATCCCGCTCGCGGTGTTGATCCTCGTCGCGCTCTACGTCGACACCGCGCCGGTGCTGTTCCTGATCGCAGCGCTGTACGTGGTTTCCGGTCCCGTGATGACGTTGTGGGGCATGCGCGCGGCGCGCGGCCGCCGCGAGGTGCGCGGCGACGACGCCAAACCCGGCGCGGAGCCGCCGCGGCCGTGAACGCCGTGCGGCCCGCCGCCGCTGCGCCCAAGCGCGATCCGGAGCCGGCGAGCGGGCGGCGCGCTCTGAGTTTTCTCGCCGATCTCTCCCAGTCGCTCGCGGTCTCGCTCGACCTGAAAACCACGCTCAAGCCGGCGCTGTCGCGCATCATGGATTTCATGCAGGCCGAAGCGGCTTCGTTGTTCCTGCTCGATCCGGCGACGAATCTGCTCGAGTGCAAGATCTGCGCGGGGCCTGTCGACATCGTCGGTCTGAAGCTCGAAGTCGGCCAGGGCGTAGTCGGCCGCGCCGTCGCCGAAGACTCGCCGCAGCGCATCGACGACGCACGCATCGACGCGCGCGTCAACGCACGTGTCGATGCCGAGACCGGCTTCGTCACTCATGCCATTCTCTGCGTGCCGTTGGCGACTGCGCAGGGGCCGATCGGCGCGCTCGAAATCATCAACCGCCGCGACGGCGGCGCGTTCGACGAGGACGATGCCGAAGTGCTGCGCCTGGTCGCCGCGCCGACCGCTCTGGCGATCAACAATGCGCGCCTTGCCGCCGAGATCGCCGAGCAGCAGCGCATCCGCCGCGAGATGGCACTGGCGCGTTCGATCCAAAAGTCGCTGTTGCCGAGGCGTCGCCGCGGCCGCTTTCCGCTGATCGGCGTCAATCTGCCCGCGCACGAGATCTCGGGCGATTTCTACGACTACTTCGATCTGCCCGACGGGCGCCTGGCGTTTCTGATCGGCGATGTTTCCGGCAAGGGCCTCGACGCGGCCTTCCTGATGGTGCGCGTCGCCAGCTTGCTGCGCTGGAGCGGCAGCGATGCGCCGGCGCCGTCCGCATGGCTGCGCGAGGCCAACCTGGAGTTGTGCAAGACGCTGCAGAACGGGCGTTTCGTCTGCGCCGTGGTCGGCGTCTACGACCGCGGGACGCACAAGGCGGTCATCGCCAACGCCGGCTTCCCGCCGGCGTTGCTCGACGACGGTTCGCATTTCACGGAATTGCCCGCCGACGGTCCGCCGCTCGGCATCGTGCTCGATGCAGAATACGGCGAACGCGCGATCGATGTCGGCGCGTCGGCGCTCTATCTGTTCTCCGATGGCGCGACCGACGTGCGCGAAGGCGCGCGTGCGCGGCTCGGCGCCGACGGGTTGCGCGCGCTGATCCGCCGCTACGCGCCGCTCGCGCCGGAATCGCGCCTGCGTGCGCTGATCGGCGAGCTCAAGCGGCGTCGGCTCGTCGACGACACCACGCTGCTGTTGCTGCAGGAACCGCGCGGCAGCGACGTTCGTGAGTTGCTGGCCCTGCGTTTCCCGGCGCAGCCGATCCAGATGCGCGCCGTGCGCGCGGCGCTGCGCACGGTGCTCGACGCCGAGGACGTGCCGCCCGAATTGCGCGACAGGCTGGTGCTCGTCGTCGACGAGGCCTGCACCAACATCATTCGCCACGCCTATTGCAGCGAGGCGGACAATACCGTCTCCGCCGACGAATGCGGACCGATCGCGCTGCGCGTGACGCGCGAGCGCGATATGCTCGGCTTCGAGCTGCGCGACGAAGCGCCGGCGGTGGATCCGGCGCGGATCAAGCCGCGCGATTTGTCCGATTGCCGTCCTGGCGGGCTCGGCGTCGCCTTCATCGATGCGACGATGGATGCCTGGCGCGTGGAAGCGCTGCCCGGAGGCCGGGGCAACAAACTGATCATGCAGAAGCGGCTCATAACGAAGACGGAGAGCGAGCAGTGAACGGCAACGAATGCGTCAGCGAGACCTTGGGCGACTACGTGCTCGTGCGCCTGAAAGGCGAGGTCGACCTGTCCTGGTCGCAGCAGGTGCGGCGTGCGATCCTCGATGCGCTCGGCGACACCGGCAAGGTCGGCGTCGAGCTGTCCGAGGTCAGCTACATCGATTCGTCCGGCATCGCCGCGCTCGTCGAGGGCTTCCAGAACGCGCGCAGCCGCAACCAGAAATTCGGCCTGGTCGGGGTCAGCGGAGCGGTCATGGCCGTGCTCCAGCTTGCGCGGCTCGACCGCGTGTTCCCGATCTTTCCCGATCTCGACGCGGCGCGGTCGGCGTAGCGCTGCTGTCATGAGTCCATCCAGAACGACGGTTTCTTTTTGCCCGCCCTGCGCGCGCGCTCCTGGAGGAAATTCGCCGGCTTTCGCTGCGTCGGCCGAATGGGAAAAAGCAAAGACCTCGGATTCCCGCCTTCGCGGGAATGACGAGCGAAGAGCGCCGGCGTAGGCATCGTCATGACCGGGATCGCCGGACCTCTCGAATCGCTCGGGCGCGCAACGCTGGCGTCGTTCGCCGGCATCGGCCACGCGGCGATGTTGTGCATCGAGAGCATCGGCTTCGCCGCCACCGGCTGGCGCCGCGGCCAGCCGGTGCGCGTCGCCTCGGTGTTCGAACAGATGCGCCAGATCGGCGTCGACGCGCTGCCGATCACGGCGATGTTGGCCTTGGTCATCGGCATCATGCTCGGCATCCAGTTCATTGCGGCGCTGTCCGAATTCGGCGCACAGTCGCAGGTGGTGATCGCGGTGGCCAAGTCGGTGACGCGCGAGTTCGGTGCGTTGATCACGGCGATTCTCGTCGCCGGCCGCTCGGGCTCGGCGCTGGCCGCGCGCATCGGTTCGATGAACGTCTCCCAGGAGGTCGACGCGCTCGCCGTGATCGGCATCGATCCCGTGCGCTATCTCGCCGCGCCGGCGCTGTTCGCGATGCTGGTCATGCTGCCCGTACTGACGATCTTCGCCGATGCGATCTCGATTTTCGGCGCCGCGGTCTATTCCGCGCCGGCGCTCAACATCACCCCGGCGGCGTACATCGCGCAGACGCTCTCGCTGTTGTCGCCGGGAGACATCGGTCAGGGCCTGTCCAAATCCCTGGTGTTCGCGGTGCTGATTTCGCTCATCGGCATCAGCACCGGCTTCTCGGTTGCAGGCGGCGCCGAAGGCGTCGGCCGCGCGACGACGCGCTCGGTGGTGCTGTCGATCTGCTACATCATCGTCGCGGACATGATCTTCAGCTTCTTCCTCAACAGGTGAAACGCGTTGAGCACGAAGGACACAAAGGCAAATCCAAGAGAGCAATGACCGTTCCGTTAAATCTTCCTTCGCTTTTCCTTCGTGTCCTTTGTGGTGAAATTTGAGCTGCAATGAACTCAAACGCTTCGCTGATTGAAGTCGAAAAGCTCGAAGCCTGGTACGGCCGCCGCCGCATCCTGTACGGTGTCGACTTCACCGTGCATGCGGGTGAAATCCGCGTGATCATGGGCGGCTCGGGGTCGGGCAAAAGTACGCTTTTGCGCCATTTGCTCGGCCTGCACCGGCCGCGCAGCGGTACGATAAAGCTGCTCGGTGTCGATATCGGCCGCGCGAGCGAGGCGGACATGCTGGCCGTGCGCAAGCAGATCGGCGTGTCGTTCCAGGGTGGCGCGCTGCTGACCTCGATGAGCGTCGGCGACAACGTTGCCCTGCCGTTGCGCGAACTGACCTCGCTCGACGAGAACACGATCCGCATCATGAGCCGGCTCAAGCTCGAGGTCGTCAACCTCGGCGGCTTCCAGGATCTGATGCCGGCGCAGCTCTCCGGGGGCATGATCAAGCGCGCCGCGCTCGCCCGAGCGATCGTGATGGACCCGAAGCTGTTGTTTTTCGACGAGCCTTCGGCCGGTCTCGATCCGGTCGTGTCGGCGGAGCTCGATGAATTGATCCTGCGCCTGCGCGACGCACTACGCATGACCATCGTCGTCGTCACCCACGAACTCGAAAGCGCGTTCAAGATCGCCGACACGATCACCGTGCTCGATCAGGGCGAGATCCTCATGACCGACACGGTCGACAAGGTACGCCGCGCCGACAACGAGCGTATCCAGGACCTGCTCAACCGCCGCCCGCGCGAGACGCCGGTCGACGCCGACGCTTACCTGCGGCGGCTGACCGAGGAGCACGCGGTACCCGTTTGAGGTGGAATCTGTGACGAAATCCGCGAAACGCGGCGGCGTATTGTGTGATTCTTCACAAATAAGCGAAAAAGAAAAGGCCAACTGCCTTGGGGGAGGGACCGAGTGCGCTTCGGTATCGTCGTCGATTCCGCCTGTGATCTGCCGGCCGAGTTTTTCGCCGAGCACGGCATCGGCATCCTGCCCATCAGCATCCGCGTCGACGGCAATGCGCTCGTCGACGATCGCAATCCCGCCCTGATCGCGCGCTTTCTCTCCGAGAATCTCGGCGCGCGCAGCCATGCCGCGGAAACCGAACCGTATACGGTCGAGCAGATCCGCGATGTGTTCCTCGAACGCCTTGTGCTCGACTACGACTGCGTCTTCTGCCTGACGATCACGTCCACGCGCAGCCCGATCTTCGAGAACGCGCGCAAAGCGAGCTTCGCCATCCTCAACAGCTACCAGTCGGTGCGCAGGGCCGCCGGCGTCGACGGCCCGTTCCTGATGCGCGTGATCGACAGCCAGACCCTGTTCGCCGGGCAGGGCGTCGCCGTCTACGAGGCGACGCGCCTGATCGCCGAGCGCGCCGGCGTCGGCGCGATGCGCGAGCGCCTCGAATACGTGGCGCAGAATACCTACGGCTACATGCTGCCGCGCGATCTGTACTATCTGCGCGCCCGCGCCCAAAAGAAGGGCGACCGCAGCGTCGGCTGGCTCAGCGCGACGCTCGGCAGCGCGCTCGACATCAAGCCGATCCTGCGCGGCTGGCGCGGAGATACCGGCCCGGTCGGCAAGGTGCGCGGCTTCGAAGCGGGGGCGAAGACGCTGTTCGCCTATGCGCAGGAACGCGTGCGCGCGGGACTGATCGTGCCTGCGCTGTGCGTCAGCTACGGCGGGGCCTTGGCCGAGCTTTCGGCGCTGCCGGGCTACGACGCGCTGCGCGAGACCTGCGCAGAACACGGCGTCGAGTTTTTCGAAAGCCCGATGAGCGTGACCGGCATGGTCAACGTCGGCGTCGGCGCGGTGACGCTGGGATTCGCCGCGGCCGAGCACGACGCACAGTTCTGACGGTCCGCGCGGAAACGGTCGCCCTCCGCGTTGTCCACATCGCCGCCGGCGTATCGTCCTCGCCTCGGACGGGTTCTGAGCCGGCGCCGCGCCCGTGTATGATTCTTCGACGCGGCGCCATACCGTCGCGGTTTCGGAGTGGGGAGCGCGTGAAACGCGACAACATCAACTATGTGCTCGTGGGCGGCGTCGTCGCGGCGGCGTTCGCCCTGCTGCTCGTCGCCCTCGCGGTGATCACCGGTCGCGGCGGCGCGAGCGCGGACTACGTTGCGCGCTACCGTAACGTGACCGGCCTGCATTACGGCGCACCGGTGTTCTACGAGGGTTTCCGCATCGGTCAGGTCGCGGCGATCGATCCCGAGCGCGGCGCGAAGGACGGCAAGATCGAGACCCGCTACAAGGTCACCCTCGCCGTGCGCCGCGACTGGCCGATCCCGAAGGATTCGGTGGCGCGGTTGACCTCGACCGGCCTGCTGGCCGACGTCGCCGTCGGCATCAGCGAAGGCGCGAGCGTCGACATCGCCAAACCGGGCAGCGAACTGGCCGGCGCGGAGAATGCGGATCTTTTCACCTCGATGAACGCGCTTGCGGTGCAGTTGGGCGATCTGACGCGCAATCAGATCACGCCGTTGGTGAAGAGCCTGTCCACGCACGTCGATTCGATCGCGAGCACGATCGACGAGAACACGCCCGAGCTGGTCGCGCAGTCGCGCGCGCTGCTGCAGCGGCTCAATTCGGCCTCGGCCTCGGTCGACGACCTGCTCAAGCCGCAGAACCGCGCGGCGATCGGCGCGATCCTCGGCAACGTCCAGGCATTGTCGCAGGATCTGCGCGAGACCCGCGCCAAACTCAACGGCGCGATCACCCAGATCGACGACGTGATCCGCGAAAACCGCCCCGGCGTGCGCGATTCGGTCGACGATCTGCGCGGCATCCTGGCCTCGCTATCCGAGCGGATCGACTCGATCACGCAGAATCTGGCCGTCGCCGCGCGCAATTTCAACGAATTCTCCCGCGAGATCCGCATGAGCCCGAACCGTCTGCTTATCGCACCGAAGCGCGACAAGGTCGACGAGGAACCGAAATGATGCGTCAGCGCCTTGCCGTTCCCCTCGTTGTGACGTTGCTGCTCGCCGCCTGCTCGCCGCCGACGGTCCCCGATGTGACCTACTACCATCTGCCGCCTGCGGCCAGGGTGGAGCGCTCGGCGAAGGCGCTGTCGGTGCTGCCGATCGAGGTCTCGACGTTTCGCGCCGAAGGCGTCTATGCGGAGCAGGCCGTGCTCTACGCGACGACGCCCGAGGCGGGCGCGCTGCGGGCGTTCCATTATCAACTGTGGAGCGATCCGCCTTCGCGCGGCCTGCAGGAACGCCTGACCGCCCGTCTGCGCGACAGCGGCATCGCTCCGTTCGTCACCGACCGCCTGCCGGCGAGCGTGCAGGCGCTGCGCGTACAGGGCCGCATCCGTCGCTACGAGCGCGTGCAGCAGGCCCAGGGCGTGATCGTGCAGGTCGAGTTCGAAATGCGCGTCGAGCAGGACTCCGGCGAACCCCTGCTCGAACAGAGCTACGCCAGCCGCGAAGTCGCGTCGAACGAGTCGATGGCCGCGACCATCGAGGCCTTCGGCACCGCCGTCGACGCCGCTTTCGCCAAGTTCCAGGCCGATCTCACCGCGCTCGAGGGCGGCAAGTCGTGATCGACGCGACGCGCCTGCGCATGCTCGAGGCGATGGGCGTCGATGTGTACGCCTTGCGCGCGCGCGTCGCCGATGCGCCGGCGCCGACCGCGCAGGATCGGGAAGCCGATCCGCAGCCCGGGCAATCGCCGCGCTTGCTGCTCGTTTGCGCGCGGGGAGTCCGCGGCGACGCGCGCCTCGCGCGTCTGTTCAAGCATCTGCCGCAGACGTTCGGCATCGCGGCCGGCGCGCTCGACTGGCTCGAAGCGGACGCGTCGGGCGAACTTGCCGGCGCCGCGGAAGCCGCGGCTTATCTCGTGTTCGGCGCCGCGATGGCGCGCGCGCTGGGCGTACAATTGTCGACCGTGCAGCAAAGTACGGCGATCATCGCGGTGACCGCAGACCCCGCTCGACTGCCCGGCAGCGCGGCGGACAAGCGCGCGTTGTGGCAGGCGTTCAAGCCGATCGCCCGCCGCCTCCGCGGAACGGAGGGCTAGGGCCGTGGTCGCGATTCTTTCCGAACCGCGCGCGCAGATGCGGGCGATGCATGTCGACGATCTCGACGAAGTCGCCGCCATCGAGGCCGCCGCCTACGAGTTTCCGTGGACGCTGGGCATCTTCCGCGACTGCCTGCGCGCCGGCTACGAATGTTGGGTGCTGCGCCAGAGCGAGGAAATCATCGGCTACGGCATTCTCTCCGTGGCCGCGGGCGAAGCGCATTTGCTGAACGCCTGCGTTGCGCCGGCGCATCAGGGCCGCGGCCACGGCCGCCATCTGGTCAAACGCATGATCGAACTCGCGCGCTGGCATCGTGTGCAGCGCATCTTTCTCGAAGTTCGACCTTCGAACCGCGCCGCGGTTGCCCTGTATCCGACGCTCGGCTTCAACGAGATCGCGATGCGGCCGAACTACTACCCGGCGAAGAACGGTCGCGAGGACGCGATCGTGATGGCGATGGAGTTGTTGCCGCAGGAGGATTGATTCGTCTTGTCATCGGTATAGACCGACGCAAGCCCGTCAACCGTCACATATCGTGCTTGTTCACTTCGAAGCCGGCCGCCTTGTAGGTTTTCCAGCGCTCGCGCGAGCCGAGGCGCTGCGCTTCGTCGGCGGGGACGACTTCGAGGACGCGCTCGAACAGGCCGGGGGCGCATTCGTCGCGCAAGTTGATCACGAGGGTGCGGTCGGGCGTGCTCACGCCGGGCGCGACGATCAATACGGGAGTGATCGCGTCGTCGTCGTCGCCGGCGAGCTGGTGCGGAATGAAGGCGTTCTCGTCGAACTCCCAGAGCTTTTCGTCGAGCGCGTCGGCCTGGTCGGCCGAACGGGCGAGGATCAGCGCCGACTGCCCCGATTCGAATGCGCGCTTGGCGAGTTCACAGACGAGCAGCAAGGGATCGTCGCGGAAGCGCGGCTTGGCGATGAGGTAGAAGTCGGCGCGAGGCATGGATTTCTATTCGCCCCTCATTTCGTCGACCTGCGCATCATCGCCTTCGCGGACGAAAATTTGCGTCTGGAAGTAGTGATTTGCCGAGCTATCCTGCGGGCAGCCGCCATGGCAAGCGATCCGTACCCGTTTGGCCACGCCCTGCACCTTGATCGTTTTGCCGACCAATGCGGTGTTCGGAGTGAGCTTGAGGCGCTGTGCCGAGTGCGGAAAGACATTGACGTTGACCGAATGAGGGTCGCGGTAGTCTTCCATTGAATCGAGGAAAACATGGCCGGCGCCGTTCCCCTTTTTTCCGAAGGTTGCTTTTGCAACCGGAAATTCCATGGCCACCTTCACGCCGCCGGGATGTTCCGAGGCGAGCGCGATGACCTCCTCAGGAGTGTGCAGGGGATATTCGTCGCTCGGTTTTTCCTGAGCAACGGCGATCGCCGCCACGGATGCCAGCGCTAAGGCACAAAGCGGACGATTTTTCATTCGGGCTCTCCGATCGGCGGCGGAAATTCTCGGTTCGATATTCAAGCCGCGACGCGGCCGAGAAGGTACTGCACGAGCAGCGGCACCGGTCGCCCGGTTGCTGAACCCTTGCGTCCTTCTTCCCAGGCGGTGCCGGCGATGTCGAGGTGCGCCCAGCGGTAGCCTTCGGTGAAGCGCGACAGGAAACAGCCGGCGGTGATCGCGCCGGCGTACTTGCCGCCGATGTTGGCGATGTCCGCGTAGCCGGTTTCGAGCTGGCTCTGGTAGTCGTCCCAGAGGGGCAGGCGCCAGGCGCGGTCGAGCGTGGCGTTGCCGGCGTCGAGCAGTTCTTCGGCCAGCGTGTCGTCCTGCGTCATCAGGCCCGAGGCGTGCTTGCCGAGGGCGACGACGCAGGCGCCGGTAAGCGTCGCCACGTCGATGATCGTCTGCGGCTTGTACTTCTGCACGTAGGTCAGCGCGTCGCAGAGGATCAGACGGCCTTCGGCGTCGGTGTTGAGCACTTCGACGGTCTGGCCCGACATCGTCGTGACCACGTCGCTCGGCCGCTGCGCGTTGCTGCCCGGCATGTTTTCGACCGCCGGCACGACGCAGACGAGGTTGAGTTCGAGCTTGAGTTCGACGGCGACGAGGAACGCGCCGAGCACGCCGGCCGCGCCGCACATGTCGAACTTCATCTCTTCCATGCCGGCGCTCGGCTTGATCGAGATGCCGCCGGTGTCGAAGGTGACGCCCTTGCCGACGAGCGCATACGGCCTGTCGTTCTCCGCACCGCCTTTCCACTCGAGCACGATCAGGCGGGGCTTGTTCGCCGAGCCCTGGGCGACGCCGAGCAGGGCGCCCATGCCGAGCTTGTACATGGCTTCTTCTTCGAGCACCTCGCAAATGACGCCCGGATGATCCTTGGCGAGCTGGTGCGCCTCGCCGGCCAGATAGGCGGGCGTGCAGATGTTCGGCGGCAGGTTGCCGAGTTCGCGCGCGAAACGCACGCCCTTGGCGATCGCGGCCGCCTGGATCAGCACGGCCGCGTCGGCGGAAGCCGCGGCGGCGAACGCGATCGAATGCAGCTCGGGCGTCTTCGCTTTCTCCCGCGGCTTGAACGTGGTGGTGTATTTGTATGCCTGCGCGTCGCTAGCGAGCGCTGCGGTACGCAGCTTCCAGGCGAGGTCCTTGCCGGGCACGTCGAGTTCGCTCAGATAGGACACGGCGGCGTCGATCGGCAGCCCCTTCAGCGCGCGCACGGCGTCGCCGTTGACCTTGGCGTAGCGCGCAGCATCGAATTTCTTCGCGTCGCCGAGGCCGACGACGAGCACGCGCGCGGCCTTGATTCCGGGAAGGCCGAACAGGATCTGCGTGGCCCCGGGCTTGGCGGACAGATCGCCCGAATCGAGCAGGCGCGCGATCGCGCCGCCGGCCGCCGCGTCGACGCGCTGCGCAGCCGGGGAAAACACGCGCTCGTCGAACAGGCCGACGACGATGCAGGGGGCCTCCGCCGCTTCCGGGGTGCGCGAATCAAGGCTGAATTGGAGAGTCATTTCTTTACCGTGTCGATGTTGGGAATAGCGGAAAACGAGAACAGGCCGTCGCCGGTGCGGCGGCGCGAAGCTCTGCCGTCCGCGCCGTCGCGAGGACTTCGGCGCAAGGCGGCCCCGGCTTCGCCCAAGCCCGCCTGCGCCCCGGCCCGTCGAGCGGGCGGGAATATCGCCGGACTCGGCTACAATTAAGCCAGCGTAAACGTGCTTGCGTGTGCAATCGCGACGCAGCGCCCGCGGCGCCCACACAAGAGACTCAGTTTACCGCATCATGCGACTCCCCACCCTGCGCATCATCGATCGCTACCTCGCGCGCGAGCTGTTGATCAGTTTCATCGCCGCGACCGCGATCCTGCTGCTCGTCAGCGTCGGCGGCACCTTGGCCGACCTGCTCAACAAGATCGCGCGCGGCCGCATTCCGGCGGAGCTGCTGTTTTCGCTGATCGGCTTGCGCACGGTCGATGCGCTGACTCTGCTTGCCCCACTCGCCGTCTTCATCGGCGTGCAGCTGGCCTACGGCCGTCTGTACCGCGAGAGCGAGATGGCCGTGTTCGCCGCCTCTGGCCTGCCGATGACCGGCCTCCTGCGGCCGCTGATGCTGCTCGCCATACCGCTTGCCGCGGCGATGGCGCTGATTTCGTTCTGGCTCGCGCCGGCTGCGGTGCGCTTGTCGCAAAGCCTCGTCCTCCAGGCCAATCGCTCGCTGATCATCGCCGGGCTGGAGCCCGGGCGCTTCGTCGAGCTGCCGAACAACGACGGCGTGATGTACGTCGAGGCGATGAACGAGGACGGCACCAAGTTCAAGAAAATGTTCGTCGCCAGCGAACGTACCGAGATCCCGGAAAAGCATATGCCGGCGGGCGCGAAGCCGGATCCGAACGTGCCGCCGGCGGTGCGCATCAACGTGATCACCGCCGCCGACGGCGAGCTGTATCACGACGTCAACGGCGCCGAACGCTATCTCGGCCTCAACAACGGTTTTCGCGTCGAGGGCATCATCGGTCAGGACAACTATCGTCTGCTGCGCTACGAGCGCAACGACGTCAAGCTGACCGAATCCGAGCCCGACGCGAGCAACGAGGCGGTGAAGCGCGCCGCGCCGACCTCCGAGCTTCTGCGCAGCGACGATCCGGTGCAGCGCACCGAATTGCATTGGCGGCTCGCCGCGCCGTTGTCGACGTTGGTGCTGATCCTGCTCGCCCTGCCGCTGTCGAAATCGAGTCCGCGCCAGCCTCGCTATGCGGGCCTGATCATCGCGTTCCTGACTTGGGCGATCTACTACGCCGTGATGAACATCGCGCGCAATCAGCTGAGCAGCGGAAAGATGAGCTTCGCGCTGGGTATGTGGTGGGTGCACCTGCCGGTGCTGCTGGTCGCGCTGTTCCTGCTCTGGCGCAGCCAGCAGCTGCCGCGGCCGAAGGTGGCGAAGGTCTCGCTCGCGACGGGGGCGGCATGACGGCTGCGGCATTGGCAACACGCATCGGCCTCGACCGGCTGCGCTTCAAGAAAGTCGACAAGGTCGTGGCGATCTCGGTGACCGGCGCGGTGCTGCTCGCGTGGCTCGTCGTCGTCGCGCTCGACGCGATGATGGCTTTCGTCAACGAGATCAACGATGTCGGCACAGGCGATTACACGCTGGCCAAGGCGGTCAGCTACATCCTGTTGACGATTCCGCGGCGCATGTACCAGTTCTTCGCCTACGGCGGCCTGATCGGCGGCCTGATGGGCATGGGCGCGCTTGCGGCGAGCGGCGAGCTGACCGCGCTGCGTGCCGCCGGCATGTCGAAGCTGCGCATCTGCGCATCCGTGGTGCTGGCGCTGACGCTGCTGACCGCCTTCGTCGCCCTGGAAGGCGAGCTGATCGCGCCGCGCGCGCAGCAGAAGGCCGAGGCGCTGGCGTTGACCGCGAAGAATCGCGACGTGACGATCGGCAAGGGCGGCACGCTGTGGGCGCGCGACGGTGCAACGGTGATCAACGCCAAGCACGCGCGCACGCATGCGAAGAAGGGCGCGGCACCCGTGATCGAACTGTTCGATGTGCGCGTGTTCGAGTTCACGCCGATCGGGCAGCTGACCGCGCTGTCGATCGCGAAATCGGCGACCCACGAAAACGGCGAATGGACATTGCACAGCGTGCGCCGCACCGAGTTCGAGGGGCGTTCGGCGACGAGCACGACGGAAGAAACCAAGCAATGGAAATCGCAGCTTGATCCTTACGTGCTCGCCGTTTCGGCGATTCATCCCGAGTATTTGTCGATGGCCGATCTTTCGCGCAACATCGACTACAACCATCGCAACCAGCAGGAGGCTACGACGTTCGAGTTGGCCTACTGGGGGCGCATCTTCTACCCGCTCAACGTGCTCGTGCTCGCGTTCTGCGCGGTGCCGTTCGCATTCGGTTCGCTGCGCACGGGCGGTCTCGGCAAGCGCCTGTTCATGGGAATGGTGCTGGCGATCAGCTACTACTTTTTCCAGAAGTCCGTGGTCAGCATGGGCGCGGTCTACAACTTCAATCTCGCCGCGGTGAATGCCCTGCCTTCGCTGTTCCTCGCCGCCGCAGCATTCGTCTACTTTCGCAGGAATGCCTAGAAAAAGGGCTGAGGGTTGAGGGCTGCAGCGCGGGCACGGATACGCCGCCGCTTCTGGCCCTCAGCCCTCAGCCCTCAGCCCTCAGCCCTTCCTTGTCCAGGCGGACGAGCAAGGTTCCTGCCACGATGTCGTGCCAGGCACGCCGCTCGCGATCCACCAGGCACCAGATGAAACCGAGGCCGAGCGCCGCGAGCGAGACGAGGGCGACGGCGAAGCGCAGCAGTGCGCGCCGAAAGCCGATCGAATCGCCGTCCGCGCCGACCACGCGCAGACGCCAAGGTTTCATGCCGACTGTCTGGCCGCCGCGCATCCACGAGACGATGAAGTACGCTGCGCTCGCGCCGAGCACGAGTGCCTGCACGAGCAACTTGTGGCCGAGACGATGCACATCGAGCGCGCCGCCGGTGAGCAGGACCGCGCCGATCGTCGCGAAGAACCACAGCGCGAGCAGCGGGAACAGATCGTAGATGGCGGCGATCAGGCGCCAGCCGAGGTGGGCAGGGGCGGCAGTCGTGCGCAAAGAAGTAGAATCCATCGACAAAAGCAGGCTCGATTCGAGGCTGCGAAGTCTATCTTCGATGCAGACATGAAGAAATCCGCAAGACAATCCGCGAGTGCCGCACTGCGGGTCAGCGATCGACTCGGGTCGGAGGAGCGCCTGGTGATCGAGGGTTTTCTCGAGCGCGCCTGGTCGGAGTCGGGTCTGGCGGAAAACTCGCTCGCCGGCTACCGGCGCGATCTCGAGGGTCTTGCGCGCTGGTGCGCGCATGCGGGCACCGCCTTGCTGCACTGTTCGCGCGAGCAATTGCACCTTTATCTCGCCGAACGCGGCGAAGGCGGTTATTCCTCGCGCAGCAATGCGCGCCTGCTGTCGAGCCTGCGGCATTTCTACCGTATGCAGCAGCGCCTCGGCGTGATCGAAGCCGATCCGACCCTGCTCCTCGACACGCCCAAGTTGGCCAAGCCGCTGCCCAAGGCGCTGACCGAAGCGCAGGTGGAGGCGCTGATCCGCGCGCCCGACGTGGATACCCCGCTCGGTCTGCGCGATCGGGCGATGTTCGAGGTGCTCTACGCGACCGGCCTGCGCGTGTCCGAACTGGTCAACCTGGCTAGCGACCAGGTCAACCTGCGCCAGGGCGTGCTGCGCGTGACCGGCAAGGGCGGCAAGGATCGCCTCGTCCCCATCGGCGAGGAGGCGCAGGATTGGCTCGAACGCTACTGCCGCGACGCGCGGCCGGCGCTGCTCGCGGGCAAAGTCGTCGACGCCGTCTTCGTGACCGCGCGCAAGGCGGCGATGACGCGGCAGATGTTCTGGACGATGGTCAAGCGGCACGCGGCCAAGGCCGGCATCGACGGCAAGCGCATTTCCCCGCACGTGCTGCGGCACTGTTTTGCTACGCACCTGCTCAACCATGGCGCCGATCTGCGCGCCTTGCAGATGCTGCTCGGACACAGTTCGCTGTCGACCACGCAGATCTATACCCTGGTGGCGCGCGCGGGCCTGAAGCGCCTGCATGCCGAGCACCATCCGCGCGGATGAGACCCCGTTGATCCGTGCCGACCGGCCGCGGCAGGCGGATCGTGCGATAATTGCAAGCGAGCGCGGGCATTTCCGGTCTCCACTGCCGTAAGAACTTTCCGTTCAGTTCGCGGTCGGATACCGCCTGTTTCGCCAGCCCAACCCATCGAGTATCGCCATGTTCAGACAAATTCTCGCCGCCGTAGGACTTGCGATCCTGGCTCCGGCAATCCACGCGCAAGCCAACGCCTCGTTTGCCGACGTCACCAACGGCGCGGTCGCGGCCAATGCCGCATCGGCTCCCGCCGCGGCCGGCGGCGACGAGAAAGTCGTGCGCGACGCACTCGCGAAACTGGCGCCCAACATGAAGGTGGAAGCGGCCGAGAAGTCCGAGCTGCCCGGCTTCTACGAGGTGGTGGTCAATAACGGCCAGGTGCTCTATGTCAGCGCGGACGGCAAATATCTGATTCAGGGCGACGTGTTCGACGTGGCGCAGAAGGCCAGTTTGACCGGCCGCGCGCAGGCCAAGGTGCGCCTCGCCGCGTTGAAGAATCTTCCGCAGAACAAGCGCCTCGTGTTCGCACCGTCCAATCCCAAGCACACGGTGACGGTATTCACCGACGTCGACTGCCCGTACTGCCGCCAGTTCCACAAGCAGATCGCGGCCTACAACCAGGTCGGCATTGCCGTGGAATACGTCCTCTTCCCGCTGTCGATCCATCCGGGCGCGGACAAGAAGGCCGAGTCGGTCTGGTGCTCGCAGGACCGCAACTCCGCCTATACCGCGGCGATGAACGGCCAGGATCCAGGCAAGAAGACCTGCCCGAATCCGATCGCCGAGACGACGGCGTTGGCGATGAAGATCGGCATCGGCGGTACGCCGACCATCCTCAACGAGTACGGCGTGCAGGTGAACGGCAATGCCGCGCAGGATCCGGCCAAGCTGCTCGCCGAGCTCGACCGCCTCGCCGCGCAGATGGCGAAAGCGCCGGTGGCGGCCAAGTAACGGCGCAATTTCATCGCCCCGCGCGGTCGGTTCGACGGTGGGCGTGGCGGATGCCGCCCCGGCCGTGGTCGCGATACTTTTTCGCATCGGCTAAAATGCGCGCCCCTCCTGCAAGCAGCCGATGCTCGCCATGTTGGTTTTCGATGGGCAACCGGCCCTCTCGGCGTTCCGTCTCGAGCGTCTGAACCGTGATCTGAATCGTGCGCTGCCGGACTTTCGGGTCGGCGCGGCGCGTTACGTCTATTTCGTCGACGTCGACCCTGCCTCCGAAGTGGACCGCGAGACGCTCTGCCGCGTGCTCAAGGCGTCGAACGAGCCGGCCAGGCCGGCGACGCTGTGGGTCGTGCCGCGGCTCGGCACGCTGTCGCCATGGTCGACGAAGGCGACCGAGATCCTGCGCGGCTGCAGCATCGACGTGAAACGCGTCGAGCGCGGCGTCGCGTTCATGGTCGAGAAGCCGCCGATGCCGGGCTCCACCCAATGGCAGAAGCTTGCGCAGGTGCTGCACGACCGGATGACCCAATCGGTGCTCGTCTCGCTCGACGAGGCCGCGTCGCTGTTCCGCGCCGGTTCGCCGGCGCCGCTGGAGCATATCGAGCTCGGCGCGGATCCGGCTACCGCGCTGCGCGACGCCAACGTGCGCCTCGGCCTGGCCCTTGCCGCCGACGAGATCGAGTACCTGATCGCGCGCTATGCCGAACTCGGCCGCGATCCCACCGACGTCGAGCTGATGATGTTCGCCCAGGCGAACTCGGAGCATTGCCGGCACAAGGTGTTCAACGCGAGCTGGACGATCGACGGTGCCGAGAAGGATCGTTCGCTGTTCGCGATGATCAAGAACAGCCATCAGGTCTCGCCCGCGCATACCTTGTCCGCGTACAAGGACAATGCGGCGGTGATCGAAGGCAATGCCGCGTTCCGCTTCTTGCCGGGGTCGGACGGCCGCTTCGCGGCGACGAACGAGGCGGTGCCGTACGCGATCAAGGTGGAGACGCACAACCATCCGACCGCGATCGCGCCGTATCCGGGCGCGGCGACCGGCGCCGGCGGCGAAATCCGCGACGAAGGCGCGACCGGCCGCGGCGCCAAGCCGAAGGCGGGCCTCGTCGGCTATACGACCTCGTATTTGCGCATCCCCGAATGGCAGCGGCCCTGGGAGAAGGAGCGTCCGCTGCCGCCGCGCATGGCGACCGCGTTCGAAATCATGCGCGACGCGCCGATCGGCGCCGCCGCGTTCAACAATGAATTCGGCCGGCCGTGCCTGGGCGGGTATTTTCGCACCTTCGAACAGGAAACGGGCGACCCGAACTACCGGCGCGGCTACGACAAACCGATCATGATCGCCGGCGGCCTGGCGAACATGCGCGCTCCCCACGTCGAGAAAGGCACTCTGCAGCCCGGCGACGCCATCGTCGTGCTCGGTGGGCCGGCGATGCTGATCGGTCTCGGCGGCGGCGCGGCATCCTCGGTCGCCGGAGGCGATTCCAGCGAAGAGCTCGATTTCGCTTCCGTGCAGCGCGACAACGCGGAGATGGAGCGGCGCTGCCAGGAAGTGATCGACCGCTGTTGGGCACTCGGCGAGGCCAATCCGCTCGTCAGCGTCCACGACGTCGGCGCGGGCGGCCTGTCGAACGCGATACCGGAGATCCTCAACGACTCGCACGTCGGCGGGCTGCTCGAACTGCGCAAGGTTCCCTCGGCCGACCCGGCGTTGTCGCCGATGCAGATCTGGTGCAACGAATCGCAGGAACGCTACGTGCTCGGTCTGCGCGCCGCCGACGTCGAACGCTTCGCCGCACTGTGCGAGCGCGAACGCTGCCCGTACGCGGTGGTCGGCGAAGTCACCGCGGAGCGGCGGCTGATACTCGGCGATGCCGCCGACGGTTCGCGCCCGATCGATCTGCCGATGGACGTACTCTTCGGCAAGCCGCCGAAGATGCACCGCGACGCCAAGCGCAAGGCGCAGCGCCTCGACATCGTGCCCGATCTGGACGGCATCGCCCTCGACGACGCCCTGCAGCGCGTGCTGCGCGCACCGGCGGTCGGCTCGAAATCCTTTCTCGTCACGATCGGCGACCGCACGGTCGGCGGCTTGTGCTCGCGCGATCAGATGGTCGGACCCTGGCAGGTGCCGGTAGCCGACTGCGCGGTGACGCTGACCGACTTCGACGGTTACGCGGGCGAGGCGATGGCGATGGGCGAGCGCGTGCCGGTCGCGGTGCTTTCCGCGCCCGCTTCGGCGCGGCTCGCGGTCGGCGAGACGATCACCAATCTCGCCGCAGCGCCGATCGCCGACATCGGCGAGATCCGCCTGTCGGCGAACTGGATGGCCGCGGTCGCCGCGCCCGGCGAGGACGTGGCCCTGTTCGACGCGGTGCAGGCGGTCGGCATGGAGCTGTGCCCGGCGCTCGGCATTTCGATTCCGGTCGGCAAAGATTCGCTGTCGATGGCGACGGTCTGGCAGCTCGACGGGCGCAAGCAGAAAACCGTTTCGCCGGTTTCGCTCAACGTCACCGGCTTTGCGCGCGTGACCGATGCGCGCCAGGCGCTGACCCCGCAGTTGCGCACCGACGCGGGCGAGACCGAGCTATGGCTGATCGATCTCGGCGCGCGCAAGAACCGTCTCGGCGGCTCGATACTCGCTCAGGTCTACAACCGCTCTGCGGGTCTGCCGGCCGACGTCGACGATCCGCAGCGGCTGAAGAATTTCTTTGCCGCGATCCAGGCGGCGAACGCGAAGGGTCTGCTGCTCGCGTACCACGACCGCGCAGACGGCGGCGCGCTGATCACCCTGATCGAGATGGCGCTGGCCGGGCACTGCGGCATCGACGTCGAAATGAACGGTTGGGGCGAGTCGATTCTCGCCTCGTTGTTCTCCGAAGAGCTCGGTGCGGTCGTGCAGATTCGCGCGGGTGACCGCGAGGCCTTCCTTGCGCTGCTCGCCGAATACAAACTCGACAAGCTCGCCAATTTCTGCGGCAATCCGCACAAGCGCAAGCGCGTGAAGCTGTGGCTCGGCGGCGAATCGCTGGCGCGTTGGCCGTGGGAAGACCTGATGCGCGGCTGGTCGGAGACGAGCTACCAGATGGCCAAGCTGCGCGATAATCCGCAGAGTGCGCGCGACGAGGACGGTTGGCGCAACGACGACGGCGATCCGGGCATCACGCCGAAGCTCGCCTTCAATCCGGCCGACGATATCGCCGCCCCGTATATCCACATCGACGGGCGGCCGAAGATCGCGATCCTGCGCGAGCAGGGCGTCAACGGCCAGGTCGAGATGGCCGCGGCGTTCACGCGCGCCGGCTTCGACGCCTACGATGTGCACATGAGCGACCTGCAGAGCGGGCGCCATAGCCTTGCCGACTATCGCGGCTTCGCCGCCTGCGGCGGTTTTTCGTACGGCGACGTGCTCGGCGCGGGCCGGGGCTGGGCGACCTCGATCCTGCTCAACGCACGCTTGCGCGATCAATTCGCAGCGTTCTTCGCCGACTCGACCAAGTTCGCGCTCGGCGTGTGCAACGGCTGTCAGATGCTCGCCGCGTTGAAGGAGATCATTCCGGGCGCCGAGGGCTGGCCGAGCTTCGAGCGCAATGCCTCGGAACAGTACGAGGCGCGTCTGGTCACGCTCGAGGTGGTCGATTCGCCCTCGCTGTTCTTCAAAGGCATGGCGGGATCGCGCATTCCCGTTGCGGTCGCGCACGGCGAAGGGCGCGCCGAATTCGCCAAGGGCAGCGATGCTCGACGTACGACGGTCAGCCTGCGTTACGTCGACAATTACGGACGGGCCACCGAAGTCTATCCGCTCAATCCGAACGGTTCGCCCGGCGGCCTCGCCGGCATCACCGCGGCGGATGGCCGCGTGACGGCGCTGATGCCGCATCCCGAGCGTGTGTTCCGCAGCGTGCAGATGTCGTGGGCGCCGC
>CBJLOV010000045.1:0-24928 GCA_966424745.1 uncultured bacterium
AGCTCCGCTGTTCGCGCCGCTCCTGCGGCGCCGTGCTCGTGCAAAGAGAAGTAAGCAAGAGAAAGCACGCCTCAGAACATTGCGCCCTTCGGACATCCTGTCCGAAGGGTCCGCGACATCGGCCGGGTTCCGCTAACTGCACATCCCTGTACAGTAGCGGAATCGGTGCGATCTCTCGCGCCGACCCTGCGGGCCTAATCGACCGCTGCCGCCGCAATGTAATGAGGCCCCCGGAAGAGCCGAAGCAGCGCGCATCGTGCGCGCAGAATCCAGAGAAAAAGCCCATGAAACCTCTCGGTGTCGTAGGGGCGCGATTCATCGCGCCCGGCTCTGCGTTTGATCTTGCTCTGTCTTTTGATCTCGGTGCTCCCATCAGCCGCAGCGAGGGCAGGACGGAAACGCCCGCCGGGGTCGCGCGCAGGAGGCGCGCGAGTTCGCGAATGAACAAGGATGTCCGTTGCGCGAACCCCGACATGAACTCGCGCACCCGCACCGCGTAGGGCGGGAGAAGCCGCGCAGCGGCGCATCCCGCCGTTGCGGTATCGCATCAAGAAGGCGGGATGGGCTTCGCTTCTCCCGCCCTACGGATGCGCGGAGAAGCTCTTGCTCCTAAAGAAAGAGAATACGACCCCGCGCCGGACGCACGGAAGACCGAATCGGCAGGCGAAATGTTGTTATAAATACTAACGTTGGTATTTATGCCAAATCGACCCTGCCAAGGCGCGCCGAGACTGCCCCAAAGGGCTCGTCACCCGACGAGCCCACTCAACGTCAGGAGGGCAGAATCGCCGCCAGCGCCGCGCGCGCCGCGTCGAACGAGAAGTGCGAGCGCACATTCGCAAGACCATTGGCCGACAGCGTGTTCCACAGCCCCTCGTCGCCGTAGAGGCGCAGGATCGCCGCGGCGAAATCGGCCGGCTTGTCGGCGACGAGGACGTCGCTGCCGGCATGCACGTGCATGCCTTCGACGGCGGTCGTCGTGGCGACGACGGGCAGGCCGTAGCTCATCGCCATGTTGACCTTGCCCTTGACGCCGGCGCCGACGCGCAGCGGGGCGACGGAAATGCGGCAGCCGTCCATGTACGGCGCGATGTCCTCGACATAGCCGTGGACGACGACGTTGGCGTCGGCGAGGGCGAGCACGTCGTCGACGACCTTGCTGCCGATGACGTGCAGCTTGATCTGCGGTGCTTGCGCGAGCACGGCCGGAAACACCTCGCGCACGAACCACTGCACCGCGTCGATGTTCGGCGGGTGCTGGAAGCCGCCGACGAAGACGAGGTCGGCGCGCTCGGCGTAGCCGCGGCGCAGGCCGTAGATCTCGTGCACGTTGCTGAGCACCTCGACGCGCGCTTCGGGCACTTCGCGGGCGAGGAGGGTCTTCTCGACCGGGCTGACGACGAGGGTAATGTCGCACTCGCGCATCAGCGAAAGCTCGCTCTCGCGCGTCGACGCGGCCTGGCGGGCGAGCTCGGCGTTGCCTTCGAGCTCGGCGCTGCGCTGCTCGCGCAGGTAGTGCAGGTCGACGGTGTCGAAGATGACGACGGCGCGCGGCGCGTACACGCGGACGAGGTCGAGATAGTTGTTGGCGACGTAGTGGCGCGACAGGATCACGGCATCGAGCGAGTCGCCGTTTTCGCGCAGCCACGTGGTGGGGTCGGAGAAGAACGGGTGGTACAGCGCCTCGACGCCGAGCGCCTGCAGGCCTTCGGTATACTTTTCCGCATGCGCCCAGTTGTCGGGCAGGAAGCTCACGCGCCAGCCGGCCTCGCGCAGCAGGCGCATGAGGTTGGTCATGCGCAGCGAGCCGGAGTCCTGGTCGGGCGTCGGCGTGTAGGCGTCGACGACGAGCACGCGGCGCGGGCTGCGGAAGTTCGCCGCGGCCGGGGCGAACTTGGCCGAGTCGATCGGCGCGGGCTGGCGGGCGAGCGCGTCCTTCCACTTGTCGAGGAATTTTTCGCGGTTGACGATCTGGTATTGCTTGATACCGCCGCCCGTATCGGTGCCCGAGGTGACGCCCTCGAAATGCACGACCACCGAACGCGGCTCGTAGAAAACCTTCCTGCCGGCGGCGCGCACGGCGAAGGCGAGGTCGGTGTCTTCGTAGTAGGCCGGCGCGTAACGCGTATCGAAGCGGCCGAGTTCGTCGAACAGCGCGCGCGGTAGCATGATCGCCGCGCCGGAGCAGTAGTCCGCTTCGCGCCGGTATTCGTAGCGCGGATCGTTGGGATTGTCGAAGCGGCCGTAGTTCCAGCCGGAGCCGTCGCGGAAGACGATGCCGCCGGCCTCCTGCAGGCGGCCGTCCGGATAGACGAGCTTGGCGCCGACCAGGCCCGCATCGGGTTCTTCGGCGAAGCAGGCGAGCAGCGCTTCGAGCCAGTTCCGGGTGACGACGGTGTCGTTGTTGAGGAACAGCACGAACTCGCCCCGCGCCAGCGCGGCACCGGCGTTGCACGAGCCGATGAAGCCGAGATTGCGCTCGTTGCGCACGGCGCGGATGCCGTCGATCTGCGCGAGCTGCGCCGGCGTCGCGTCGGTCGAGCCATCGTCGACGACGATGACCTCGAACGGCGTGACCCCGGCGTGTTCCGCGAGCGAGCGCAGGCAGGCGACGGTGTATTCGATCTTGTTGAAGACCGGAACGACGATGCTGACCCTCGGTTGGGCCGAAGTCGGCACGGCGAAGGTCTGCAGCGGCGCGTCCGCTTCGGCCGGCTGCGGCGGAGCGTCGATGATCGGCGCGGGCGTCGGCGTGCCGCGCTTGCGCGCGAATTCGTCGCCGATGTGGTTAAATGTGCGGAGAGTGCCGCGGTGGGCGAGTCTGCTTCGCGTGCGCGCTGCGTCGCTGCGCATCCGTTTGACCTGGAACGCCGGTCGCGCGCGCGCGCCGCGCAGCTTGCGCATGGCGAAGCGCAGCGGTTTGGTGATGCGCCACGAGGTGCTCGTGCGCATCTCTTGGATCTGCGCGTCGAGGCTCAACGCCCAGCGCGTGCGCTCTTCGAAATCCCTGCTCAGTTGCGCGTGCGCGGCGAGCAAACCGTTGTGGTGGCCGCGCAGATCCTGCAACTGCGAGTCCAGATCGAGCGCCCAGCGCGTGCGTTCGCCGAGTTCGATCTGCGCGGCTTTCTCGCGCGCCGCGGCCTGGCGGGCCCACCGCGTGCGCGATGCGATCGTTTTTTCCTGCTCGGCGATGACCTTGCGTCCGCGGCGGATATCGCGTTCGAGATCGAGCGCCCATTCGACGCGCTGCGACACTTCCTTCTGCCGCTGCGCAACTTCGCGGCGCAGCTCGGCGTTCGCGCGCTGCGCATTGCCGAGCAAGGCCGCGCCGGTCCGCGCGGCGATCGCCGCGGGCGTGAGCGACGCTGCGGGCGTGGCGGCGGCAGGCCGCGGAGCCTGCGGCAGCAAGGACGCATAGTCGGCGGCCATCTGCGCGACGCTGCGCGGCGCGGCGGCGGCCAGCGCCGCGCGTGCCGACGCGAGCGCGGCCCGATCCGACGCGAGCTTGGCCACGCGGGTTGCGACGGCCTCGGGTTCGGGGGCGACGAGCCAGCCGTCGACACCGTCGTCGACGCGCTCGGCGAGCGCGCCCAGGGCCGTGGCGACGGCCGGAACACCGAGGCTGGAAAGCTCCGACAGCGTGTAGCTGAACGTCTCGGCGACCGTGGGCAGGAGCAGCGCGGCGTCCGGCCGCACCTGGGCGAGCAGGGCGGGCAGGTCTTCGCGCCGGTAGTTGAGCACGACGTGGACGTTGGCCTCGCCGAAGAACTGCTCGCCTTCGCCGCCGGCGCCGAGCAGGAAGACGTCGGCGTGCTCGCGCAGCAAGGGCAGGGCGGCGCGCAGCAGTTCCGCGCCCTTGCCGCGGCGCACGCGACCGGGGACGACGAGGCGCAGGCGTTCGCGTTTCGGCGGCGCGGGCGTCGGCAGCGGCGCATTCGGCGGCCACGGCGAGAGGCCGTGCGCGATCACCGTCGATGCGGCGGCGGCGAAGCGCGGCTCGATGCGCAGCAGGTTGCGCAGCGCCGAGCGGCTCGGCGCGACGATGCGCACGTCCGCCGCGAGCGCGGCGGCGACGTAGGCTTCGCGCAGCGCACGCCAGTAGTCGGGATCGTGTTCGGCGAATTCGAAGTCGCTGCGCGCCCGGTGCAGGTCGGCGACGAGCTGCGCGTCGTCGAACGCGAGCTTCGCATCGCCGAAGTCGCAGTGCAGGATCGGCCACAACGGATAATAGTCGTGGGTGACGAGCACGGTCGGCAGGCCGCTGCGCAGCGCGTCGAGACTGTGGCCGATCAGCGAGGACACGATCAGCGCATCGACGCCGAAATCGCGCACGATCTCGTCGAGGAAGGCGCGGTACGCGCCGTCGCCGGCCGCGGTGCTGCGGATCGGGTCCGGCAGGGTCAGGCTGCGCAAGGCAGGGGCTGAGAACGCGGCGTCGACGAGATCGAGCGATTCGCCGTAGCGGCGGCGCGGAAAATTGCCGCGCGCGATCAGCACGAGATGGTTGCGCGCGCCGTCGGCGGCGGCCAGGTCGCGGACGAAGCGTTCGGCGCCGCCGCCCCAGCCGTGCAGGACGTGGAGCACGACCGGCTTGCCGTCGAGCCCGTAGTGGGCGTGCGGTCGGTCGTTCGGATCGAACCTCGGGCCCGCGTTTAACGCCGAGGACACTTTCTCGCGCAGTTCGCCGAGCGGCGAAGGCGGCGGCGCGTCCTCGCCCGGCGCCACGGTCGCCGGCCCGCGCAGTTCGCGCGACGGATCGGCGACGTAGAGGCGGTCGACGAGCACGCCGCGGACGGCGAGCGTCTGCGGCAAAGTACCATTGTGTACTTTTGCGGCGTCGATCTTGTGCAGGCGGGGGCCGCTCCATGCGCTCAGCAGCGGCGAGAACGACGAGGTTTCGATCGCATCGCCACGGCCGTAGGCGTGGCACAGCGCGTCGACCGCGGCCGCTGCGGCGTCGCTGCGCATGCCGGCGATCAGCGGCGAGCGCGCGGCGTCGGTGTTGTCGAGCGCGGACGCAACCAGCACGTCCGCGGCGTTCAGCGCGCGCACGAGGCGCGCCCGCCAGTGCCGCGGCAGCGATGTGTTCGTGCGCAGCAGGACGAGGTCGTCGCCGGGCCAGGCTTGCGCGGCGGCGCGCAGCACGGCATGGACGTCGTCGCCTTCGATGTCTGGGAAGGCAGTCGCGGCCGGGGCGGCGGCGGACGCCCCGAACAGACAGAGTTCGGCGCCGTCCGCTTCCGCGCGCGCGCTTGCGAGCCAACCCGCTTCCGCGGCCTGTGCGCCGAATACGCACAAGCGCAGAGGATGTTTGAAGTTCGATTCGATCAAAGCGAAATCCGTTACCTGCGCCGATTCCGCGGTTTTCCTGCCGGAAGGGAACGCAAAGCCGCTGAGCGGAGCCGTCCCGTTTGCGCGCGGTCAGATCGGTATTTCTCGCGGAGCATCGGCAAAATCCGTGGCCAAATATGGCAAAACGCCGAAATTATCGCGGATGCGGCGCGCAAAGTCATCGCGGCGGCTCGGGCTTCGGCGACGATCGAGTAGACTGCGGCCACCGCAATCAGGACCACAGAACGCTTTGTCCTTCATTTCCGCATCGCTGAGCACGGTCGGTTTTCTCTGGCGTTATGTGCGCGTGCCTTGCTGGGTGCTGCTCGGTTTCGCGATCGGTTTCCTGCCGCTGTACGTGCAAAACCTCGATGCGCAGCTGCGCAGCCGCTTCGACGATTTCTCCTGGGACGTGCCGAGCCGCGTGTACGCGCGGCCGCTCGAGCTGCGCGTCGGCGTGCCGATGTCGGCCGATGCCCTGCTGCTCGAGCTCGACGCTGCCCGCTACGAAGCCGAGGCCTCGGCGCAGAATCCGGGCACGTACGCGCGCAACGGATCGCGCTTCGTCATCGCGCGCCGGGCTTTCGCCGATGCGGAAGGCGCGCAGAAGCAGCGCCGCGTCGCCGTCACCCTGTCAGCGAACGGCGTCGCCGCGCTCAGCGATGCGGATTCGGGCGCCGCGCTCGACTACGCGCGCCTCGATCCGGCCCGCATCGCCACGCTGTACGGCGCCGAGCAGGAGGAGCGCCGCGTGGTCAAGCTCGAGCAACTGCCGCCGCTGCTCGTCAAGGGCCTGCAGGCGGTCGAGGACCGCGAGTTCGCCCATCATCACGGCATCAACACCTTCGCGATCGCGCGCGCGATGCTCGCCAACCTGTTCGCCGGGCATCTGGTCCAGGGCGGCAGCACGCTGACCCAACAGTTGGTCAAGAACCTGTTCCTCGACTCGAGCCGCAAGGCGACGCGCAAATTCAACGAGGCGATCATCGCGCTGCTGATCGAGGCGCGCTACGACAAGCACCGCATCCTCGAAACCTATATGAACGAGGTCTTCCTCGGCCAGCAGGGCGGGCAGGCCGTGCACGGTTTCGCCGCGGCGGCGGAGTTCTACTTCGGTCGCGACGCGAAAGACCTGAAGCCGGCCGAGATCGCCCTGCTCGTCGGCATGGTGCAGGGCCCGAGCCTGTACGATCCGCGGCGCAATCCCGAGCGCGCGCTGACCCGGCGCAACGTCGTGCTCAACTCGTTCTACGAGACCGGCCTGATCGACGAGGCGACGTTGAAATCGGCGCGCGCTTCGAGCCTCGGCGTCGCCGATACGCCGGGCCTGCCGCGCAATCGCTATCCGGCCTTCCTCGATCTCGTGCGCCAGCAATTGCAGCGCGACTATCCGGATGCGCAGCTGCAGCGGGCGGGTCTCGTCGTCTACACCACGTTGGCGCCGTCGACGCAGACTTACGCCGAGCAGGCGCTGACCAAAACCCTGGACGGCCTCGGCAGGAAGCAGGCCGAAACCCAGGGTGCGATGATCGTCACCGGCGCGCGCAACGGCGAAGTGGAAGCGCTGATCGGCGCCCGCGATCCGACCGACCCGGGTTTCAACCGCGCGCTCGACGCACGGCGGCCGATCGGTTCGCTGGTGAAGCCGTTCGTCAATCTGGTCGCGCTGGCGCAGCCGGACAAATATTCGCTGGCGACCTTGCTCGACGACTCGGCGGTCGATATGACCATGCCGAACGGCTCGCGCTGGACGCCGCAGAACGACGACCACGAAACGCACGGCCAGGTGCCGCTCGTCGACGCGCTCGCGCATTCGTACAACCTGGCGACCGTGCATCTCGGCCTTGCGCTCGGCCTGCCCAAGATCCGCGGTTTCCTCGCCTCGTTCGGCCTCGATGCCGAGATCAATCCGAATCCCTCGCTGCTGCTCGGCGCCGTCGATCTGTCGCCGCTCCAGGTCGCGCAGCTTTATCAATACTTCGCCGCTGACGGGCATGCGCTGCCGCTGCGCGCGCTGCGCGGCGTGGTCGACGCGCAGGGCAGGCCGCTGTCGCGCTACGGGGTGAAGTCCGGCGCCGGCAACTACATCCAGCCGGCGCGGCTGGTCACGTTCGCGATGCAGGACGTGGCCCAGTACGGCACCGCGCACGCGATTTCCGACCAGGGCCTCGGCCCGTTGCGCGCGGCCGGCAAGACCGGCACCAGCGATTCGCAGCGCGACTCCTGGTTCGCCGGTTTCACCGGCTCGCATCTCGCCGTCGCCTGGGTCGGCCGCGACGACAACAAGGTGACCGGCCTATGGGGCGCGACCGGCGGCCTCGCCGCCTGGATCGCGCTGTTCAAGAAGCTGCCGAGCGCGCCGCTCGACGTGCCGCTCGACGGCATCGAACTGGTCACCGTGAATCCGAAGTCGGGCGAGCGCACCGACGCGCAGTGCGGCGGGGCCCGCCAACTGCCGTTCATGGCCGGATACGCGCCGACCGCGACCGATCGTTGCGTGCTGCAGGAGATACGGTCGATCTTCAGCGGAAACCCGTAAACTATGCCGACCGATTCCGGCGCCGCCGCCGGCATCGCACGCCGCCGTTCCGCGCAAGGTATAGAAATGAAATTTTTCCCGTTTGCCGTTTGTGCAATCACCGCAGGTGCGCTGCTCGCCGCCTGTTCCCAGCCCGCGCCGCCGGCCAAGGCCGCGGCCAAGCCGGACCGCGACGCGACCGCCGCGGTCGCCGCGATCCGCGCCGCCGGTACCAAGCTCGAATCCGCGGTCGAAGTGAAGCCGCTGCGCGATCCCGCCGTCGACGGCCTGCTCAAGCAGGCTCGCGACCTCGAAGCGCAGGGGCAGCCCGCGCAGGCGCTCGACGCCGTGCGCAAGGCCGAGAAAATCGCCGGCGCCACGCCGGACATCCTGCAGTTCGAGGCCGAGCTGCTCGTCGAACTGCGCGAATGGCGCCAGGCCGGCGATGTCGCGCAGAAAGCCTACGACGTCGGTCCCAAGGTCGGCGCGCTCTGCGCGCGCAACCAGCAGACGCTGGTCGAAACACGCAGCGCCCTCGGCGACACCGCCGGCGCGGCGCAGGCCCAGGCGCAAGTCGCGGCGTGCAAGCAGGCGGCGCCGGCGCGCTATTGACACGTTGGCGCTGCGCTTGGCTTTTGCTCCTCGCTTGTCGTTACCCTGCAGGAGCGCGATTCATCGCGCCCGGCCTTTGCTCTTGCTCGTCATTCCCGCATGTTTTTAGCGGGAATCCAGCGACTTGGCTTTTGGCTCTTTGACCTTAAGAGCAAGAGCTTCCGCTCGTCCTCTGGACGAGCGGGTTACCTCTCTTTGCTCGTGCAAAGAGAAGTAACCCGGAGAAAGCACGCCCCAGAACATTGCGCCCTTCGGACATCCTGTCCGAAGGGTTCGCGCCAGCGGCCGGGTTCCGCTAATTGCACCTCCGTGTGCAACAGCGGAATCGGCGCGATCCATCGCGCCGCCCCTGACGGGCCTAATCGACCGCTGCCGCCGCAATGTAATGGAGCCCCGGGAAGAGCAAGAGCGCGCGCATCGTGCGCGCAGAAGCCGAAGAAAGGCCGCGGTGTCGTAGGGGCGCGATTCATCGCGCCCGGTTTTGCTTTTGATCTTGTTCCGTCTTTTGATCCCGGCGTTCCCGTCAGCCGCGTCGAGCGCGTAGGGCGGGAGAAGCCGCGCAGCGGCGCATCCCGCCGCCGCGGCATACGACCAACAAGGCGGGATGCGCTTCGCTTCTCCCGTCCTACGCGGGGCGAGCGGAAGCTCTTGCCGCTAAAAGTCAAAGACGCAAAAGCAAAGGCGCTGGATTCCCGCCTTCGCGGGAATGACGAGCAAAAGCCGGGCGCGATGAATCGCGCCTCTATGCGTGAATCAGGTTCAGCCCCGCGCGCAATCGCGGAGATGATGAGCGAAAGCAAAATGAACAAAGGCGCACGGACGTGATCGGCCAGAGCCAAAGCGCGCGCGATCTGCTCGGGCCGGACGGCCCCTTCGCCCACGAAGCGCCGAATTTCGCCCCGCGCGAATCCCAGCAGGTCATGGCCGAGGCGGTCGAGGAGGCGATTGCGAATCGCGAGACCTTGATCGCCGAGGCGGGTACGGGTACGGGCAAGACCTTCGCCTATCTCGTGCCGGCCCTGCGTTCGGGCAAGCGTGTGATCGTGTCGACCGGAACGAAGACCCTGCAGGATCAGCTGTTCCATCGCGACCTGCCGCGCGTGCGCGCGACGATCGGGGCGCGCCTGAAGACGAGTCTGCTCAAGGGGCGCGCGAATTATCTATGCCTGTACCGCACCGACCAGCTCGGCCGCGACGGACGCCTGACCTCGCGCGAGCAGGTCTCGCACCTGCAGGCGATCCGCGCGTGGTCGAAGCGTACGCAGTCGGGCGACCGCGGCGAGTTCGCCGAGGTGCCGGAGGATTCGCCGCTGTGGCCGCGGGTGACCTCGACCGCGGAGAACTGCCTCGGCGCGGAATGCCCCATGTACGGCGATTGTTTCGTCGTCAAGGCGCGGCGCGCGGCGCAGGAAGCCGATCTCGTCGTCGTCAATCATCATCTGCTGTTCGCCGACCTCGCGATCAAGCAGGAAGGGTTCGGCGAAATCCTGCCGGGCGCGCAGGCTTTCGTCCTCGACGAAGCGCATCAGATTCCCGAGCTGGCCGGGGTATTCTTCTCCACGAGCATCACCTCGCGCCAGATCACGGAGCTGGCCCAGGACGCGCTCGCCGAATGCGCGTCGGTGACCGGCGCGCTGGCGACGCTGCGCGAGCCGATCGAGGCGATCGCGCCGGTGCTGCGCCGCGTGCGCCTGGCTCTCGACAAACTGCCGGCCAAGGGCGCGTTCGTCCTCATCGAAAACGACAGCATTGCGCAAAGCGAGCTGCACGAACTGGAAGAAGCGTTGCGCAAGCTGGCCGAGGCGCTGGCGCCGCATGCGGAGCGTTCGCGCGGGATGGACTCCGCGCATCAGCGCGCCGAAGCCTTGTGCCAGCGCCTGCATGCCGTGCTCGACGGCGGCGCACACGACGCGGTGCATTGGTACGAGCTGTTCCAGCAAGGCTTTTCCTTCCACGCCACGCCGCTCGATCTGGCGCCGCCGATGCGCGCGCTGCGCGGGGCCTCGCGCGCGAGCTGGATCTTCACGTCGGCGACCCTGTCGGTCGCCGGCGACTTCCAGCACTTTTCGCGGCAGCTCGGCCTGGACGATCCGGTGAACCTGAGCCTGGCCAGTCCGTTCGACTATGGACGCCAGGCGCTGGCTTATCTGCCGAAGGGCCTGCCCGATCCGAATGGGTCCGACTATACCGATCGCGTCATCGCCGCCGCGCGTCCCGTGCTGGACGCCGCGCGCGGGCGCACGTTCCTGTTGTTCACCTCGCATCGCGCGCTCAGGCGTGCGGCGGAGCTGCTTGCGGATTCGGCGTTCCCGCTGTTCATCCAGGGCACCGCGCCGCGGCACCAGTTGCTGACCGGGTTCCGCGAGTCCGGCAACGGCGTGCTGCTCGGCGCGGCGAGTTTCTGGGAGGGCGTCGACGTTGCCGGCGAAGCGTTGTCCTGCGTGATCATCGACAAGCTGCCATTCGCCGCGCCGGACGATCCGGTGCTCGTCGCGCGCCTGAACGCCCTGCGCGAAACCGGGGGCAATCCGTTCTTCGACTGGCAGGTGCCGGCGGCGGTGATCGCCTTGAAGCAAGGGGCGGGCCGCCTGATCCGCGACGTCGCCGATCGCGGCGTGCTGATGCTCTGCGACCCGCGTCTGACGACCAAGGCGTACGGCAAATTGTTCCTGCGCAGCCTGCCGCCGATGCCGATCACGCGCGAACTGGCCGACGTGCAGAATTTCTTCACCGTGGCGGAGGACTCGTGAAGACGCGCCGCGGCGCCAAGGCGCGGAGGTCGAAAACGGCCCGGTCGCGGCGGCGGGTCTGCGCATGAAAATTCTGCTCAACGGTGAACCCGCCGGCGTCGACGATCTGCGCCATCTCGTGCAGACCAACTATGGCCACTTCACCGCGCTGCGCGCGGAACCGGACGGCGTGCGCGGACTCGACCTGCATTTGGACCGCCTGCAGCGCGCCACGCGCGAGCTGTTCGGCAGCGAACTCGACCGCGACCGCGTGCGCGCTCATCTGCGCTCCGCCGTCGAAGGTGCGGAGGGGGACGTGTCCGTGCGCGTCAATGTGTTTTCACGCGCGCTCGACCGCGCCCGGCTCGACAAGACGGTCGAGGCCGACGTGCTCGTGATCGCCGCGCCCGCGCCGCCAGGCGCTTTAGGGCCGCAGCGGGTGAAATCGTTCCGCTATGCGCGCGAGCTCGCCGCGATCAAGCACGTCGGTACGTTTCCGTTGTTCCACTACCGCCGCCTCGCCCGCCAGGCGGGTTTCGACGATGCCGTTTTCGCCGACGAGCAGGGCTGCATCAGCGAAGGCTCGATCTGGAACATCGGTTTCGTCGACGCCGGCGGCGGCGTGGCCTGGCCCGACGCGCCGCAGCTCGACGGCGTCGGCATGCAACTGCTCAAGGCGGCGCTCGCGCGCGCGGGCATTCCCAGCGCGACGCGCACGATCCACCTGGCCGAGCTCGGCGAATTCCGCGCCGCGTTCTTCACCAATTCGAGTACGCCCGTGTGCGAGATCGCCTGCGTCGACGATCGCCCATTCCCGCGGGGGCATCGCATGCTGGAAGAGTTGGCCCGCTGCTACGCCGGCATTCCACCGCAACCGCTGTAGCCTGCCTCGACTACCGGCTTTGCGCATCGGCTCGATTCCCGGCCAAACGCCGGGGCGGGTGCGCCTCGAAGATCCCGGCTTTTCTTCGCGGCTTCTTCTTCGTGCCTTGCGTGCCTTCGTGGCGTTCGTTCGATCTTGACCTTGCTTCCCCAACGAAGCCGGCAAGCATCGATCAGAATATGGCAAGCGCGCGACCGCAATTTGCCCGGATTGGTCCACTTCATTGTTCGCCGCCGGGATTCTGATGGCGGCGGATTCCTCGTGGAGAAGGGTGATGGCGCTCAATCTTTCGCAGTCGATCACGTTCAAGGTACTTGGCATCGGCTTTCTCGCCTTGCTGATGCTGATTCCGCTCGTCCAGGTGCAGAACCTGATTGCCGAGCGCGGCAGCCTGCGCTCGCAGGCGCTGTCCGATATCTCGCAACGGTGGGGCGCGGCGCAGAATGTCGGCGGCCCGGTGCTGGCGATCCCCAAGCGCGTGCGCGTGCCCTCGTCGAACGGCTGGGTCACCGAGGAGCACACCGAGATCGTGCTCGCCGACCGGCTCGACATCGGTGGAATGCTGGCGCCCGAGATACGCGCCTACGGCATCTACTCGACTCCGGTCTATATCGCCGAACTGAAGATTTCCGGGCGCTTCCTCGCCCGCGACCTGCGTGCGCTCGCCGGGCCCAGGGCCGGCGCGGAGGAAACGCGGCAGATCGAATACCTGTTCGATCAGGCCGAGCTGCGTCTGCCGATCGCCGACGTGCGCGGCATCCGCCGCATCTCGGCGCTGAAGCTCGATGCCGGCGAGCACGCCTTCGGTCCGGCCGACGGCAGGGGCGCCATGCGCGCGATCACGCTGCCGATCGATCTCTCCGGCTGGGTGAAATCGTCCGCCGCCGACGAGGCGCATGCCTTCGAACTGAATTTGACTCTGGCCGGCAGCGGCAATCTGCATTTCCTGCCGCTGGCGCGGCAGACCCAGGCCAGCCTCGCCGCGTCGTGGCCGAATCCCGGCTTCGACGGCGCGTTCCTGCCGGCGCAGCGCGCGGTCGACGAAAAAGGATTCTCGGCGCAATGGCAGGTGCTCGATCTGAATCGCAGCTACGGCCAGCACTGGCAGGAGAGCGAAGCCGGCGTGGAGCCCGCCGCGGCCGCATTCGGCGTGAATCTCTACCAGCCGGTCGATCTCTATCAGCAGAACGAGCGCACGGGAAAATACGGCGTCCTGTTCGTCACCCTGACCTTCGTCGCGTTCTTCCTGTTCGAGGTGCTCAGGAAACTGCGCGTCCACCCGGTGCAATACCTGCTCGTCGGCCTGGCGCTGACGACGTTCTATGTCCTCCTGCTCGCGCTGTCGGAACAGATCGGCTTTGCCGGCGCGTACTTCTCGGCGGCGGCGGCCGTGGTCGTGCTGTTCGGCGGCTACGCAGCGGCGGTTCTGCGGGCGCGCCGCGCCGGCATGCTGCTCGGCGCGGCGCTGGCGCTGATCTACGCCCTGCTCTATGGCCTCGTCATGAGCGAGCAGTACTCGCTGCTGACGGGCGCGATCGCGCTGCTCGTCGTCGTCGCCGCGCTGATGTACCTGACCCGCAGGGTGGATTGGTACACTTATGCGCCCGCCGCACAGAACGCTTCGGCCTGAACTTCGCAGGCCGCCCCTCCGCGCGGATCGAGCAGACACGCTATGCCAGACCCCATCCTCCTCGCCATCGACACCGCGACCGAAGCCTGCTCCGCGGCGCTCGGCTTCGACGGCAAGATCCTCGAACGCAGCGAGCTCGCGCCGCGCCGGCACGCCGAGCTGATCCTGCCGATGATCGAGTCGCTGCTCGCCGAGGCGCGCTTCGCGCGCCGCGACATCGACGGCATCGCCGTCGGGCGCGGGCCGGGCGCGTTCACCGGCGTGCGCCTGGCGATTTCGGTCGCGCAGGGGCTGGCGCTCGGGCTCGACCGGCCGGTCGTGCCGGTCTCGTCGCTGGCCGCGCTCGCCCTCGATGCGCCGGACGACGCCGCACATCGCGGCGGCGCGATTCTCGCCGTGATCGATGCGCGCATGGGCGAAATCTACGCGGGCGCGTTCCGCCGCACCGCCGACGGCCTGGTCGAGGCGATTTCGCCGGAAACCGTCGGCCCCGCGGAAAAGTGGGAGTCCGGACAAGATGCGCAGCGGCGCGATCGCGCCTGGAGCGTCGTCGGCACCGGCTGGACAGCCTATCGCGATGCGCTTGCCGCGCGACTGCCGGCGCCGCCCGCGTTTGCCGACGGCGCACGCTATCCCCAGGCCCGCGCCGTGCTGCGCCTCGCCGCGCCGCGTTTCGCGCGCGGCGAGCGCCCCGCCGCGGAAGACGCGTTGCCGGTCTATCTGCGCGACAAGGTGGCGCTGACGCTCGAGGAGCAGCGCGCCAGGCAGTGATCTGTCGCGGCGCCGGGGCTGCCGCTAGAATGCGCGCTCTCATGAGGGAGCGGGCAGTCCATGGCACATCGGGAGAGCGTCGCGCCGCCGGCGGCGAAGGCTAGGCAGTTTGCGCGCGCGAAGGCGGCGAGCTTCTGGCTCACCCTGCCGGTGCTCTTCCTTTTGCTGTTGCGTTTCGGCACGCCGCCTTCCCTGGAACTCGATCCGACCTGGTCCGCGGTACTGCGCTGGGCGTTCGCGCACGGTCTGCGCTGGGGCGTGGATATCGTGTTCACTTACGGCCCGCTCGGCTTTCTCACCCCGCGCGCGGCGTACTACCCGGGGCTCGAGCGCCTGTTTTTCAGCGCGCAGATCGTGCTCGCGCTGGGCCAGGCGTGTGTGTTCGCCCTCGCTTTGCGCTCGCTGCCGCGCTGGACCGTTTTGGCGATGATCGCCGTGCTCGTGATCTGGCTGCAGTGGACCGCCGGCGACGTGGCCTGGTATGCAACGTTTGCGTTCGCGTTCGCCGCGGTCGTGAACGGCGCCGACGAGCCACCGCTGAAGCGCTGGACGTCGTGGGTCGCCCTGTGTGCGCTGCTCGCCGCGATCGCCTTGATCAAGTTCACCTCGATCGTGATTTTCGTCCTATGGACCTCGCTGCTCGCCGGCTGGCTGCTGTGGCGGCGGCGTCCTCTCGATGCGCTCGCATTCGCCGCTCTCGCGGCCGCCGCGTATCTCGCAGGGTGGCTTGGCTGCGGGCAGACGTGGTCGGGGCTGTTCGCCTATCTCGGCACCAGCCTCGACGTTGCCGGCGGATACGGCGCGGCGATGAGCATGGAGGCCGACGGCATGCTCGAGGCGGTCGGTGTGGCGGCGCTGGCAATGCTCGTTTTTGCGTTGGCGTGGATCGGCCGTACGCAGGAGACGAAAGCGACCGCGTTGTTCGCGTTTGCATTCTTCGCCGCTCTGAGCTTCATCGTCTGGCGCGCCTTCTTCACCCGCACCGATCACTGGGTGCTTTTTTTTGCCTGCGTCAGTCTCGTTCCGTTCGCGGCGCTGAGCTGCGAAGGCGAGCGCCGCGACCGGCGCCGCTCGAATTCCGTCGCGGGTATCGTGGCGGCGTCGTCGCTGGCGGTTTTTTTGCTCCTTGCGCCGGCGGCGCCCGGCAGCATATTGCGCGAGGCGGGCTCGACCGTCGTCGAGAACCTGCGCATCCTGCACAAACCCGGCCGTTTCGAACGCATGCGCCGCACCGAATGGGACGCGCAGCGCGCGTCGATCAAGCTGCCGCGCATCGCGCAACTGGTCGGCGCCGAATCGGTGGACATGCTCATGATCGAGCAGGGGATCGTGCTCGGTCTTGGGCTCGACTATCGTCCGCGGCCGGTGTTCCAGAGCTATTCGGCCTACACGCCCGAGCTGCTGCGGATCAACGAAGCGTACTTCGCCGGCGCGCGGGCGCCGCGCTTCGCGATCCTGAAGCTGCAGCCGATCGATGGGCGCTATCCGATGCAGGAAGACGGACTGGCGCTCGCGATGTTGTTCAAGCGTTACCGTCCGCGCCTCATCGAAGCGGGCTACCTGCTGCTCGAACGCACCGACGCCGTTGCAGCAGCGATCGTCGAGCCGCCTTCTTCGGCATACCGCACGCTGC
Source organism: uncultured bacterium (assembly GCA_966424745.1). Taxonomy (GTDB): domain Bacteria; phylum Pseudomonadota; class Gammaproteobacteria; order Xanthomonadales; family Rhodanobacteraceae; genus Rudaea. The sequence goes on from CBJLOV010000045.1 coordinate 16,108, forward strand.
GCCTCGGCGAGAAGATCGAATTGCCGCCTGCGTCCGCGCCGCAACTTCTCTTCGTCGAGGCGCGCCCGAGCTGGCTCGGCCGCCTGCGCGCGTTCGTCCTGCGCGAGCCGCCGCTCTGGCTGAACCTGCGCACGGCGACAGGCAGGCATATGGCCTTCCGCCTGCTCCGCCGCGGGGTGCAGAGCGGCTTCATGGTGAGTCCGATTTTGCGCAACGTGCGCGACTGGGTGCATGCGACCGAGGCAAACCCGGAGCTGCGCGCTGCCCAGCTGAGCATCGAAGCTCCTGCTTGGTCCGTCTCCATGTTCGAGCGGGACATGCGCATCGCGATCGTGCCCTTGGCGGGTCCGTTCGCTGCGGACGATCATTCCGAGTTCGAAGAAAGCATGGCCTATCCCGGCTTCTCGCAGCCGGCCAGCGACCAGAGCGCGGCGTTCGACGTGGTGAGCGAACGCGGCCGTTCGGCCGTGTTCATGCACGCACCGGCGTGGATCGAATTCAGCCTCGGCCCCGGGGCTTACCGCGCAAGCGGCGCACTGGGCCTTTTGGAGAGAATGCCCACCTCGCCAGGCTGCGGCAAAGATCAGGCCGACGGGGTGACGGCCACGCTGAGCCTCGGCGAAGAAGGCGCCGCACCGCGCATTTTGTGGCAAGCGCGGATCGATCCGTTCGCCGCGCCGGCCTACAACGAAGAACGCGTCTTCGCCAGCGAGCCGTTCCATGTGCAGTCGCCGGCGACGCTGCGCGTCGAGTTCGGCGCGGGGAACAACAACGTCTGCGACTGGAGTTACTTGCGCGACCTGCAGATAACTCCGGCCCCTTGAGCGGCTCGAGCGGCGTCATTCATCTGCATAGGGAATCTGGTTACACTCTGCGCACCGCCTCGGACCGGCAGCACGCTTGGCCCCCGTGAATTCCAAGGATCTCGCCGCTTCGGCGCTATTGACTCCCGCATCGATGGCGCAGGAGACCGTCGCCGAGACAAGGCCGCGTGCCGGCGAACGGCTGCGCGGGTTCAAGATCGCCCTGTATGTATTCGTCCTGTCCCGCTTGCTGATCTTCATGGCCGCGGCGATCGCGTTCGGTTATCGGGAACATCATGCGGATCCGCAACGGCCGACGGAAACGATTCGGGTCTTCACGCGGGCCTTCTTCGACTATGCGACTCACGTTGCCCTGCAGGGCGACGCCGGCTGGTATCTGCGCATCGCCGAGCAGGGCTACGAGAAGCGTCCGTTCGATACCAGCACGCAGGCGAGCTGGGCGTTCTTTCCGCTGCACCCCAAACTATGGCGCGGCCTGATCGGCCTGGGCCTGGCGCCGTGGCTGGCCGGGATGCTCCTCGCCAACGTGTTGTTCGTCGCCGCGTTGGCGCAGATCTGGCGCTGGATGCGCCTCGCCGTCGACGAGGACGCCGCCCTGCGCGCGGTGTTGTGCATCGCCTTGTGGCCGACGTCCTACTTCTTCTCGCTGCCGTTCACCGAATCGCTGTACCTGTTCCTGCTCGCCTCGAGCCTGCTCGCGATGCAGGCGCAGCGTTGGTCGTGGGCCGCGCTGTTCGCCGCCCTGTGTTCGGGTACGCGCGTCGTCGGCGTGCTGCTCGCTCCCGTGCTCTGGTGGCAGGCGCGGCGACAGACGAGTCTGCTCAAGCGCTCCGCGCTCGCGTTGGCCGCGACCTTGGGACTCGCGGTGTTCATGTGGATTTTGTGGCGAAAGACCGGCGATCCGCTCGCCTTCGTCCACATCCAAGCGACCTGGGGGCGCAAAGGCGGCAACCTTCTCGATCCGTTTCGACGCTTCCTCGCCGATCCGTTGCTGCTCGCGGAACCCTGGAACATCCTCTGGCTGAATCTGGCCAGCGTCCTGCTCGGACTCGGCGCGGCGGGCTGGCTGCTCTGGCGGCGGCATCTCGCCCTGGGCGTGTTCACATTGCTCTGCGTTCTGTTGCCATGGAGCACGGGCACCGTGACCGCGATGACGCGATACCTGTCGACCTGTGCACCGGTTTTTCTCGCCCTCGCGTGCTGGCTCAAGCGGCCTCACGCGCTGCTCGTCTGGTTGCTTGCGAGCGCGTGCCTGCTCGCCGGCATGACCGCCGCCTTCACGTTCGGCGAAAGCTTTCCGAGCGCTTGAGAAGCGCGGCGCGTTTTACGGCAACGCCCGCCACGGACGTTGCCGCCCGACGTCAGGGCAGGCTCGCTAGAAATGCCGGCTGCGCACGTAGCAGAACGCGCGTTCGTCGCCGGCATGGGTGGCCGGGTCCGAATCCGTGGTATTGCCGAGCGTGAAGTAGTCGAGCACGTCCCAGCCGGTACGGTGCAGGAGGCGGCGCAGGCCGGCGTCGGTGAACATCCAGAAGTTCGTCGCGTCGTTGTTGGTTTCGTCCGGGGCGACCAGATAGGCGGCGGGTACGCTCGCGATGTCCACACGCTGCAGATTGGTGCCTGGGTACGGGTTCTTTGCCGTGTCGGCGATGTTGTAGCGCGTCACCCGCGTGCTGATGAAGGCGTGGCGCGCGCTGCGCGCGAGCGACTCGAGGACGAAGTAAGGGTTCTTCAAGTGATAGAGGATGCCGAGGAAGAAGGCGAGGGCGTACTCGCGCGCGGGCAGCGCGAATTGCGAATCGAGATCGGTTTCGAGGATCTCCACGCTCGAACCGAGCGACTCCTTGAGCAGGCGGATTCCGCGGCAACTGTTGTAGTTGGTGGGCGGATAGTCGATCGCGTGCGCGCGGTAACCGAGCGATTCGAGAAAGAACGCGGTGTCGCCGTCCGCGGCGCCGATGTCGGCGATCGGGCCCGTTTCCGGATGGGGCAGAGGATTGCGGTTCGTGCCGGTCAGCAGTCGCTCGAGGATGGGGAAGTTGTGCATCGTGCCGTAGGGATACCATTCGAAATCGGCAGGCGCGAGCGCCTTTTTCCTGGCATCGAGAGCACGCAGAAAATCCTGCGATCGGGTGGCGAGTTCGGCGACGTCCATCACGAGCATTCCCTGGAGTGGTTTTTCATTCTATTCCACTGCGCTTGCGAAATTGCGTCGCGCGAGCCATGTGGTTCAGCGTAAACCGGAAAGGTCGTACAGAACATATTGCCGATCTCGCAGCGCTTCCACCTGCGCATTTCGGTCGAGGTCGGCGGCGACCTGCGCGAGCACCGGTACGTTCTTGCATTCGGGGCCGGGATTTCCCGGCAGCGGTAAGAGCAGGTAGTCGATGCCGTCCCGTTTGAGATAGTCGAGGAAGTGCGCCGCGCTGTCGGTGGCGTCGCGATGCGAGTAGGACAACTGCGCGTAGCCCTCGAAGCTCGCCTGGAGGCGCATGCCGAGTGTCTCGCCATAGAGTGTGCAGCCGATCACGCGCGGCACGCGATGCAGATGGCGCAGATACGCGTCGATGGCGGCGAGGCCGTTTTCCGCGAAGACTTTCCTGTCGAGCTCGCGTTGCGCATGGACGCCGCGCGTGAAGTCGAGGTCGAAGCCGCGCGTGCCCGGGTTCCAGGTCGCGCTCAGCAGGCTGTAGCCGCCTTGGAACAGGGCGAAGGCGAGGACGGCGAGCAGGAACGCGGGGCGCAGGCCGGCCGCCGCAACGAGACGCCGGCGGACCGCGGCCAGGCCGAGCAGGGTGGCGGGTACGATGCCGGCGATGAAGTAGTTGCCGTCGCCGCCGCGGACGTCGAAACCCCAGCAAAACATCACGACGAACGCGGCCGCCGCCAAGCCCACGCCGGGAACGACGGCCGCGGACGCGGGGGCTTCGCGACGATAGCGCAGCAAAGTGCAGACGAGCGCGACGAGGCCGAGCCAGAACCACACGTTGCCGATCCAGGTGATGATGATGCGGGGCAACAGCTGCGGACGGAACAATAGATCGACTAACAGCATCGGAATGCCGGTCCAGTCGACGGGATGACTCCATTGCAAGGTGCCCGCCGGAAAGCGCAGATCGAAGCCGAGCGCGAACCAGAGGCGGAGCAGCGGATCGGGTCCGATGGTCGGCACGCCGGCGAGCAGGAGAGTTCTCGCCGTGGTGAACGCGCAAGTGATCAGCACCAGCGCGCAGAAGGCGAGGGCGAGGCGAAGCTCGTGGACTTGCGCGCGCTGCACCGAAGCGGGGCGCCGCCACACAGCGGCGAATGCCGTCGCCGCAAACAGGGCGGCCGCGAACGGAATCGCAGTCAGTTTCGCCTGCGTCGACAGCGCAAGCAGGGCGAGCAGCCAGAGCAATGCCGCGAACGTGCGCGTGCGTACGAAGATCGCGGCATGGATCCAGGCGCAGGCAAGCAGGAGGGCGCTGAACACGTCGGGTTTTGCCTCGAGCGCGATGTTGGCGACCGCAGGCAGGGTGACGACAAGGGCGACCCCGGCGAGCCGTGCGAGGCCGTCGCGCACGCCGAGTTCGCCAAGCAGATGCCACGACGCGGCCGCAAGCAGGGCGAGCATGCCGATGCCGACGCCGAGTACGACGCTGGCGCTGCCGAATCCGGAAACGGGCAGCAGGAACAGCTCGTACGCTTTCGGGAAATAGTGCACCGGCGAGGCGAGGCCCTGCGAGGCGAATGCCGAACCGGCGGCGGCGAGCACGCGATCGCCGCGCAGGCCGTACCAGACGCTGTCGAAGCCGAGCGTGATCGCGCTGTGCGCGAACAGCACGAGAAACCACGCCAGCAAAGCGGCAGCGGCGGCTCTGTGCGCCGTGGGCATTTCGCCGACGCGCCGTTCGACGAACAGGCAGGCCGGCGTGGAGCGCGCGGCGACGGCCGGCACGACAAGGGCAAGGGTCAGGATGCGCAGGTCGACGACGCTGCCGAAGCCGAGCGCGGAGGCGCCCCATGCGCAGACGCTCCACGTGCAGAAGCCGAGCAGAAAGGCGCGCAGATAGCCGACGAGGTCTTCGGGTTTGCCGGCGCCGCACAGGCGCCCGATGCCGGCGCCGAGAGCGAAAACGAGTTCGAAGTAGAACAGGTCGACGAGCAGCGCGGCGTCGACCGCGTGGCGGCGCAGATACAGTTCGGCGAGGAGCACGGACAAAACGAGCCGCATGTTGCGGCGACGCCAGAACTGCAATGCCGCGAGAGCGCAGCCGAGGATCAGCGCTTCGATGCCGCCCTGCCAGAATTGAGGCAGGGAGACATGCCAGCGGAACGGTCCGTTGTAGAGCAACTGCCAGAACACGATGCCGATGCACGCCGCGGCGCCGAGCGCGATGAACACATGCAGGAGCCACGCTTGCCGGGGCGAATGCCCGGGCTCGATTCCTTCTTCGATCATATCCTTGACTTCAACGTTCTCGTCGTCTGCAATCATCGCCCACTGCAGACCAGCGGGCACGACGATGGTTCACCTCTGCGCGGCCGCAGGCGCGGTAATGGTCGTCACCAGCACGCCCGCGCCTTGTCCGCGCGGCAGGAACACGAGCCGATAGCGGCCGTCGCTGCGGTAGCCGCGGATGTAGCCGTCGAAGCCGGTCTTGTGCGGTACGCGGTAGATCAGCATGTCCTCGCGCAAGAGATGGCTGAACTCGGCCAGGCCGACGATGCGGTTGTCGTCGTCGAGTACGGCGAGCTGGCCGTCGCGTTGAATCTCGGCGGCGCCGGCATCGATACGGCCTTCGAAATGCGCGGCGCGCGCTTCGGAAGACGGCGCATCGAGCAGGTTGTAGACGTGCGCCTCGCCGGCGAAACGACCGGATTGTTCCAACTGCCCCTGCCATACGGTGTCGACCAGTGCGAACGCCGGGTCGGCGAACATCGCTTTGCGCTGCTGCTTGAACAGGGCGAGGCTGCGTTGCACATCATCGGGGCCTGCATCGTCGCCGTTGGGGAACAGGCCGGGGTCGAACAGGCCGCTGCGCGCGATCGCCGCCGCCTGCTGCGTATGCCGATAGACGATGCTGGCCCAGGTCGCGTACACCGCCTGGGTCGGCAGTGCGAGCATGGGCAGCGCGATCAATGCCGCCGCGCCGATGGCGGTCGGCGTCTTCCAACGCAGGCGCTGCACTTCGACGACGAGCAGGATCGCAAGGCCGCTCCAGAACAGGTTCGGCCAGACGATGTAGCGATCGGCCCAGACTTGATCGGGGTATTTGTGGAAATAATCGAGCCGGCCCAGGCTGATCACGATCGCCGTGGCGAGCGCGAACAGGCAGAGCATCAGTGCCAGCGCCTGCAGGCGCGTCGGTTTCGCCTCGTGCACGAACGCGAATCGACCGAGCACGCCCAGGAACGCGGCGATGCCGGCCAACCCGGCGCCCCGCGCAAGCATGGGCCACGATACCCCGCTCGCACTCTGCAGCCAGGTGGCACTGGCGACCACGCGCGCGCCGAAGTGGTGATAGGGCATGCCCTGGGTGAACGAATCCTCCAGTGCCGGCGGCGCGTGCCCGAGCCAGAGCCGCACCCAGGGCGACGACAGCCAGTCCGCCGCGATGACCACGCTGTCGATCGGATGGAAAGCGAGCACGTCGCGCACGCTTCCATCGCCGGGCAGGGCGAACAAGTATAAAAATAGACAGAAGGCCAACGCCGCGGCCGGGATCGCGTACCAGCGCACGGGCAGGCGCAAGGCGAAGGCCAGAACGATCACCGCGGGAAAACTCGCGACGCCCGAACCGAAGCAGAACATGGCGACGGCGCAGGCGACGCAGGCCCAGACCAGCCAGCGTCGCTGTTGCCGCTGCCATGCTTCGAACGTGGCGATGCCGGCCAGCGCCACCGACAAGGTCAGCAGGTAGACGTGCACGGATTCGTAGCTGTGGAACAGCATGCGTCCGTTGACGAGGCACAGCACGCCGAGCGTGCCGAGCATGACGCAGGCTGCGCGCGCGGCCGGGCTCAATGCGCGTTCGCGCCAGGCGCAGAGCGCGATCACGAGCGCCGTCGCCACCGCGCAGAGCAGACCGAAGGCGAATTGCAGCGAATGGTCGGCGGCGAACCAGCGGTTCTCCGCCTCGATCAGCAGGTTCGGGAAGATCGGGCGATGACCGTTGCCCGGTTGCAGGACGTTTCGCGGAAACGGCATGTTGAGAAACGTCTGATAGTTGACGTACTCGTCCGATGTCGGCTGACGCCAACTGAAGTTCGCGACGGCACAGATCGAGGTCCAGGCGAAAAAGACCGACCAACCCAGGAACCAGGCCGGAAGCAGATAGCGGCTCGCAATGGCGTTCAATGCGGCGAACGGCGAGGCCGGAATGGACGTCCGACCGGCAGGCAGATTGGGGTTTGCCATGGTCTCGTCAAGTACGAACGGCCGCGTAGTCTAACCCAATCCGCATCGAAGCCGGCCGCGGTTGCTCGCGGCCCGGCGGCGCGGAGCGATCGAGTATCATGGCGCCCCGATCGAATTCGCCCCAGCCCGAGCCACTGCACCGATGTCCTCTTCGCCGCCGACCGTATCTGTCTGCATGCCCGCCTACAACGGCGCGGCGCATCTGCGCGCGGCGATCGATTCCGTTTTGGCGCAGACCCATGCGGATTTCGAGCTGGTCGTGATCGACGACAATTCGAGCGACGCCACGGCGGAAATCGCCGCGAGTTACGCCGCCGATCCGCGCGTGCGCTATCTGCGCAATGCGAGCAACCTGGGGCCGCAAGGCAACTGGAATCGCTGCCTCGACGAGGCGCGGGGCAGATACTTCAAGTTGATGCCGCAGGACGACGTGCTGGCAGCGGAATGCCTGGCGCAGCAAGTCGCCGTGTTGGAGCAGGACGTCGAGCAGCGCTATGCGTTCGTATTCGGCGGCCGCGATGTCATCGACGCGTCGGGCCGCAAAATCATGCGGCGTGCCGCCTTCGGCGATCGGGCCGAACGCATCGCCGCGCGCGATCTGATCCGTTCCTGTATACGCCGGGGCACGAACCTGATCGGCGAACCGGGCAATGTCCTGCTGCGGCACGAACTGCTCGGCCGCGTCGGCCGGTTCGACGCGACCTACGGCTACATGGTCGATCTCGACTATTGGTTCCGTGCTTTGCAGACGGGCGATGCGTATTATCTGCCGCAGACGCTGTCCGCGTTCCGGATTTCGGGCGGTTCCTGGAGCGTGGCGATCGGCGCCCGGCAATACCAGGAATTCCGCGACTTCGCGAGGAAATATGCGGGTATGCCGGAGTACGCCATCGCGCAGAGCGACCTTGCACTGGGCATTGCCATGGGCTGGGTCAATGCGCGGGCGCGGCAGTGGATCTACCGCTGGCTGCTGCGCTGACCGGCGATGATGCAATCACCGAGAGCGGCTGTCCCGTGCGTGAGCGAAGGAACAAGGTAACCCTGTGGCAAGCGAAACATCGGAATTCGGCGCGGCTTATGCCGCCGAGCAGCTACGGCGAAGCCGCCATCCGCTGCGGCGCCTGATCAAGAAGGTTTATCTCGATCGCGTGCTGCGGGAGGTCCGCGGCGCGACGATCGACTTCGGCTGCGGTGCGGGCCAGTTGCTCGCTCGTCTGCCGGCGGGATCGGTCGGGCTCGAGGTCAATCCGTACTTGGTCGAGGCGCTGTGCAAGGAAGGCCTCGATGCGCGTTTTTACGACGCGTACACCGACGATTTTTCGCTGAGCCGGCTCGAGGTCGGGCGTTACCAGTCCTTTGCGATTTCGCACGTGCTCGAGCATTTCGAGGACACCCCCGCGGTGATGCGCAAACTCTGGCGCGCCTGCGCCCGGCTCGGCGTGACGACGATCGTCGCCGTCGTGCCCGGCGCCAAGGGCTACGCGTCGGACGCGACGCACAAGACTTTCGTCACGCGGGAATGGCTGCGCGACAATGGTCTCGAGAAGTGCGAAGGTTTCGACTTGGATCAAGCCGGCTACTTCCCGATCGATGCGGC
>CBJLOV010000046.1:0-24642 GCA_966424745.1 uncultured bacterium
GGCTTCTCCCGCCCTACGCAGGTTTCCTCGCCAGGGCGGCCCGTTTGCAGCGACGCTGGCCGAAGGGCGAGGGCGCAGCGCGAGGCGAGCTGGAATCCAGCGACTTTCAAGGCGTCGAAGTGCAAAGGTACTGGATCCCGGCTTTGACCAGGATGGTGGAGTTTTTGCTGAGCGCGCGGTCAGGCCGGCGACTGTGCGCAGGCCTGGGCGTACTGACCCAGCACGCGAGTCACGCCCGCGCGCAACAGGCTCGTTGCGGAATTCGCCAGCCGCCCACTGCGGACGTCGTCGTACATCTGCGGCAGGAACTGGCCGAGCAAGGCCAGCGGGAGCGCTCCCGTCGGCGACGTGCCGTCCAGGTTGCGCATCAGCGTGTCGCAGGCTGCGCGGATCTTCGGCTGCGCCCAGTAGTAGCGCACGCGATCGCTGAGGCTGTACTGCATGTCCAAGGTCAGCCGGCTCGCGTCGGTGTAGTACTTGTTCCAGTACTTGGGCTCGGCGTGCATCACCTCGAGCACGACGTGGCGCAAGTCGGAGCGCTGCCCGGCCGGGAGCATCTCGTCTTCGATGAAGGACAGCGCCCACAGCGTCTCGCGCAAGGCGTAGGTGACGCCGGGACCGACCTTGAGGATGGCAAAATGTCCGCGCACCAAGGCGGCCAGCGCTTCGGGGGTCTGGTAGTCGGTCGAATGCGCCTCGTAGATCAACCCGGGAAACGATTCGATCGCGGCGCTGAGTGCGCGCGCCTTGTCGGGCTTGAAATCGACGACGTCGTGATGGTCGAACTCGACGCCGGGTTGGACGACGAGGCCGATGACGCGCTGCCAGGCAGCGTCGAGTCCGCGATCGGCGAACGCCCGGCGGTGCGCAGCCACCGTCGCCGCCATCGCTTCTGGGCGGGTGACTTGCAGTTCGTCCAGTTCTTCTTTCGCCCCGCCCGGCACGGGCACTTCGGTGCCGACGATGTAGACCGGCGCTTCGCCGCCGCTGCGCTGCCAGGCGCGTTCGGCGACGGCGGCGAGGCGCGCGGCGCGCGCGGCGACTTCGGCGTCGGGCAGTACGGCCGCATCGCCCGCGCACGACATCGAACAATCGAGATGGATCTTGCGGAAGCCGGCGGCGACGTAGTCCTCGATCAGCGTGTCGGCCTTCGCCATCGCGTCGGCGGCGGGTTCGTCCTGCCAGCAGTTCGGGCCGAGATGATCGCCGCCGAGCAGCACTTGTTCGCGCGCGAGCCCCGCCCGGTCGGCCTTGCCCATGACGAAGGCGTGGAAGTCGGCGGGACGCATGCCGGTGTAGCCGCCGAATTGATTGACCTGATTCGACGTGGCCTCGATGAGCACGGGACGGCCGCTGTCGCGGCCGTGGAGTAGCGCGGCGTCGAGCACGACCGGATGGGCGGAACAGATCGAGGGAATGCCGACGGCGTGTCCGCAACGATGTCGTGCAACGAGGTCGAGCAAGGCGTTCATGGAGTTCGCTGGCGTTCTCTGGTGGAGGGCGAGGCGTTATCCCGCACGGATCAGGGCAAGCACGTCGTCGACCGTGCCCTGGGCGGCGGTGCCGCCGAGGCCGCGCGTGGACAGGGCGCCGCAGGCGTTGCCCCAGCGCAGGCAGTCGAGCATCGGCAGGTCGCGCAGCCAGGCGTGGAGGAAGCCGGCGTTGAACGAATCGCCGGCGCCGGTCGTGTCGACGGCCTGCGCTGCATAGCCGGGCGCGGACAGCGGTTTGCCTTGTTCGAGCGTCATCGCGCCGCGGCTGCCGGTCTTGAGGGCAGTGCGCGTCACGCCGTTGGCGAGGGCGCGCAACGCGTCCTCCGGCGTGTCCGTGCCGGTGATCGCGCAGGCCTCGTTCTGGTTCGGCAGGAACAGATCGACATGGCGCAGCACGTCGATCAGTTCGCGCCCCCAGTGCTGCGCGGGATCGGATCCCGGATCGAGCGACGTCGTGAGTCCGGCGGCCTTCGCGCGCGCGAATAGTTCACCCGCTCGCGGCCGCAGACGGGTCTGCAGGTAGTACGAGGACACGTGCAGATGGCGTGCGTCCGCGAGCACGCCATCGCCCACGTCGTCGGCGTCGAGTTCGGCGATCGCGCCGGGCCAGGTGAGCAGGGCGCGATCGGTGCGCGAGGACATCGCAACGGTCACGCCGGTACGCAAAACGGCTTCGGCGGCGATCGCGGCGGTATCGACGCCGCCGTCGCCCAGCGCAGCGACGCAGAACCGGCCGAAGGCGTCGTCGCCGCAGCGGCCGACGAAGCGCACCGGATCGCCGAGTCGGGCCAGGCCCATCGCCAGGATCATCGACGAGGAGCCCGGGCACTGGGCGAAGTTTTCCGCGAGCATCTCGCTGCCGAACTGCGGCAGTGCGGGCACGCCCGTGAAGATCAGGTCGACGTTGATTTCGCCGGCGACGACGACAGGCCGTTGCATCACGCGCCGCCGGCCGGATGGATGGCGAATTCCTCGACCACGCGCGTGAGCACGCCGGCCGAAGGCGCATCGGGCTTCTGGCCCAGATGCAGACAGCGGAAGAAAGCGAGCAATTGGCCGACGACGACGTCGACCAGGTGCCGCTGTGTTTCGCCGAGCGCGTTGAGCCCGGGCAGGTCGATCGCCAGGTCGCCCGCGGCGACGACACCGGCCGGAATGGCTTCGCCGACGATGACGCGGGCGAGGCCGAGCTGCTTGCGCTCGAGTTCGCGCAGCAGGTCGTATTCGTAGTCGCGCACGTTCGCCTGCGCCGACAGGAACGCAACGACGAGGCTCGGTCGATTGAGCGCCGACATCGGGCCGTGGCGCAGGCCGAGGAAGGTCTCCGCCATCGTCGCCACCGCACCGCCCGACATCTCGAGCATCTTCAGCGCGGATTCGCGCGCCGCGCCGAGACCGGGACCGCTGGCCAGATACACCGCGGCGGAGAAATTCTTGCGCGCGGCCATCGCCAGCGCATCGGCGTGATGGTCGAAGATGCGCTGGGCGATGTCGGCGGCCTGCGCGGACTGCGCCTTGTAGGTATCGACTTGGCCGAGCGCGCCGCCGGCGAGCAGCATGTTGGTGAAGCTGCTCGTCATCACCAGGCTGCGGTCGTTCGTGCTCGGATCGAGCAGGAGCGCGCGCACGCGCGGCTCGTCGCGGTAGCGCGTCGCCAGCCGGCCGCTCGCATTGCAGGTGACGACCAGATGCGTGCAGGCGGGCGCCGCGGCGAGGATCGAATCGACCACGGCGGCGCTTTCCGGGCTGTCGCCCGAGCGCGCGATCGAAACGATGAGGCCGCGGCCCGGAGCGAGCATGCCGCGCAGGTCGGTGAGCAGATCGCCGGCCGGGATGGCGCGACACGGAATGCGCAGCGTGGCCTGCAGCACGGCGGCCAGGCATTCGCCGACGTGCACGGAACTGCCCGAGCCGGTCAGGACGATGTGTTCGGGACGCGAGATCAGGACCTGCGAAAGCAGTGCGGCGACCGCCGGCCCGGCGAGCAGGCCTGCGGTGTCGCGCCAGGTCTGCGGTTGCTGCAGGATTTCGCGCAGCGTATCCGTATAGCCGGCGTGACGCTGTTCCTCCGCACTGCGGGCAAGCAGTCGGGCGAGTTCGGCCGAGGGCGAAGAGTGATCCGTGGGTGCTGGCATTTGAAGAAAAAAGATATAAAATGAAAATTATAGAATATTGTTATTAATATAATCGAAAATAAATGAAAGTTTCAAGTATCTTTCGAATTGCGCTCCGGATCCGCCGGCATGGCGCGACGTTTGGCAGAGGCGCAGGTTGGCTGGAAAAAAGCCGCGCTGCCGCCGAGGGAAACGGCCACGTTGCCCGGAACGATCGAATGAAGCAATCCCGGCAGCGACGTTCTCGCAGCACGAAAAGCCTAGGATAGTCACGATGAAGACCTCGATTCAGCGCAACACCCCGCCGCCGCCAACGCGGACGAAGTGTTTCTGCTGCACACCGCCGCCGTCGTTCGTGCGCGCGAGCACCGGCGCGGGAACCGGCAAGAATCCGCTGCAGACGTCCCGCGACGCCGGCAAGGACGGCCTGCGCCTCGCCGACTTCCAGCCGCGCAGCATGCTGCGCGTGCGCGAGACGCGCATCGAACGCCCGCGCTTTCCTGTGATCGACGTGCATACGCATTTGAGCTGGATGAGCGCGACACGCAGTGGCGTCTCGCTCGGCGAGGAGATGACCTGGTTCGCTTCGCCCGAGGAACTGTTGCCGCTGATGGAGCGCAAAGGCATCCGCGCGATGGTCAACCTGACCGGCGGCGTCGGCAGCGGCCTGGAAGCGGCGATCGCGCGCTTCGACCGCGCGGCGCCCGGGCGTTTCTTGACGATGACCGAGCCGTCGTTCGAGTACATCGCCGAACCCGACTACCCACAGCGCCAGGCCGACGCGCTCGCTCGCGCCAAGCGCGCCGGCGCCTGCGGGCTCAAGCTGCTCAAGACGCTCGGGCTGTATTTGCGCGAACGCGTCGACGAAGGCGAACGGCTCGCGATCGACGACCGCCGCTTCGACACGATGTGGGCGACCTGCGCGGATTTGCACCTGCCGGTGTTCATCCACAGCGCCGATCCGGCCGCGTTCTTCCTGCCGACCGACGCGCACAACGAGCGCTACGAGGAACTCGCCAACCATCCCGACTGGTCGTTCTACGGTCCGGACTTTCCGAGTTACGCCGAATTGATCGCCGCGCGCGACCGTGTCATTGCACGGCATCCGCGGACGACCTTCGTGCTGATGCACGTGGGTTCGCAGGCCGAGGACCTGGACGCGATCTCGGCGTGTCTCCAGCGCCACCCGAACGTGCATGTCGACATCAGCGCGCGCGTCGGCGAGCTCGGCCGCCAGCCGCGCACGAGCCGGAAGTTCTTCGAACGCTGGCAGGATCGCATCCTGTTCGGCACCGACGCGGTGCCGTCGCCGTGGGGCGACGAGGTGCCGCAGCAACTGCTCGGCGACGCGCTCTACGAGATCTACTACCGCTTCCTGGAGACGGAAGACGAGTATTTCGACTATGCTCCCGCAGCCGTTCCGCCGCAGGGGCGATGGTCGATCTACGGCATCGGCCTGCTCGATGCGATACTACGCAAAATCTACCACGACAACGCCGCCCGCCTCCTTGGATTGCCTCTGACCGCATGACCCCGTCATCCCCGCCTTCGCGGCTGCTCGTCGAAGAACGCCGCCGACTCATCGTCGACCTCGTCGAACAGCAGGGCCGGGCGACCGTGGAGGAGCTTGCCGAACGCTTCAAGATTTCGCCGGTCACCATCCGCGCCGATCTGGAAGCGCTCGCGCGCAACGCCGCGATCGTGCGTTCGCACGGCGGCGCGCTGCCGGCGCCGGGATTCGGCGGCGACACGCCGCTGAGCATCAAGGAGACGCGCCGCCACGCGCAGAAGCGCCGCATCGGCCTCGCCGCCGCCAAGCTCGTCGGCGACGGCGAGACGATCATCCTCGACTCCGGCTCGACCACGATCGAAATCGCGCGCGCGCTGCGCCAGCGCAAATGGGGCGAACTGACCGTGATCACCAACGGGCTGCACATCGCACTCGAACTCGGCGCGATTCCCGCGATCCGCGTGATGATGCTCGGCGGCCTGCTGCGTCCGAGTTCGCATTCGCTCGTCGGACCGGGCGCCGAGCACATGCTCGCCCAGCTTTCCGCCGATCGTCTGTTCCTCGGCGTCGACGGCATCACTCCGGAAATCGGCGTGACCACGCCAGATCCGCAAGAGGCGACGCTCAACGCCTTGATGATCCGCGCCTCGCGCGAGGTCGTCGGCGTGTTCGATTCGAGCAAGTTCGGCCAGCGCAGCCTGTCGGTCATCGCCCCGATCTCGGCGCTCAATGTCGCCATCACCGACGTCGACGCCGGCGAGGAATACGTGCAGGCGCTTCGCGACGGCGGAGTGCGCGTGATGGTCGTCTGATTCCCGCCGGGCGAGGCAACGCCTCGCTCCGGACCGGCCCATTGAAGCGCGCGCGGCGCTCCGGCAATTTCTACTGCTGCGGTTGCGGCGTCGTCGCCGAATCCTGCGGCGGTTGCTGCGCGGGGGATTGCAGCGAGTCGGCCGCTTTCGGCGGCGTCGCCGGCTGCCATCCGCCCGGCGGATCGGTGTGCTGATTCTGTCCGCGCAGGAAGGCGATTACCGCGGAAGGTTCGTCCGGACCCGCTTCGAGCGCCGCGATGTAGGCCTGCGCGAGGGCCGGCTCGCGCGAGAAGCGCGACGAGAGCTCCATGAACTTCTCTTTCTGCCAGGCGGCCGAGCGCCGGCGCGCGCCCATCACGTCCTTGTCGACGCCCGCGGCGAGCAGGGCCTCTTCGATGGCGTAGCCGATGCCCTGGGCGACGAAGGTGCCGCCGGCTTCGAGCTTGCGCGCGACCGCGATGCAGTCGGCCGCCGTCGTTGCGTCCGTTGTCGCGTCGACCTTGACGCAGAACTGATGCAGGCGCTGCAGCGAGACGGGCAGGATGGAACTGGCGATCGTGGTGGCGAAGTTGATCCTTGCGCTTTCCGAACTCACGCCGAGCGAGGTGATCTCCTTCGGCACCGGAAGAATCTCGAGCCCTCGGTAGAGCGCGACCACGTCGGCGCCCCAGTATTCGTTGTAGCGCTGCGCCTGCGCCATACGCGCGACGCTGGCGCGTTCCTTCTCCGCGTTGCCGTCGGTCGGGAACTCCTGCAGCCATACGGCGGCGTTGTCCGCATCGACCGTCTGCAGCGTCTTCAGCGCGGTCGGATCGGCGCAGCCGGGTTGAGTCAGGCAGGCGTTCGAGGCGGCGACCCAGAGCACGAGCGGGTCCTGCGGACCGAGTTCGAGCGCGCGCTTGATCAAGCCCGGCGTCTTCTTCGCCGCCGAGCGCGAGGTGCTTTTTTCGTCGGGCGCGGCGATCTGCGCGGCGGCGATCTGTTTGCGCGGGTCGCCGCTCAGCGCGAGCAGGTTGATCAGGTCGTGGCGGAACGTCGTCAGCGCGGGATCTTCCGCCGGCTCGGTAGATTCGGCCTTGGGCGCCGGCGCTTTTGCCGCCGGTGCCGCGGCTTTCTTTGCGGGCGCCGCGGCGGGCTTGGGCTGCGTGCCGGCAGTCTGCGCGAACGCGAGCGGGGCGAGTGCGGCGCCGGCCACGGCGCAGGCGGCAAAGATCAGGGGCTGGATACGAGACATGGCCGTCCTCTTCGGAACAAAACGGGCGCCAGTGTAACCGCAGCGGCCTGTATGCGCGGTAATCCGAGGGCTCGCCCCCGACCTTGCGCACTTGAACTTTGCCGACGAGGACGGCATCACTGACCGAACCCGAAGAAACGGATCAGGCATGTTCGATTGGCTGCGCACGCACTCCCGCGCATTTCTCGCCTCGAGAAGCGGCACGCGCTTCCGCCGTCAGCACCGGCGACGGCAGGCGCGGCCGCATTGGCTGCGCACGGTGACGGCTTTGCTCGGCGGGGTGCTGCTGATCCTGCTCGGCATCGTGATGCTGGTGACGCCGGGGCCGGGCCTGCTCGTCATGGCGATCGGCGCGGCCCTGATCGCCGGCGAATCGCTCCTCGTCGCCCGTCTGCTCGACCGCATCGATTTCTGCGCGAGCGTACACTACCGGCGCTGGCGCCGGCGCCGCGATACGGCCGGTTAGACGTCCCCGTCCTTCGCGGGGAAGCCGCGCGGCCTGCAATCAACCGGAGTGTGGTCGATGGATACAGTGATTCTCGGGCGCCAATTCAGCGGACAGTTCTTCGTCGGCTGGGGCACGCTTGCCATGCTGATCGCCGGGGTCGCCCAGGGCAAGGGGCACAGCGGTCTGCTGTGGTTCCTCCTCGCCCTGGTCCTGGGACCGATCGCGCTGCTCATTCTGCTTTTCCTGCCGAACTACCGCTGATCGGTTTTCACCGGCCCGGCCCGCACGCCGCGGGCGGACGTTTCGCGGAAGGGCGGGCAGGAATCGCCTCCGCGATGGCCTTCTCTTTCAGCCGGGGAACGCGCGCTTCAGGAACTCCGGCTGCGCCAGTGCGGCCTTGTGGATGTCGAGGTTGTAATACTGGGTCGCGAACGGCTTCGCCGCCGCCGCCGCTTCGCGGAAGCCGTCGAGCTTGCCGCGCTTGCGCGCCATCGTGCCGCTCCACCAGCCGGACGGATAGCAGGGCTGCGGGAAGCAGATCGTGTGCAGCGATTCGAAACCGGCCGTGGTCAGCGCGCTGCGGATGTCGGTGAGCAGCGGCAGATGTGCGAGCGGCGATTCGCTCTGCTGCACGATGATGCCATCGGGGCGCAACGCCTTGAGGCAGGTCGCATAGAAGGCGGCGTTGAACAGGCCTTCGGCCGGGCCGATCGGATCGGTCGAATCGATGATGATCACGTCGAGCGACTCGGGCTCGGCCTCGGCCATCCACTTGATGCCGTCGATGAACAACAACTGCGCGCGCGGATCGTGATTCGATTCGCACAGTTCGGGGAAATACTGCTCGGCCAGACGCGTGACGCGCTCGTCGATCTCGACCTGGATCGCATTTTCGACGGACTCGTGCTTGAGCACTTCGCGCAAGGTGCCGCAGTCGCCGCCGCCGATGATAACGACGTTCTTCGGGTCGGCGTGCGTGTACAGCGCCGGGTGCGACATCATCTCGTGATAGAAAAAGTTATCTCGCGTGCTGACCATCATGCAGCCGTCGATCGTCATCAGCTTGCCCCAGTCGGTCGTGTCGTAGATGGCGATCGTCTGGAACGGCGTCTTTTCCTCGTGCAACTTTTTCGTCACCCGAAAGCCGATCGACGAGCCGGAGTAGTCGTGCTCTTCGCTGAACCAATAGGGATGTTCGTTCGACATGGTCTTGATATCCGCAAAATCGTGAAATGGCGCGCGATTGTAGCCACCGGCCCGCCGCCACGAAACCGCCGGTGCGGCGAGTCCGGATAGCACTCGATCATTGCTCTGGTGTTACAGGCGATTTCCTGCTAAGGATATCGGCCGGGGAAGGGAACATACGAATCAAGAATCTCGTTTGCGGTTCCCTCACGGGGGGCCGTTCGTTGCTGTTGCGCTACTACATTGGGAGTGATCATGCACACGAAACAGAATTCCTTGTCGCGAGCGGTGCGGCTGGCCCTGTCCATCGGACTGGTGTCCAGCGTGACCGTCATCCATGCCCAGGACGCGAACCAGGACAACAACAAGAGCACGCCGCCGAAAGAAACCAAGACCCTCCAGACCATCGAAGTGACCGGCTCGCTGATCCGCCGCGTCGATTCCGAAACGGCGAGCCCGGTGGTGACGTTGAGCCGCGAAGCGCTGACCAACAGCGGCAATCCGACCCTCGGCAACGTGCTCCAGGCTTTGCCGAGCTTCTCCGGTTTCGCCACCAATCCGCAGAACAACAGCAACGGCGGCGGCGTGGCCAGTCCGACGCTGGAAGGCGGCGACGGCGCTTCGCGCCTGTCGCTGCGCGGCATGGGAACCAATCGCACGCTGCTGCTCGTCGACGGTCATCGCATGGCCAACCCCGACATCAACATGCTGCCGGCGAACATGATCGAGCGCGTCGAAGTGCTGGCCAGCGGCGCGACCACGACCTACGGTTCGGATGCGATCGGCGGCGTGGCGAACTTCATCCTGCGCAAGGATTTCAGCGGCATGGAGGTGAGCGCCAACGGCGGCATCTCGGGCCATGGCGACGGCCAGCGTCGCGGCATCAACCTGACGGTCGGCGCCACCGGCGACCAGGGCAACATCGTCGGCGGCCTCGACTACAACAAGTACGATCCGGTGCTCGCCACCG
Organism: uncultured bacterium; assembly: GCA_966424745.1. Taxonomy (GTDB): domain Bacteria; phylum Pseudomonadota; class Gammaproteobacteria; order Xanthomonadales; family Rhodanobacteraceae; genus Rudaea. The sequence goes on from CBJLOV010000046.1 coordinate 9,767, forward strand.
CGCGCAAATGGTCCGCGCAGCAAATCTATCTGTACAGCTACGGCGCGGTGCCGGAAGGCTCGCACTCGATTCCGACCGGCCGCATCGCGTTGCCGACGGGCAGCCCGCTGATCGGCCAGTTCGGTTGCAAGCAGCTCACGCGCGCCTCGGGCGACGGCACGGCATTGAACAACTACCGCTGCTTCAACAACGCCAGCGACTTCTTCAACTACCAGGCTTACAACTACATCCAGACGAACCAGGAGCGCATCAACGCTTTCGTCCTGGGCAATTACAAGATCAACGACGCGCTGACCTATTACGCCGATTTCTTCTACAACCACACCGATTCTTCCGGCCAGGACGGTCCGGCGCCGACCAACACGGGCGACGGCTGGAGCGTTCCCGCCAGCAATCCGAACAATCCCTTCGGCGTCGCCTTCTGCAACAGCGCGTCTCCCAGCTGCCCGGCAGGGTCCGGCTCTCTGTACACGCGCCTGACCGGCGCGGGTCCGCGCCTGCATACCTTCTCGACCAGCAACATCGAGCTCATCACCGGGTTGAAAGGTGTCATCGGTCAGACGTCCTGGACTTGGGATGCCGGCATCAACTACGGCCATTCCAGCCGCGACCAGAAGGACTTCCACGAATTGAACGTCGCCGGGTTGCAGGCCGCCATCGATGCCGGCGGCAATCCGTTCAATCAGACCTCCCTGCCGATCACCATCACCAACAATCCGGTCTACAGCAAGACGACCAGCACCAAGGAGGCGACGGCCAACGTGTCGGGCGAACTGTTCAACCTGCCCGCCGGCGCGGCGCAGCTGTCGGCCGGCTTGCTGTACCGCAAGCAGTCCATGGACTACCAGGTCACTAGCGACGCGATCCTGAACTTGGCCACGCTGAATTGCTTGATCGCTGCCGAGGGCTGCGGCTCGCCGGCTCACGGCAGTATCACCGCCAAGGAGTTTTTCGCCGAAGCGCTGTTCCCGCTGCTCGCCGATGCGCCGATGGCCAAGTCGCTGAACGTCGATGTCGGTGTCCGCACCTCCCATTACGACCTCACCGGCAGCACCACCAACTGGAAGCTCGCGATCGAATGGAAGCCGGTCGAGGATCTGCTCGTGCGCGGCACCGCCACGCAGGTATTCCGCGCGCCGAGTCCGGACGAAGCGTTCGACGGCCCGACCCTGCTCAACCCGACGGTCAGCGATCCGTGCGTCAACCAGCCGGCGTCATACCTCTCAGCGCATCCGAATCTCTGCCGCTACGTGCCGCCGAACTGGCAGCCGGCAAGTTACGGCCAGATCACCTCGATCTACGAAGGCGGCGCCCTCGGCGGCCTCAAGCTGCGTCCGGAACACGGCAAATCGTTCGACGTCGGCTTCGTGTACTCGCCGAGCTGGGCCGAGGGCCTGTCGGGCACGCTCGACTTCTGGCACATCACCCTGCGCGACCTGCTGACTCCGCTTGCGGCGCAAACCGCGCTGGACAACTGCGCATTGAGCGATGCCAGTCCGTATTGCGGGCTGATCAAGCGCTTCAGCGGCGGTGCCGAGCCGGGCAGCATCTATTACATCACCACGCCGCAGGTCAATCTCGGCCAGCTCAGCACCAGCGGCGTCGACTTCAACATCGCCTACGCCCTGCCGCACTTCGACCTCGGCAGCGTCAACCCGGGCGACTTCAAGGCGGCGTTCTACACGACCTACACGAACAACTACAAGGTCAGCATCCCGGGCGGCACGAACGGGAACTACGTGGGCACCTACAGCGATCAGTACGGCAACCTCACCCGGCTTCGCGCCACGCTGACGGTCAACTGGAAGCTGGGCAACTGGTCGGCGCAGTGGCAGACGCGCTACATCCACAGCCTGACCCTGCTGAACGCCTTTGCCGACGGCGCTCCGGCTGGCCAGCAGAACATCTTTCCGATGGCATCGGCGACCTACAATTCGATCAAGGTGGGCTATGCGGTTCCGTCGATCAAGACCACGTTCGACGTCGGCGTCGACAACCTCACCGACCGCCGGCCGCCGCTGATCTATCAGCACGGTGCGGGCGGTGGCGGTTCGCAGTACAACGCCGACGTGGCGACGTACGACACGCTGGGCCAGTACATCTGGGCACGCGCCACGGTCAAGTTCTGAGCGCGACGTCGATCGCGGCCTCGGGCTTGCCCGTGGCCGCGATGCGGGAGATTCCGGCGAAAGCGGGGCATGGCCCCGCTTTTTTGTTGCATGATGCGAGCTTCGAAAGACCGATCGCGGGGAAATACTCGATCGGTTTCGCCCCGTTTCATTCCAGATGACCGAACAGATCACCAACCGCATCGCGGCGGCCTTCCAGGCCGGCGACATGACGCAGGTCGTCGCGCTTGCCCAGACGCTGCCCGCGCGTTTGCAGGCCGCGGACGAAATCGTGCTGCTTGCAAACGGACTGGCCCTGCATGCCCTGCAGCGCCACATTGAGGCCGTTGCGGCGCTGCGCCGTCTGGTGCAGTTGAAACCCGGCGTGCCCGAATACTGGAACAACCTGGCGATCGCGGCGCGCGAGGCCGGCGAGTTCGACGAGGCCGAGAACGCCTCGCGGCGCGCCATCGCGCTCGCGCCGGACAACGCGCAGTTCCACCACAATCTCGGTCTGCTGTATGCGCAGCTGCGGCGCTGGCCGGAAGCGCGGCTCAGCCAGTTCGAGGCGGTGCGACTGGCCCCGGGGTTCGTCGAAGCGCGGCTGCAGGCGGCGCTCGTCTGCCATGTCTGCGGCGACCTGTCCGGCGAGGACGCCGTGCTGAAAGGCGTGGCGCAATGGCCCGCCCAGCCGGCCGAGCAGGCGCTGACCTTGGCCAATATTCTCTCCGCGCGCGGCGAGCAGGCCGCCGCTTTCGACGTGCTGGCCAAAGCCGTGCCGCCGCCGGACGCGCTCGCCGCACGCGTCATGACATGGCGCTTCGCGGCGATGCGCGCGACATTGCACGAGCGCGGCAACCGGATCGAGCAGGCCCGGGCCGAACTGGCCGCGCTGCCGCTGGCCGACATTGCCGCGCTGCCCGACGCGCAACGGCAAGTGCGGCACGACGTCTGGCATCTCCGCGCGACCCTGCTCACGCGCGAGGGCGACCACGCCGGCGCGGCCGTGCTGTGGCAGGACATGCTCGACCGGGCGACGGCGTCGGACCAGCGCGCGGTGGCGGCGTTCGGCCTTGCCGCCGCGCTCGACAAGCTCAAGCGTCACGCCGAGGCGTGGCAGGCCATCCGGCTTGCGCACGCCGAGCAGATGCAAAGCATGCGCCACATCGTGCCGCACCTGCTCGATGAGCATGCGCAGTCCTGGCCGATCCTCGAGCAGCGGGTCGGCCATCGCGAACACGACGCGTGGAGTACGCTGCCGCCGCCGCGCAGCGAGCAGAGCCCCGTCTTCGTCGTGGGCTTTCCGCGCTCGGGCACCACGCTGCTCGAACAGATGATCGATGCCCATCCGGATTTCCGCTCGATGGACGAGCGCCCCTTCGTCTACGACCTGATCGAACGCATGCGGCATGCCGGCCAGTCTTATCCCGAAGATCTGGCGAATTTGCGGGCCGAGCAGGCGCAGCGACTGCGGCAAATCTATGCCGAGATGGTCGCCGAGGTAGTGCCGGATCTCGACACGGCGCGGCTGGTCGACAAGAATCCGCTCAACATGTTCAGCCTGCCGATGATCATGCGCTTGTACCCCGAGGCGCGCATCATCCTGTGTCTGCGCCATCCCTGCGACGTGCTGCTGAGTTGCTACCTGCTGCCGTTCCGCTCGCCGGCATTCGCCACCCTCTGCTCGACCCTGCCGCGGCTGGCCCGCGGGTACGTGCAGGTCTTCGAACAGTGGTACTCGCACGTCGAAGTGTTCGCGCCGCGCGTATTGGAGTGGCGCTACGAGTCGGTGGTCGAGCGCTTCGACGAACACATCGAACGCCTCGGTCACTTCCTCGGCATTGCGGACACCACGCCGATGAAGCATTTCGACGAGCACGCCAGGAACAAGGGCTACATCAGCACACCGAGCTACGCCCAGGTCACCCAAGGCATCAACCGCAAGGCGGTGAACCGCTGGCACGCGTATCGCGACGCCTTCGAACCGGCGCTGCCGATCCTGCGCCCGATGCTGGAGAGGCTCGGCTACGAGGCGTGATCGCTCGAACCCATCTAAAAACTAGTGCGGCCGGCATTTTGAGATAGGTTCTTGTCATGCGTGCGGCAGGGCGCAGGCCGTACAATACGCCCCCTTTTTGCCTTTCCGGAGCAACGCCCGTGAGCTGGACCACCGACGACGCGCGCGCGCAGTACGCGATTGCGCACTGGGGCGAAGGCTATTTCGATGTCGATGCGCGCGGCGATCTGCTCGTACGTCCGCGTGGTGCCGACGGTCCGGCGTTCCCTCTGCCCGAGATCGTCGATGCGGCCCGCACGCGCGGATCGCGCCTGCCGCTGCTCGTGCGTTTCGCCGATATCCTGCGCCACCGCCTGTCGCGCCTGCAGGGCGCTTTCGCCAGGGCGATGCAGGAGTGGGACTACGCCGGCGGCTACAGCGCGGTCTATCCGGTCAAGGTCAACCAGCAGAAGGGCGTTGCCGGCGAGCTGGCCCAGGCCGGCGGCGAGGGCTTCGGCCTCGAGGCGGGATCGAAGCCGGAGCTGATGGCGGTACTGGCGCTCGCGCATCCGGGCAGCATCGTCATCTGCAACGGCTACAAGGATCGCGAATACCTGCGCCTCGCGCTGATCGGGCGCAAGCTCGGCTTGCGCGTGTTCATCGTCATCGAGAAACCCTCGGAGCTGAAGCCGGCGCTCGAAGAAGCGAAGGCGCTCGGCGTCGAGCCGCTGTTCGGCGTGCGCATGCGCCTGACCAGCCTCGGCGCGGGCAAATGGCAGAACACCGGCGGGGAGAAATCCAAATTCGGCCTGACCCCGCGGCAATTGCTCACCCTGATCGACGAGCTCAAGGCGACGGGCCTGACCAATTCGCTGCAACTGCTGCATGTGTTCATGGGGTCGCAAATTTCCAACGTGCGCGATATCGCCAGCGGCATGCGCGAGGCGTCGCGCTACTTCGTGGAACTGTGCAAATTGGGCGTGCCGATCCGCTACGTCGACGTCGGCGGCGGCCTCGGCGTGGATTACGAAGGCACGCGTTCGCGTTCTGCCTGTTCGATCAACTACGGTCTCGATCAATACGCCTCGACGATCGTCGAACCGCTGGCGCAGGCCTGTGCCGAACACGGGTTCGCTGCGCCGCATGTGATCAGCGAAACCGGCCGCGCGATGACCGCGCATCACGCCGTGCTCGTCACCAACGTCAGCGACATCGAGCGCGCACCCGAGGGCCGCATTCCGCCGAGCGACGCCGACGAACCCGTCGCACTGCGCCGCCTGCGCGAGATCCACGCCGAGATCGGCGAGCGTTCGGTGATCGAGCTGTTCCACGAAGCGCAGCAATACTGGAGCGAAGCGCATACCCTGTTCGCGCTCGGCCAGCTCACCCTGCGCCAGCGCGCGCGCGCCGACGATCTCTACTATGCGATCGTCACCGCGTTGCGCGTCCGGCTCAAGCCCGAAGAGCGCGCGCACCGGCAGGCGCTCGATGAGCTCAACGAAAAGCTCGTCGACAAATACTTCGTCAACTTCTCGATCTTCGAGTCGATTCCCGATTCGTGGGCGATCGATCAGATCTTTCCGATTGTGCCGATCGCCGGCCTCGACCGCGCGCCCGACCGCCGCGCCGTGATCGCCGATCTGACCTGCGATTCCGACGGCCGCATCGACGACTACGTCGACGCCGACGGCATCGACGTGAGCTTGCCGGTACACGCGCCGCGCGAAGGCGAGGCCTACCGCCTCGGCATCTTCCTCGTCGGCGCCTACCAGGAAGCGCTCGGCGACATCCACAACCTGTTCGGCGACACCGATGCGGTCAACGTGCGCATCGCCGCCGACGGCGGCTACGAGTTCTCGCATCTGCGCCGCGGCGACACGACCGACCTGATGCTCGATTACGTCGGTTACGATCTGAGTGCGCTGCGCGCGGAATACCGCGGCAAGATCGAACGTGCTGGCATCGGGGGCGAAGAAGCCGAACGGCTGCGCAGCGCATTGGAAGCGGGGCTGACCGGCTATACCTATCTGGCTGAAGACTGATCGAGGCGGACATGGCAGACATCAAAGCAGGATTCATCGGCCTCGGCGCAATGGGCTGGGCGATGGCCGGGCACCTGAAGCGCGCGGGTTTGCTCGTCGGCGTTGCCAATCGCAGCGCCGAGAAAGCGCAAGCGTTTGCACAGGAACAAGGCGTGCTCGCCACGGCGACGCCGGGCGAACTCGCCAGGCATTGCAATGTGATTGCGCTATGCGTATCGGCCGACGCCGACGTACTCGAGGTGACGCGCGCGATCGCCGCACAGGCGCAGCCGGGCACGATCGTCGTCGACCATTCGACCGTGTCGTCGAAGACCGCCATTGAAGGGCAGAAAATCATGCGCGCTGCCGGCGGCGATTTCCTCGATGCGCCCGTGTCGGGCGGCGTCGAGGGCGCGAAGAACGGCAAGCTCTCGATCATGGTCGGCGGCGACGAGGCCACGCTCGCGCGTGCCAAGCCCGTGATCGAAGCCTATGCCGGCCGTGTCAGCCATATGGGCGGCATCGGCGCCGGACAGAACACGAAGGCAGTCAACCAGGTGCTCGTCGCCGGCGCGGTGCAGGGCATCTGCGAAGGCCTTGCGCTTGCCGAAGCGGTCGGCCTGAAGCCCGACGTGCTGCTGCCGACCCTGATGGGCGGCGCGGCGAACTCGTGGTATCTGGAAAAACGCGGCGCGTCGGCGATGCGCAACGAATTCAACGTCGGCTTCAAACTCGCCCTGCTGCACAAAGACCTCGGCATCGTTCGCGAAGTGGCGAAAGCCGTGGGCACCGACAGCAGCATCGTCGAGAAGTCGCTCGCCGACTACGCGGAGTTGATGGCGCAAGGGCATGGCGACGAGGACGTGTCGGCGTTGATTCGGCTCAAGCGACGCAAGTCGTAGGTTCTTCGTTTTCCGACGGCGAGAATTTTTTTTGGTTCTCGTTCTTCATTCTTGCGGAGGCGGGAATCCGCTTTTGTTGTTTTGTTCGTTTTAGGAGCAAGAGCTTCCACTCGCCCTGCGGGCGAGCGGGTTACTTTTCTTCAACAGCGAAGAAAAGTAACCAAAAGACGCCGCCCCGGGAGCCGCGCCCTTCGCGCTGCGCGCTACGGGTGCGCGAGGCCAGGCCGGGGTTCGCTCGATGGACATCCTGTCCATTCGCGAACTCGCGCGCCTCCTGCGCGCGACCTTGCAGGCATTTCCGTCCCGCCCTCGTCGCGGCTGACGGGGACCCCAAGATCAAAAGACAGATCAAGAGCAGAGCCGGGCGCGATGAATCGCGCCCCTACGAAGGCAAGAGCTGCTGCTTCTTGCTTTGGACCTTGCTTCTGCGCGCAGGATGCGCGCGGCTCTTGCTCTTCCCGGATCCCCATTACATTGCGGCGGGAGTGGACGATCAGGCCCGCCAGGGTCGGCGCGATGGATCGCGCCGATTCCGCTATTGCACAGGATGTGCAATTAGCGGAACCCGGCCGTTGACGCGGACCCGGAGCGCAGGAGGCGCGAAGGGCGCAATGTTCTGGGGCGTGCTTTCTCTTGGTTACTTCTCTTTGCACGAGCACTGCGCCGCAGGAGCGGCGCGAACAGCGAAGCTGGCCGCGTAGCGGCGTAGGGCAGGATGCCCGGAGTCAAGAGAAGTGACCCGCTCGTCCGCAGGACGAGTGGAAGCTCTGGCTCTAAAAAAACAACAAGAACAAAGGCGCTGGATTCCCGCCTCCGCGGGAATGACGAGCGAGAGCAAAGACACCGAGCGGCCAACCGTCCGGCCGCAAGGCAACCCGCCAAGAGGATGCGGAAGCGACGAGCAGGAGAGAAGCCCCCCAACCGTCAAACAGAAAAACCCTCCAAACGAGCGATCAAAACGTCAACCGCGCCCGCGCATAGTAATAAGCCCCGTTGAATCCGATCGGCGAAATGATGTCGTACGGTAGGTTGCCGAAATAGTTGATGTCGCTGTTCGACCGGGTCGGGTAGTTGTCGGTGAGGTTGACCGCACCGAGTGCGAGCGCGAAAGCCGGGGTGAACTTGTATTCGACTTCGGCATCGAGCTGCCACTTTGCGGAGTAGGTCTGTGTCGGAGTGAAGCCGCCGCCGAAATCGAACACGCGCGTCGTCGCTCCCTGCCGCGTGGCGCGGCCGAGCAGGGACCAGTTCGAATCGGTCCAGCGCGCCGACAGGATGCCGCGGCTGCGCGGCGCGGCGTTGGTGAGGATGTTGCGCGCCTGCAGGCCGAACAGCACGTTGTCGTTGCCGAGCGCAACCAGTTCGGGCGGCGTCGCCGCGACTTTTTCGATGTGCGTGTCGGCGTAGCTGTACGAACCGGTCAGGGTCAAGGTGCCGTCGTAGAGCGGCGGGCGGTAGTTGGCGACGAGGTCGGCGCCCTTGGTGCTCGTATCGACCGCGTTGGTGAAGAAGTTCACCGCCTGCACGCCGGGGATGCCGAAATGCGTGTCGATGAATTGGGTCAGCGCGTCGCCGCCGATCTGTTCGGAGAGCACGACGCGGTGGTCGATGTCGGTCTTGTAGATGTCCAGCGACAAGTCGAACTTCTCGGCCGGCGTCGCGGTGAAGCCGATGCTGTAGTTGTGCGACTTCTCCGGCGTCAGCGATTTAGCGCCGAGTGCGCGCGCAATCGGATTGTCGACCGAGAGGATGCGTGAATTGATCAGGTTGCCGGCGCTGTCGTAGCCGGTCGAGGTCGACTCGAAGCCGATCTGCGACAGCGATGGTGCGCGGAAATTCGTCGACACCGCGCCGCGCAGTGCGAATGCCGGCGTGATTTCGTAGCGCGCGCTGAGCTTGCCGTTGGTCGTGCTGCCGAAGTCGCCGTAGTGCTCGTAGCGCACGGCGGCGTCGACGAACAGCGTGTCGGCCGCGTTGCCGGACAGTTCGGCATACACGCCCTGCACGTTGCGCGACACGTCGGCGGCATCGGCCGGGGTCAGGTTCGTGCCGGCCTGTGCGCCGATCGGTACGCCGGCGACCGGACCGATGGCATACGAGGCGGGATCGCCCGCGCGCGTCCGGAAACTTTCGTGGCGCAGCTCGCCGCCGAGGGCAAGGGTGTAGTCGCGTGCTCCGAAACTCAGGCCGCGTGTGGCGTCGAAGTTCGCCACGGCCTGGTCGAACTTGTATTCGCCGGTGTTGAACGAGGTCGGACTGGCGGTTCCGAGCGAAGCGTTGAGCGAATGGCGCAGGCCATAGTCGAAATCGTTGTAGCCGTAGGTCAGGCTCGCATCGTAGTCCCATTCGCCGAGCCGCCCGCGCAAGCCGGCCGAGCCCTGGAGGTCGTCGCTGCTGCCGAGGCCGACCGGACGATAGCCGTTCGGGTAGATCGACTTCACGTTCGCCGCATCGTCCGGATAGCGGAAGAAGTTGTCGCCGGTCGAATGCCGGTGTGCATAAGTGCCGAACGCGTAGAACGTCGCCGCATCCGACAGCGGCAATGCGCCGTTGAGCCAGCCCGAATAATTCTCGAGCTTGGGATCGCCGGCGGCATAGTTGACCTTGCCGAGCAGCTTGAGGTTGTCCGGCGTAGAGTCGCCGGCGAAATTGTCGAAGCCCGCGCGGTTCGTCGCGTTGTGATTGTTGAGCTCGACGCCGCCGCGCAGGAACCCGCCAGTGCCCGCGCCGAGCGCCGTGCCGAACTTCGCGCTGAGAAAGCGGCTCTGCCCGTCAGTGATGGTGCGGCCGGTCGGCTCGAAATCGGTGTGATAGGCGCCATAGCTGGTCGTGATCTCGCCGCCGTGCGGCGCGTCGTCGAGGATGATGTTGATCACGCCCGCGATGGCGTCCGAGCCGTACTGCGCACCGGCGCCGTCGCGCAGCACTTCGATGCGCTTGATCGCCGAGATCGGAATCGCATTGAGATCGACCGGCGTCGTGCCGAGGCCGGTCGTCGATTCGGTCTGCACCAGTGCCGAGGTGTGCACGCGCTTGCCGTTGATCAGCACGAGCACTTGGTCCGGCGATAGGCCGCGCAACTGCGCCGAGCGCACCATGTCGGCGCCGCCCGCATTCGACTGGCGCGGGAAGTTCAGCGAAGGCAGGAGAGTCTGCAGCGCCTGCCCGAGTTCGCCGTTGACCGCGCCGGCGGCCTTGAGATCGTCGGCGGTGACGACATCGATCGGTGAAGTCGAATCCAGAACGGTACGGTCGTGCGCGCGCGTGCCGGTGACCACGATCGTGTCGAGGTTGGCCGTTTGCGCGTTAGGCGCCTGCTGCGCGTAAGCCGCGGGAGCGGCGGTGAGAACGGCGGCAATCGCCGCGAAGAGAGGACGCCGGGGCGCCAAACTGATTTTTTCTTTCATCGATATTTCCACTAAGGCCGAAAAGTACGGTTGCGCAGCGGCGCGTAAACGACCAATACTAGGCAACTTGGCTCCATAGCGAAATAGACGTCCATATGAAATTTTCCGCCGCGCTTATGTTTTCCGTCGTCTTGCTTTCCGCCTGCGCGACGACGGCACCGCAGCAGCGCACCGCGCAGAGCACGCTTGCCGGCGATGCCGCGCACCCCGACGCGGCGAAGAACTGGGTGCGCACCGAGCTCTATTTCGGCCTCGGAGTGATTTCCGAACGCGGTGACGAGGCGGACGCGACCGCCAACGAGAAGCGTTGGCGCGAATTTCTCGACCGCGAGGTCACGCCGCGCTTTCCCGATGGCCTCAGCGTATACGACGTTTACGGCCAATGGCGGACACAAGGTCAGGCCAAGATCGAACGTCTGCATTCAAAGGAGGTCATGCTGCTCCATGCCGACACGGCGAAAGAGCGCGCCGATATCGAGGCGATCCGGGCGGCGTGGAAGAAGGAAACAGGCGATCTCTCCGTGCTGCGCGTGACGCAGCCGGCGGACGTGTCGTTTTGAGTCAAAGCCGAACCAAAGCGTTGCCGCGAAGGCAGCTCTCTTGATCTGATCCCATGCCTACAACTTTCCCTCGCATCACCGCCGGCGACGTCAACGGTTTCATCGGCCTCGTCGTCGACAATCTGTCGGTTCTCGCGTTTCTGTCCGGGGCGCTGATCGGCATCTTCCATTTTCCCGCCGAGGTGATCTTCGGCAAGATGTTTCCGGGCACGGCGCTCGGCGCGCTCGTCGGCAACTTCGTCTATACGCGCATGGCGTTGCGCAGCGGCAGGCAGGAGGCGTGTGCGATGCCGCTCGGCATCGATGCGCCGACGACGATCGGGATGGGCCTGCTCGTGCTCGGTCCGGCCTTCCTCGCATTCAAGCAGCAGGGCATGGACGAAATGACCGCGGCCGACGCGACCTGGAAGCTCGGCATGGCTGCGCTCGTGGTCATGGGCGTGCTGAAGACGATCCTGTCGTTCTTCGGCGATGCGGTGCTGCGCCACGTGCCGCGCGCCGGGCTGCTGGGATCGATCGCGGGCATCGCGCTCGTGCTGATGGGCTTCTTCCCGCTCGTCGACATCCTGCGCGTACCGGTCGTGGGCCTGACCTGCTTCGGCATCGTGCTCTATGCGCTCGTCGCGCATGCGCCGCTGCCGGGGCGCATTCCAGGCGTACTGTTCTCGATACTCGCCGGACTCGTGCTCTACTACGTGCTCGGCCCCCTCGATCTGCTCGGCTCCGGCTTCCACGCGCCGAGCGCGCCGACGTTGCGCTTCAATCTGCCATGGCCGAATCTGGGCTTCGTCGAAGGGCTCAAATACACCTTGCCGTACCTTGCCTTGATCCTGCCGTTCGGTCTGCTCATGGTCGTCGGCGGCATCAACGTCACCGAAAGCGCGCGCGCCGCGGGCGACGACTATCCGGTGCGCGACATCCTTCTGACCGAAGCAATCGCCACCTTGATCGCCGGCATCTGCGGCGGCGTCGCCCAGACCACGCCGTACATCGGCCAGCCGGCATTCCGCGCAATGGGCGCGCGCAGCGGCTACACCTTTCTCGCCGGCCTGTTCATCGGCCTCGGCGGCGTGTTCGGCTATCTCTCGAACCTGGTCGAGCTGATCCCCCTCTGCGTGCTTGCGCCGATCCTGATCTTCATCGCGATCCACATCACGATGCAGGCATTCGAGGCCACGCCGCAGAAATATTTCGCCGCGGTCGTCATGGCGTTTTTCCCGGCGGTTGCGCGCATGGTCGCGATCAAGCTCGGCGATCCGTCGATCGTCGCGCCCGATCATTTCGCCCAGTTGTACGCCAACGCCGATCAGGGCCTACCCGTGATGGCGGTGATCTTCATCCTCGGCAACGGCTTCATCATCACTTCGATGGTGTGGGCGAGCTTCGTCGTCGCCCTGATCGACCACCGTCCGCGCAAGGCTGCCGCGATCCTCATCGCAGGTGCCGCGCTGACCGCGTTCGGCATCATCCATTCGGTCGATCCGATCGGCACGATCTATCTGCCGTGGGTGCTCCCCGCCGCCGCACAAGCGCTGGTTTGGCAGTTCACCGTGGCGTATCTTGTTCTCGCTACGGTGTTGTTTCTGCTTTCTTTGCAGTCGCTGGAACCTTCTTTAAACGCGGATAAGAGCCGATAGAGACGGACAAGAGCCGATAAAGCATCTTTTCAAAAGAAACCAGATAGTCGATAGCTGATGATCCTATCGCGACGAGACGTGATGCACTGAAGACCGGAGTATTTCCGTCGCGCGCAAGATCGAAAAGATGTCTTGTCACTCCAATTGCAGACGATGAGATGCTTCCAAAGGGCGGGAGCCCATCGCACATGTTCAGCTTCCCTGCGTTGCCTGAGCGGCAGGCGATGTAAAAGGGGCAGCAGATGCCGGCCGCTATTTCGAGACCGGCTCAGCGAAAAGTCGGTACGCGCACATCGTCGTCCGGAACTTACGGAACTGCCGGTTGCCGAAGACCCGTGATCTACGCCGGACCGGCAACTTTGACGACGCTGCGAGTGATTCGAGTACTTTTTCTTGCGTACTTGGGCTACGGTGGCCTTATGTATGCGAGGCAGGAGTCGATATTGTTTCCTGCTGCATCAGATGATCGGCATCCATTGGACATTCGATTGAGGGAAAGCGGGAAGCTGATAGAGCTGCCAGCAAGTTTCGGCAAGGTACGCGCGATCTATTGGCCTGTTTTAGGAAAACAGGATTCCATGCCGACCGTTATCTACATGCATGGGAATTTCGAGCGTATCGAAGATTCCTTTGAGATGATTCAGCCCTTGCTTCGCGCGGACATTTCCGTCCTGCAGGTTGAATTTCCTGGCTTCGGAGGAGCAGATGGCGAGCCAACCTACACTAATCTCACCGAGAGCGGCGTCGTGGCCTATGACTGGTTGGTCGCTCATGCCGATGCTGATCCAAAGCGGGTTGTTGCAATCGGCTATTCGATTGGTGGCGGTGTTGCTGCCGAGTTGACACGATCCCGTCCGATATGTGCGCTCATCCTGTTGTCCACATTTACTTCGTTGGAAGAAATGGCGCATCGCTATCTTTTGCCCGGCTTCTTGTTGCGCTATCCGTATGACACGTTGGGGCGCGTGAGCGAATTTACGGGCCCGGTGCTTGTTGTACATGGAATCCACGATGACGTGATTCCTTTTGCCATGGGGCGGCGTCTAGCTGCTATCTCGAAACATGGAGATTTCATTCCGCTCGATTGTCGCCATAGCGACTGCAATTTTGAGCAAAATTTATTCGTGGAACGCGTTCCTGGGTGGTTGCGAGAGCGGGGCTTGCTAAGCCGCTTGTCCGCCGATGGAGAGAAGGGCCGTCGCCAGCAAGCCGAAAAATAAGTTGATTGGTTCGCTATGGTTTTCCCTATACGGTCGCATCCGATCTTTCCCGACTCTGCCGGTGTTCCAAATCCGTCGAAAAAAGCCGAAGTACATTCAAGAAAATCGTGATGCCCTTTCGCCGGCGGGCTTGCTAGCGTAGCTCACGCTGGTGACCGATCCGGCGCGATGCGCCGGCCGCTTCGATTCATTGAAGGAGTTCGTCATGACTGCGCTCGCGTTGAGTTCCGCTCCGCCGTTCCTGTCGCTGCGGCATGTGATATCGCTGAATTGGTCGCGCGTGTCCGCCTGGTCGGGAAGCTTTTCGCTGCATTTGCTGCTCGCGCTGATGCTGTTGGTACCGCCGGTGGCGATCAAGCTGCGCGACATCGTGAAGGACGACACCATCGTCGCCACCATCCCATCCGCACCATTGCCAGCGGTGCGCGAACCCGATCTGCCCGTGCCGCCGGTCAAGATCAAGAAAATTGCTCCGACACCGCCGAAGCCGCAGATTACGATCACCGCGCCGATTGCCGATCCCGTGCCTGCGCAACCGACTGCCCCGGTCAACTCGATTGCACCGCCCGCGGATTCTCCCGCGCCTGCGATGTCCTCCGATGGCGGTGCCTCCAATAGCGAGCCCACAGCACTGGCCTACGGCACGCAGACAAGGATTCCCTATCCACAAACTGCATTGCGCAATCGCGCGGAAGGCAAGGTCGTCCTGCGTGTACTGGTCGGCACCGACGGCGAGGTCGAGCAGATCGAGATCGAGCATTCGAGCGGTTCGCGCGATCTCGACCGCGCCGCGCGCGAGGCGGTGATGAAGTGGAAATTCAAGCCCGGCATGCGCGGCGGCGTGGCTTATTCGAGCTGGGCGCTCGTGCCGATCAGTTTCACCTTGCCGCTGTAGCAAGGGGAGGAGTGGGGGATCGTAGGGTCGGCGTGTCGGGGCGGGTAGAAGTTACCGCCCCGAAGGCGAAGAGCCCAAGCGGAGGGAGGGAGGAAGGAAGGGGGGTCAAGAGGAGCGAAACTGCATGGAG
>CBJLOV010000047.1:0-23612 GCA_966424745.1 uncultured bacterium
ATGGTGGGCCGTGCAGGAGTCGAACCTGCGACCAACGGATTAAAAGTCCGCTGCTCTACCGGCTGAGCTAACGGCCCAACAGTTTGCTGCGCGATCGCAGGAGACGCGACGGCAGCTTTTCCGCCATAGAACGGCGGCTACCCCGCCTCGATTGCGGATAACGTCGCGCGATCGGGTCGCGCAGTTTAGTGGGCGGACGCGAAATCATCAAGGAAAATCCACCCGTTAAGGCCGCAGCCGGCTTTTCCGTCTCTCAGCGATACCGTGTCGGGTCGGCGACGCCCGCATCGGCGAAGCCGAGTGCGCGCAAACGGCAGGCATCGCAATGCCGGCAGGCACGGCCTTCCGCGTCGGCCTGATAGCAGGACACGGTGATGGAAAAATCGACGCCGAGCTGCATGCCTTTGCGCACGATGTCGGCCTTGCTCAGGCGAATCAGCGGCGCATGCACGGCAAGCTTCGAGCCCTCGACGCCGGCCTTGGTCGCGAGGTTGGCGAGGCGCTCGAACGCGTCGATGAATTCGGGGCGGCAGTCGGGGTAGCCCGAATAGTCGACCGCATTGACGCCACAGAAAATGTCCTGCGCGCCGAGCACCTCGGCCCAGCCGAGCGCGATCGACAGCATGATCGTGTTGCGCGCCGGAACATAGGTGATGGGGATGCCATCGCCTCCCTGCTCGGGCACGTCGATATCGTCGGTGAGAGCGGACCCGCCGATGCTGCGCAGATCCACACGCACGGTCTTGTGCGCGGCGGCGAACTGCGCGGCGACGCGCTGCGCGGCGGCCAGCTCCGAGGAGTGGCGCTGGCCGTACTCGACGCTCAGCGCATAACAGGAGAAGCCCTGCGCCCGCGCAATCGCCAGAGTGACCGCGGAATCCATGCCGCCGGAGACGAGGACCACAGCGCGTTTCGTTGAAGACGGTGAACTGTTCATGTGAATCATTTTCCGGAAGATGCACCGTAAGGGCGAGAGGACGAACACGCGGTCGGTGAACGTACGGAGTTACCGCCGACCTACCGGTCATTTCCCGGGCGTATTGCCCCAAAGCAATTTGTGCAGCTGCACCTGCATGCGCACCTGACGGCCGTCGGCGATGATCCAGTCTGCCAGGTCGCCGGGCGCGAGCTTGCCGGCGACGGGCGAGAACAGCACCTCGCAGCGCGAAGCGAGATCGCGCTCGTCGAGCACGTCGACCGCCCAATCGTAGTCGGCGCGATCGGCGAGGACGAACTTGATCTGGTCGTGCGCGCTGAGCAGGTCGAGATTGCTCCATAGGTTGCGCCCGGATTCGCCCGAGCCGGGCGCTTTCACGTCGACGACGCGGCTGACCCGCGGATCGACCTGGGAGACATCGAGCGCACCGGAGGTCTCCAACGACACCTCGAATCCCGCATCGCACAGGCGGCGAAGCAACTCCAGGCAGCGCTTCTGCGCAAGCGGCTCGCCGCCGGTGACGCAGACGTGCCTCGTTTTATACTTTTTCACTTCTTCCACAATGTCGCCGACCTCGCGCCATTCGCCGCCGTGGAAGGAATACTCCGTGTCGCACCAGACGCAGCGCAACGGGCAGCCTGTCAGGCGCACGAACACCGTCGGCCAGCCGACCGAACGCGCCTCGCCCTGCAGCGAGTGGAAGATTTCGGTGATGCGCAGGCGTTCGCTGACGTCGGCCATGATTTGTGGTTCGAGATTTGATCCGAAAAAACATTCGACGCGGATCAACGCGGATTCACGCAGATAGAGCTGGGCGACAAATCCCGATCGCTCTATCCGCTTTCATCCGCGCGAATCTGCGTCTAAAAATCTCTTAGCGACGCTCCATCTTGAGCGCGCGCAAGCGACCCTGGGCGAGATTGGCTTCCTGGGTGCCCGGATACTTCGAGACGACTTGGTTGAGCGTCGTCTCGGCCTGGTCCCACTGCTTCAATTCGTACTGGCAATAGCCGACCTTGAGCAGCGCCGCGGATGCCTTCTGGCTGTTCGGATACTGCGCGAGCAGCTTGTTGAAGGCGTCGAGCGAGATCGGGTAGTTCTGCGTCACGTAGTACGACTCGCCGAGCCAATAGTACGCGTTCGGCGCCAGTTCGCTGCTCGGATACTGGCCGATGAAATTCTGGAACGCGCGCGCGGATTCGGCATAACGGCCGTCCTTGAGCGCGGCGAAAGCCTGATCGTACGCGGCCTTCTCATCGGCCGGATTGGCCGGCGGCGGAGGCGGCGTCTGCTGCGCGCCGGCAGGCTGCTGCGCCGTGCCTGCGCCGGGAGGCGGCGCGGCATTCGATCCCGCGCCGGCCGCGCCGCCGAGGGTGATGTCCTGCAGCTGGCCGTTGTTCGCCGGCGCATTCGCCGCCGGAGCCGCGCCGGGCGGCTTGCCCTCGAGTTTGCTCAGGCGCGAATCGACGTCGACGTATTGATCCTTGCTCTGCTGCTTGAGCTGCTCGAGTTGATGCCGGAGCTCTTCGTTCTGCCCCTGCAACTGCTGCACCTGGGCCTGCAGATCGTTGATCTGGTTGACGAGCTGGACCCCGCCTTGCGCACCGCCGCCCTGCCCTTGCTGCTGTTCGAGCCGGGACACGCGCTCGGCAAGGCTTTCGCGCTGGGCATGCACGGGGGAAGAAAACGCAACGGCGGCCACGAGGGCCGCCGCGCAGGTGAAACGAGTCGAAGTCATTGACATGGTTTCATCAGATCGCGAAAGAGGGGGAGGCGCGGCGGTTCTTGGACCTCGCGCCCCGCCCCTTGTTCCGCCGTTACTGCTTCGAGGTATAGACGATGTCGACGCGGCGGTTCTTCTGCCAGCAGCTCTCGTTGTGCTCGCGGCAGACCGGACGCTCTTCGCCGTAGCTGACGACGTTGAGCTGGCTGGTCGACGCGCCGGCGGCGGAAAGCGCGCTGGAGACCGCGTTGCCGCGGCGCTCGCCGAGGCCCTGGTTGTAGTCACGCGTACCGCGCTCGTCGGCATTGCCTTCCAGCGTGGCGCGCGCGCCCGGGAACTGGCGCAGGTATTCCGCGTGGCAGGCGATCTGAGCCTGGAACTCCGAATGGATGTCGGTCTTGTCCAGATCGAAGTAGATCACGCGCTGACGCAGGCACGGATCCTTGTCGAGGCTCTCGACGGTGTAGCGACCGGTGTTGGTCGGCTGCGAAGTCACCGGGCCGTTATCCACCGGCGGCGGCGGCGGCTTCACGGCCTTCTTACCGGAGCACGCCGCCAGCGCGGCAGCCGCAGCAACGGTGGTCAGGAGTACGCGGAACGGGGTTTTCATTGTCATTGCCTCAGTTCAGTTAGCCATTAGGGAGTAGTTCGGTATTTCGATATCCGGATCGATTTTTTTTATTGTCCACGCTGCCGGTACGGGCCCCATGCCGGTGTACGTACATCCCCGTCGGCCAGGACCAGTCTTTGACGGACGCGACCGTCCGCGGAGACAGCGTAGAGCACGTCGCGCGATCCTTCGGTCGCGGCGTACAAAAGCATGCTCGCGTTCGGAGCAAAACTCGGCGATTCGTCGAAATTCCCCGGCGAAATGACCGTGTTGCTACCCGAAGCACGATCCAAAACGGCGATATGATACATGTTTTTATTGCCCTGCGACACGGCGAGCTTCTTGCCGTCGAAGCTCACCGAAGCCCTGGCGTTCTGGTCGCCGGTGAAGGTGACGCGCGACTCGCCGCCGCCGCCCGCGGACATCTGATAGATCTGCGGCCGGCCGCCGCGATCGGAGGTGAAATAGATCGTCTGGCCGTCCGGCGCCCATACCGGCTCGGTGTCGATCGCATAGTTGCGGGTGAGCTGGGTCAGGGCGCGGCTGCCGAGGTCCATCACGTAGATGTCCGGGTTGACGCCGTTCGACAGGCTCAGCGCCAGTCTGCTGCCGTCCGGGGAAAACGCCGGCGCGCCGTTGATGCCCTTGCGCGCCGAAACGACTTCGCGGGCGCCGGTGCCGATGTCCTGGATGTAGATCGCCGACGAACCGCGCTCGAACGATTCGTAGGCAAGCTTGCGCCCGTCCGGCGACCAGGCCGGCGACAGCAACGGCTGGTGCGAGGTGACCACTTGCTGCGGGCCATAGCCGTCCGAGTCGGCGATCATCAACGCATAACTCGCATTGTTGCCGACGCCCCTTGCGGTAACGTAAGCAATGCGCGTGTCGAATGCGCCGCGCACGCCGGTGACTTTTTCATAGATCACGTCGGCGACCCGGTGTGCGATGCCGCGCATGTCGCTGCGCTGGCCGGTGATCGCGAGGCTTGCGAGGTTCTTCTGGTCACCCACGGTGTACAGCTCGAACTCGACCTTGACCTCGCCCGCGCCGGCGTCGATGACGCGACCGACGACGATGTAGTCCTGCTTGAGCAGGCGCCAGGTCGGGAACTTGATCTCGCTGCCGCGCGCGGGCGTTTCCACGATGTCGTTCTTCGCCAGCGTACGGAACTGGCCGCAACGATTCAGGTCGTTGCCGATCACGTCCGAGACCGTCGTTTCCGGCGGCGCGCCGCCGCCCTGCCACTGGAACGGGACGACGGCGATCGGCAGCGCCGAGGCATTGCCGTTGGCGATCTCGAGGGTCAGGCCTTGCGCGAACAGCGGTGTCGCACAGCAGGCAAGCACTAGGGCGGCGAGCCAGGTCAGAAATCGCTGATGCATGTCTTAGGTTCCGTCGTATTTGAAAATGAAGGTGATATTGCGCTGGAAGACGCTTTCATAGCCCTTGTACGGCAGCGGCTGCGCCTTGGTGACGGCCTGCTTGATCGAATTCTGCGTCACCATGTCGGCGTTGCACGGCGATCCTATCGTCGTATTGATCACGGCGCCGCCGGGAATCTGCGTAATCGTGATCGCACAGCGCACGCCGCTCGGCGTCGTATCCGGGCGGTTCCAATTATCAGTCACGACCTTGACGATCGCTGAACTGTACTCGGCGAGCAGGCTCGAATCGTTGCCGTTCATGCCGGTGCGCGCCTCGGCGGCCTCGGGCACGTCGTTCGCCGGCGCGCGCTTCGGCGCGGGCGCGGACTGCTGTTTCTGCAGGTCGTCGAGCTGCGCCATCTTCTCCTTGGCAAGCCGAAGCTTCTTGTCGTTCGCGGCGCGTTCCTTGCGAATCTCCTCGAGCTGCTTCTGGATCTGTTCCTGCTTCTCCTTCGCCTCGGCTTCCTTGCGCTCTTTTTCCTGCTCGAGCAGGATCTGTTTCTGACGGACTTTTTCTTCCTCGGCCTTCTTCGCCTGCTCGGCCTTCAGCATCGCCATCTCGGCGATCTTTTCCTGATCCCGGTTGTCGTTCTTCTGCACGGTCGGCGGCGGCGTCTTTTCCGGCTGCGGCGGAGGCGGCGGCGCAGGCGTGGGTGCGGGCGGCGGCGCCGCCTCTTCCTTCGGCGGCGCGGGTGGCTTCTTGCTCGGCGGCTGCGGGCGCGGTGCGCCCACGTTGCCCACGAGTTCGGCCTCGATGATCGGCCCCTTCAGCAGCGGCATCGCCTGCGGCGTCACCCAGAGCATGCCGACGAACAGCAAGGCGAACACCGCCAGATGCACGAGCAGTGCATACAGATAGGCACGCGCCTTGTCGCTCGAAGTTTCCATCGTCGTTCGTGACGAGTCTCGTCGCGGACTCACCGTTGTTTCGTATCTTGCACGGGCTGACTCATCAGCCCGACCTTGCTGACGCCGGCCTGCTGCAATCCCGGCAGGATGTCATAGACTTTGCCGTAGCTGGCGCGGCTGTCGCCGCCGATCAACACCGGCACCTGCGGGTTCTGGCGCACGAACGCGCCGACCTTCTTGATCAAGGTGTCCTGATCGATCGATTCGCGCTGGGTGCTGCCGAGCGTGAGGAAGAGCTTGCCGTCCTTGTCGACACTGATCAGCACCGGCTCCTTGTCGACCTGCACGGCTTTCGCCGTCGACTGCGGCAGCTGGATGTCGACACCGAGATTGAGCAGCGGCGCCGTCACCATGAAGATGATCAACAGCACGAGCATCACGTCGATATACGGAACGACGTTGATCTCGGCTTTCAATTTGCGTTTCTTGCGCGTGCGCATGGCTTCAAATTCAGATGCTCAAGGAGCGGTCCTTAGACGCGGATTTACGCGGATAAAGGCCAAGGCAAAATCGAACCGCCTCATATCAATTTCTTTATCTGCGTTTATCCGCGTAAATCCGCGTCCAAAAATCTTTTAAGCCCCGTCGTCGGAGTGGACCTGCCGCTGCAGGATCGAGGAGAACTCCTCGACGAAGGTGTCGAAGCGCGTGGACAGGCGTTCGATCTTGGTCTGGAAGCGGTTGTACGCCCACACCGCCGGGATCGCGGCGATCAGGCCCATCGCCGTCGCGATCAGCGCCTCGGCGATGCCGGGCGCGACGGTGGCGATCGTCGCCTCCTTCATATTGGCCAGACCGACGAAGGCGACCATGATGCCCGCGACCGTGCCGAGCAGGCCGACATAGGGGCTGATCGAACCGACGTTGGCGAGGAATTCGACGTTCTGTTCGAGGCGGTCGAGTTCGCGCGACTCCGCCACGCGCATGCCGCGCTGCGCGCCTTCGAGGATCGTGCGCCCGTCGAGGCGGCCGCGCTGGCGCAGGCGGGCGAATTCGCGGAAGCCCGCTTCGAAGATGCTTTCGATGCCGGTCGTGGCGCCGTTCGAAGTGACTTCGCGGAACAGGCCGGCGAGGTCGGCGCCCGACCAGAAGCGCTCCTCGAAATCGTCGGCGCCGTCCATCGCCCGGTTGAGCATCGCGCGCTTGCGGAAGATGATCACCCAGGACATGAAGGAGAAAATCAGCAGGATCAGCATGACGAGCTTGACGAAGAGGCTCGCGTTGAGCACGAGATCGAGGATATTCAGGCCGCTGGCGGTGGGCATGTCGGTTCTGGTCGGTTCTAGGAAAACAGGTTCTCGGGGATGCGGCGAGGCTTGAAATCGGAGGCGGCGACGCAGGCCACGCGCACCCGCGCCGCCACGAGTACGGCGCCATCGCTGCGGCGAAGTATACGTTGCGCAAAAGTCATCGAAGCTGAACGGCGCTCGACCTTTTCTATGGTGGCGTCGAGCTCGTCGTCGAGGCGCGCCGGCGCCAGATATTCGACCGCGACGTCGCGCACGACGAAGACCACCCCGAGCTCCTCGCGCACCCGCGACTGGTCGATGCCGAGACTGCGCAGCCACTCGGTGCGCGCGCGCTCGAGGAAGCGCAGATAGTTCGCGTAGTAGACGACGCCGCCGGCGTCGGTGTCTTCCCAGTAGATGCGCACGGGCCAGGAAAAAACCTGCGGCGCCGTTCCCCCGTCGATGCTCATTCGCCGGACTCGGCCTCCACGTCGAACAGGTCCTCGGGTTGCGGCGGACGCTTCGGCTGCTTCAGACCGAGGTGCCGATACGCCCTGCCGGTAACCATGCGGCCGCGCGCGGTGCGCATCAGATAGCCTTGCTGGATCAGGTACGGTTCGAGCACGTCCTCGATCGTGCCGCGCTCTTCGCTCAGCGCCGCGGCGAGCGATTCGACGCCGACCGGGCCGCCGTCGAAGTGGTCGATGATCGTGCCGAGCAAGCGCCGGTCGAGCGCGTCGAAGCCGGCCGCGTCGACCTTGAGCATTTCCATCGCGGCCACGGCGACGTCGCGCGTGATATGTCCGTTTGCCTTGACCTCGGCATAGTCGCGCACGCGGCGCAGCAGGCGATTGGCGATGCGCGGCGTACCGCGCGAGCGGTTGGCGATCTCGGCCGCGCCGTCGTCGGCGCAGCCGATGCCGAGGATCTTCGCCGAGCGCCGCACGATCGCGGCGAGTTCGTCCGGCGTGTAGAACTCGAGCCGCTGCACGATGCCGAAACGGTCGCGCAGCGGATTGGTCAGCATGCCCGCGCGCGTGGTCGCGCCGATCAGGGTGAACGGCGGCAGATCGAGCTTGATCGAGCGCGCGGCCGGGCCTTCGCCGATCATGATATCGATCTGGTTGTCCTCCATCGCCGGATAGAGGATCTCCTCGACCACGGGCGAGAGGCGGTGGATCTCGTCGACGAAGAGCACGTCGCGGGGCTGCAAGTTGGTGAGCAAGGCGGCCAGGTCGCCGGCGCGCTCGATGACCGGCCCCGAGGTCGTGCGCAAGTTGACGCCGAGTTCGTTGGCGATCACGTGCGACAGCGTCGTCTTGCCGAGCCCCGGCGGCCCGAAGATCAACACGTGGTCGAGCGCTTCGCCGCGCCGTTTTGCCGCTTCGATGTAAATGCCGAGCTGCTCGCGCACCGCCTGCTGGCCGAGGTATTCGGACAGTTTCTGCGGGCGGATCGAGGCTTCGAGCAGCTCGTCTTCGCGCGTCGCGGAGGAGGAAATCAGGCGGGATTCGTTCATGCCGCGATTATGGCAGGAACGGCCCGGGCCAAGGACGCCGGCCTCAAATCTCCACCTGCGTCCCGAGCTCGATCATGCGGTTGCCCGGAATGCGGAAGAACGCCGTGGCCGGGCTGCCGTTGCGGGTGAGGAAGGCGAACAGCTTGTCGCGCCACATCGGCATGCCTCGCGCGCCCGCCGAAGCGATGACATTTTCCCGACTGAGGAAGAACGTCGTGTCCATCATGTCAAAGCCCAGGCCCTTGGCCTCGCAGTTCTGCATCGACATCGGAATATCGGGATCCTCGGCGAAACCGTAGCGCAGGATGACGCGGTAGAACTCGTGGCCGAGCGCGGTGATTTCGGTGCGCTCGCCGTACTCGGCCACCGGCGTGTCGAGCGTCTCGACCGTCATCAGGATGTTGCGCTCGTGCAGCACCTTGTTGTGCTTGAGGTTGTGCAGCATCGCGTTCGGCACGGCATGGACGTTCGCGGTCAGGAACACGGCCGTGCCGGGCACGCGCAGCGGCGGATGCGCGATGACGCTCTCGATGAACGGTTCGAGCGCCAGGCCGCCCTGGCGCAGCTCGCGCAGCACCAGTTCGCGGCCCTTGCGCCAGGTACTCATGATCAGGAACGAAGCGAGGCCGAGCACGAGCGGGAACCAGCCGCCGTGCTCGATCTTGATCGCATTGGCGCTGAAAAAAGCGATGTCGATGATCAGGAAGGTCACGCCGGCGACGACGACGAGCGCACGGTTCCATCCCCAGATGCGGCGCGCGACGACGAGGGCGAGACAGGTCGTGATCGCCATCGTGCCGGTCACGGCGATGCCGTATGCGGCGGCGAGGCTTTCCGAGGTGCGGAATCCGATCACCGCGGCAAGGATCAGGATCATCAGGATGCCGTTGACCCAGGGCAGGAAGATTTGGCCCTGCGTTTCCTTCGAGGTGTGCTTGATCGCCATGCGCGGGGCGAAGCCGAGCTGGATCGCTTCGCGCGTCATCGAGAACGCGCCGGTGATGACCGCCTGCGAGGCGATGATCGTCGCCACGGTCGCCAGCGCGATCATCGGATACAGAAGGTTGCCGGGCACCATCAGGTAGAACGGGTTGGACACCGCATCGGGCTTGTTGATCAACAGCGCGCCCTGGCCGAAGTAATTCAGCACCAGCGCCGGAGAAACGTAGCTGAACCAGGCCAGCCGGATCGGCTGCTTGCCGAAGTGCCCCATGTCGGCATACAGCGCCTCCGCTCCGGTCAGGCAGAGCACGACGCCGCCGAGGGCGAGGAAGGCATGCGCGCCGTTGTCGTGGAAGAACCTCACCGCATGCCAGGGATTGACGGCGTACAGCACCTGCGGCTGCTGCAGGATCTGGTAGACGCCGAGCGCGGCGATCGTGGCGAACCACAGCATCATGATCGGCCCGAACATCGCCCCGGTCTTCGCCGTGCCGCGCTTCTGGATCGCGAACAGGGCGACGACGATGACGAGGGTGATCGGCACCACCCAGCGATCGAGCGCCGGCGCGGCCACCTTGACGCCCTCCACCGCCGACAGCACCGAAATCGCCGGAGTGATCACGCCGTCGCCGTAGAACAGCGAAGCGCCGAACAGGCCGAGGACCACGATCACGCGCCGCAGCGTCGCGTTGTCGCGTGCACCGCGCTGGGCCAGGGCCATCAGCGCCATGATGCCGCCCTCGCCCTTGTTGTCGGCGCGCATGATGAAGACGACGTACTTGAGCGAAACGACCATGATGAGCGCCCAGAACATCAGCGACATCACCCCGAGCACGTTGTCCGGACTCGCCGGTATGCCCTGCTCGCCGAAAGTCACCTGCACCGAATACAGCGGCGACGTGCCGATGTCGCCGTAGACGACGCCGAGCGCGCCGAGCGCGAGCGCGGCGAAGGCCTTGGTACGTGCCGAGTCGGAGAGCGTTTGTCCGTGGACTTGCATGCAGAATCCCCAAAGATTCGAATAGGCCTTCAGCGCAGGGCCGCCTTGAGCGCCTTGCGGATGATCGCTTCGGCATCGTCGCCGTTTGCGGCGGCCTCCTTGACCAGACGCGTCGCTTCGGCCGGCTTGTAGCCGAGCTGCTGCAGCGCGCTGGCCGCTTCGGCTTGCGGGTCCTTCGCGGCGCCCTGGCCGCCGGCCGGCGCGGCGAGCGCCATGCCGTCGACACGGTCGCGCAGCTCGACGACGATGCGTTCGGCGGTCTTCTTGCCGATGCCCGGAATGCGCGTGAGCGCGGCGATGTCGCCCGACTGCACCAGTCGCGCGAACTCGTCGGTCGACACGCCCGAAAGCACGGCGAGCGCGGTCTTCGCGCCGATGCCCGAGACTTTCTGGATGGTACGGAACAGCACGCGCTCGGCCTCGCGCAGGAAGCCGTACAGCGAGACCGTGTCTTCCTTCGCCGCGTAGTGCACGTAGAGAGCGACCTCGCGGCCGGTTTCGGGCAGATCGAAGATCGTGGACATCGGCGCTTCGATTTCGTAGCCGACGCCGCCGACGTCGATCACGAGCCATGGCGGCTGCTTCGAGGCGAGGACGCCGCGCAGACGGCCGATCATCGCCAGCTTCTCCACGAGGAGGCGCTGCCGCGCTTGCGCGCGAGCGCGCCGAGCGCAGCGCCCGCGGACAGGCGCTGCGCGGCCGTGCGCGCATGCGCATGGGTCATGGCCACCGCGAGCGCGTCGGCCGCGTCGGCCTGCAGCCGGCGTTCGATGTTCAAGAGCATGCTGATCATATGTTGCACCTGGCGCTTCTCCGCACCGCCGCCGCCGACGACCGATTGTTTGATTTCCTTGGCCGAATACTCGGCCACGCTGAGGCCGTGCGCGACGACGGCGCAGATCGCCGCGCCGCGCGCCTGGCCGAGCTTGAGCGCGGAATCGGCATTGCGCGCCATGAACACGCGCTCGATCGCGACTTCGTCCGGCCGGTGCGCGACGACGATGTCGCGCAGGTCGTCGAAGATCTGCTTGAGGCGCAGAGGGAAGTTGTCGTTGTCGAGCAGGTTCAACGCGGCATGGAACACGTGGGTCGTGCGGCCTGCGGCATCGACGTCGACGATGCCGACGCCCGTGCGCTGCGAACCGGGGTCGATGCCGAGAATACGAGTTGTCGAGCCCGAGCCCATGATCGGTATCTTACGCCGCCGCGGCGTGATGAAATCGTTTGTTACGCAAAAACGCGATCGTCTGCGTCGCCGCTTCGTCGGAGAACAACAGGCCGGTGTGCGTCGCCGGCACGATGCAGTGATCGGCGATGCCCGGCAGGCGCGTCTCCTCGACGCTGACCGTGCCGTCGTGCGGCATCGGCAGCGCGCCGAAGATGAGACCGAGGCCGAACGGCAGGCGCCCCGCGATCGCGCCGACGGGACGTTTGCCGCTCCAGCGCTCGAAGCCCTCGAGCAGTACGCCGAGGTTCTTGCCGATGAAGAACGAACCGCCCGGCAACTGCGCGATGCTGCGCGCGATCGCACTGCCGCGCAGCGGCGAGCCCAGGCAGACCACGCAGCCCGGAGCCAGATCGGCGAGTTTGCGCAGCGCGCGCAACGCCATCAGACCGCCGAGGCTGTGGCAGACGAAATGGATCCTGTGCGGCGGATTCGGCGCCGCCTCGATCGAGCGCACGAACTCGACCAGCTTGTCGATGCTCGCATCGTGTTCGCTGAGCACGCTCGCGTAGTCGAAGAAGTGCACGGCGTAGCCCGCACGCTCGAGGCGGCGGCGCAGCGCCGCCAGGGTGAAGGCGCGCATCCACAAGCCATGCACGAGGATTACATGTTCGTCCATACGCCCCCTGTGCGCCGACGGCCGTCGCTTGCGTCCTCAGGCTTTCGCGGGCTTCACCACGCGCACGTGCAATTCCTGCAGCTGCGCCTCGGCCACGTTCGACGGTGCGCCGGTGAGCAGATCCTGCGCGCTCGCGGTCTTCGGGAACGCGATCACGTCGCGGATCGATTCGGTGCCGGCCATCAACGCGGCAATGCGGTCGATGCCGAAGGCAATGCCGCCGTGCGGCGGCGCGCCGTATTTGAGTGCTTCGAGCAGGAAGCCGAACTTGGCCTCCGCCTCTTCCGCGCCGATGCCGAGCAGCTCGAAGACGGTCGACTGCATTTCGGGGCGATGGATGCGGATCGAACCGCCGCCGATCTCGTTGCCGTTGAGCACCATGTCGTAACCGCGCGATACCGCGATCGCCGCGTTGGCCTTGAGGTCGGCGACATCGTCGACCTTCGGCGCCGTGAACGGATGATGCAGAGCCACGTAGCGCTTGGCCTCGGCGTCGTACTCGAACATCGGAAAGTCGGTGACCCAGAGCGGCTTCCAGGCATTCTCGACGAAGCCGTTGTCCTTGCCGACCTTCAGGCGCAGCGCGCCCATGTAGTCGCTGACCGTCTTGTACGGACCCGCGCCGAAGAAAATCACGTCGCCGTTCTGCGCGCCGACCGCCTGGAAAATACCGTCGAGCGCCTTGTCGTCGAGGAATTTCGTGATCGGCGAAGTAAGGCCTTCGCGCCCCTTGGCGAGATCGTCGACGCGGATCCAGGCGAGACCCTTCGCGCCATAGCGCGTCACGTAGAGGCCGAGATCGTCGAGGTACTTGCGCGGCTGCGACCCGCCGTTCGGCAGGCGCAACGCGACGACGCGTCCGCCCGCGTCGTTGGCGGGGCCGGCGAACACCTTGAAATCGACGTGCTTGACCTGCTCGGCGACGTCGACCAACTGCAGCGGAATGCGCAGGTCCGGCTTGTCCGAACCGTACAGCCGCATCGCTTCGGCGTAGGTCATGCGCGGGAACGAGTCGGCCAGATCGACGTCGACCACTTCTTTGAAGACGTGGCGGATCATCGCCTCGACCGTGTCCTGTACGTCGCGCTCCTCGACGAAGGCGAACTCCATGTCGAGCTGGGTGAATTCGGGCTGGCGGTCCGCGCGCAGATCTTCGTCGCGGAAGCAGCGCGCGATCTGGTAGTAACGGTCCATGCCGGCCATCATGAGAAGCTGCTTGAACAGCTGCGGCGATTGCGGCAGGGCGAAGAATTCGGTCGGATGCACGCGCGAAGGCACGAGATAGTCGCGCGCGCCTTCGGGCGTCGCATTGGTCAGGATCGGTGTTTCGATGTCCTGGAAACCGCGCGCGTCGAGATAACGGCGCAGCGCGGACACGAGCCGGGTGCGCATGCGCAGCTTGCGCTGCATGTCCGGCCGGCGGATGTCCAGATAACGGTAGCGCAGACGCGCGTCCTCGCCCGGCGTGTCGTCGAGCATGAACGGCAGCGGCGCCGAGGCATTGAGCACTTCCACCGTCCCCGCCAGCACTTCGACCTTGCCCGTACGCAGGCGCTCGTTCACCTGGGCGGCCGGACGCGCCCGGACCTTGCCGGTGATGCGCAGGCAGTATTCATAGCGCACATGCTCGGCCACGGCGAAGGCATTCGCATTCTCGGGTTCGACGACGATCTGCACCACGCCTTCGTGGTCGCGCAGATCGACGAAGATCACTCCGCCATGATCGCGGCGCGTATCCGCCCAACCGCAAAGCGTGACTTCGGAACCGACAAGGGTCTCGTCGACGAGACCGCAGTAATGCGTACGCATGCCCAAGAACTACTCCGCCAGAAAGATCCCAAACCCGAAAAAATCCGGCCGTGACGGCCGGTTTTCGACGTCCGCGGTCGAAGCCGCGGGAAATGAGTCGGGCATCCTACGAGGGTTTTTGTTGCACTGCAAACGGAACCGCCCCCGAAAAGCAAAACACCCGCCTGGGCGGGTGTTTTGGTCGAGAAGCGCGGCTGGAGACGACCGCTTTTGATTTCGCCGTCGAAAGCGACGACGCGACTGCCGTCTACCAGCGGCGATCGATCGTGAAGACGCCGCGGCAGCCCTGGGTCACCCATACGCCGCCGCGATTCCAACCCCAGGTCTGGCCCTCGTAGCACGGAGAATGGGATTCCTGACGCTCGAGATAGACGCGCCCGCGACCACCGACGTCGACCTGGCAGAAACGGTTCTGGCCGTCGGTGCTTTCGCAACGGATCGAGAAGCGCTGATCCCAGCCCGGACCCGGCTGCCACGGCGGCGGCGTCGGACCGGGCCCCGGATAATAGCCGCCGCCCGCGTCGACGAAGCGTCCCGAGCAGCCGCGGTCTACCCAGATGAAACCTCGGCGGTCGAAACCCCAGCTGCGTCCGCGCAGGCACTGCGTATCGGACAACTGGCGCACCAGGCGCGCATCGCGCCACGGCACATCGCAACGCTGATAGTTGTAGCCGCTGCTGCGGCATTCGATCGCGTCGCCGTACCCCCCTCCATAGTATTGCGCCCGCACCGTCGCGTTCGGCAGAAGACCGGCCGCGAGGACCAGAACTGCAGTAAGAATTCGAGTCGACATACTCACACTCCCTTTGGTTGAGTCGGAGCGAGTGTAGCGGACGCGGCGCGCGGGAGAATATGCGCCGGGGCGGGCGGCGAACCGCCGTTTACTCCCGAGTCGGCGAACGATCAGCCCGCGTTCACGGCGAGGCTTCGCCCTTCGGCTTTGCCGCGGACGGGGCCGCCGCGGGCGCGGCCGCCGGCTTCGCCGCGGACTCGCTTTTCGACGGCTCGGAGGCCGGCTTGGCCGCCTCGCCCTTGTCGGCGAGATTGCGCTTTTTGTCGCCGTCCTTCTTGAAGTCGGTTTCGTACCAGCCGCTGCCGCTGAGGCGGAACGCGGGCGCGGTGAGCCGGCGCGAAACGCGCTCGGCGCCGCAGTTCGGGCACACGGTCGGATCGGGATCGCTCAGCTTCTGCAGGCGGTCGAAGCGGTTGCCGCAGGCGGCGCATTCAAATTCGTAGATGGGCATCGTGGGTTTCGCAAGTTCATTCGCGGCGGAATTATAAGGCCGGTCGGAGCCGCTTCACCGGCCTTTCCCCACCGCACGCGGACACGGGCAGCAGTCGCTCGTGGGTGGGGATCGACCGCGCCTTATTCAAGCGGCCGGGCTACGGCGGAAGCACTCTTTGTGTCACCCATTTGACAACTTGTTAACGCAACAGTACCGTCCGAAGGCGCAACAGATAGTTACACCCGCTTACACTCACTCGGCCGGGGGTTTCATCATGGTGCGCAGCCCGTTGTATGTGGCTTGTTTTCTGATCGCAGGTGGTACCGTTACCAGCGCCAAGGCGCAAGAGACACCGCAGGGCGAGAAAAAGACCCAGGCGATGGACGCCGTCATCGTGACCGGCACCAAGGTGCAGGATCGCACGGTGGCCGAATCGCTCGCCCCGATAGACATCATCACGCCCGAGGCGCTGCAGTCGACAGGGACGACCGAGCTGGCAACGGCGTTGTCGCGCCTTGTGCCTTCGTTGAATTTTCCGCGTCCAGCGATAACTGACGGCACCGATGCCTCGCGTCCTGCCCAGCTACGTGGCTTGGCGCCAGACCAAGTACTTGTACTCGTCAACGGCAAACGCCGCCACATCGGCGCCCTGGTCAATATCAACGGCAGTCAAGGGCGTGGTTCGCAGCCGGTCGATTTGAACGCGATCCCGATTTCCGCGATTGAGCGCGTGGAAGTGCTTCGCGACGGCGCTTCCGCGCAGTACGGCTCCGACGCAATTGCCGGCGTCATCAATATCGTGCTCAAAGGCAGCAGCAAGCACGGTACGCTCGGCGCCGACGCGGGTGAGTACAGCGCCGGGGACGGTTTCAAGGGCGAGCTGACCGGTGACGGCGGCTTCGCGCTCGGCGAAAACGGGTGGATACATCTCGCCGGACAGTTGTTGACTCAGGACCAGACCAATCGTGCGCGACCGTATATGGCGAACCCGGCCTTAGGCGTGACTGCGCCGGTCGACCCGGCGAATAACCGTCCCGTGGTGCAGCGCTTGGGCGATCCATCGCTCAATCAGGAAGCGATTTCGTACAACTCCGAATACAAATTGAACGCGGCGGTCACCCTGTATTCCTTCGGCATGGCGAGCAACCGCGATTCGTTGTCGAACGGCTTCTTCCGCACCGGCAACAATTCGCGCAACCTGATTACTGTGTACCCGAACGGCTTCTTGCCGCAAGAAGACATCTATCTCAAGGACCGCTCCTTCGTGGTCGGCGTCAAAGGCCGTACCGAAAACGGGTGGAACTGGGATGTGTCCTACGACTACGGCAACAACCACTGGGCGATGGACGTGCTCAACAGCGAGAACCAGAGCCTCGGGCCGTCGACGCCGAAGAATTTCTACATCGGTAATTTGGAAACGACGCTCAACGTGGTCAACGCCGACGTGAGCCGCGATTTCGACTTTGGCTGGCACAGCCCGGTCACGCTGGCGTTCGGCGCCGAATATCGCGAGGACAAATTCAGCCAGGGTCCGGGCGAGTACGCTTCCTACGTCAACGGCGGCTACATCGTTCCGCCACCGAACGGCAATGGCAAGACCAGCGCCGGCATTCCGGGCGCGCAGGTGTTCCCCGGCTTCAAGCCGATAGATTCGGGCAACTACAGCCGCGACAACTATTCGCTCTATGCCGACGCCGAGACGAACCTGACCGACAAGCTTTCGGGCGGGGCTGCGGCGCGCTACGAACACTACAGCGACTTCGGCAGCACGACCTCCGGCAAATTGTCCGGACGCTACGCCTTCACCGATACGTTCGCTCTGCGTGGAACGGCGTCGACCGGATTCCGCGCACCCTCGCTCGCTCAGCAGTTCTTCCAGGCGACTTCGACCAATATCATTTCGGGCACTCCTTACGACGTGCGCACGTTCGCGGTGACGAATCCGGTGGCCATCGCTCTTGGCGCCGAACCCCTCAAGCCCGAAAAATCGACCAACTACAGTCTGGGTTTCGTGATGCAGCCGATCGAGGGCCTCAATGTCACGCTCGATGCCTATCAGATCAAGATCAAGAACCGAATCCTTCTCTCGGGCAACCTTGTCGCCGCCCACCCGAGCGATCCGAACGATCCACTGACCAAGTACCTCAATTCGCAAGGCTATTTCGGCGTAACGGGTGGCCGCTTCTTCACCAATGCCGTCGATACCAAGACTAAAGGTGTCGACATCATCGGCAGCTACCACATCGAGTTGGCCAGCGGAACTTTGGATCTGACCTCGAGCTTCAACTACAACAAGACCGACATCACCAGGACCGAACCCAACCCCGGCAATCTGCCGCAGGGGGTAGTCCTCACCCGAGTCGACCATGTGCAAGTCGGCCTGCTGACTTGCGGCTCGCCGAAGACCAAGTTCAACTTCGGCGGTACGTACGCCATCAACAAGTTTTCGTTCAACGCGAACGCGACCCGCTACGGCGACGTCTGCAATTTGAACAATTCAGTGACCTATACCGACGCCACGACCGGGATCAAACATACCGTCACTCCCGACCAGACGATCAAGGCGGCATGGACACTGGACGTGTCGGGCACTTATCACATGAACGAACACCTCGACTTTACGCTCGGCGCGGACAACATAACCAACAAATATCCCGTCCAGGCGCTCTATCTGAACTCGACCCAGGGACAGATTCCCTACTCCGGCCTGTCGCCATTCGGGTTCAATGGTGCCTACGTCTACGGAAAGGCCACTTACCACTGGTAGCGCCAGAAGTGCCCCACCCGCGGCGCAAAGCGGTGGCGATCGTTGCGAACTTGTTGCAATATCGATATCCGGGGCGGCGAACCTCGCCGCCCCGCTCCGGGGGAGAGCGGAGTCAACCCATGGCTCATGGTCGTCGAGACTTCAGATGCTCCAATGCAGGACCGACAGTGCGATCGATCCGAACATCGCTGCGTTGCGTGCGATGGCGTCCCGTTCGCCGACGCAGCCGCAAGTCTGGCGCCGGCTCGGCGATCGCCTGCTCGCCGCGGGCGAGCACGCCGCGGCCGCCGACGCTTATCTCGAACACGTCCGCCACGGCGTCCATGATCCGGTTCTGATGCAGGCCGCGGCCGCGCTCGCCGCGAACCGCATTCCCGAAGCCGAGGCGCGACTGCGCGCGCACCTGCGCGAGGCGCCGACCGACGTCGTCGCGATCCGTATGCTCGCCGAACTCGCCGTGCGCATCGACCGCACGGAGGATGCGGAGAATCTGCTCGTCCGCTGCCTCGAACTCGCGCCCGGTTTTCGCGAGGCGCGGCACAACTATGCGATCGTCCTGCACCGGACGAACAAGCCGGCCGAGGCGATCGCCGAACTCGAGAAGCTGCTGCGCGACGACCCGACGAATCCGCAGTACCGCAATCTCAAGGCCGCCGTGCTCTGCCGCATCGGCGAATACCAGCCGGCGATCGCGATCTACGCCGATCTCCTGCGCGAACACCCGCAACAGGTCCACGCCTGGCTCAGCTACGGCCATGCGCTGAAGACCGAAGGCCACACCGGGCGCGCGATCGAAGCGTACCGCCGCTGCATTGCGCTCGATCCGGGCTTCGGCGAAGCGTACTGGAGCCTGGCCAATCTGAAGACGTTCCGCTTCGACGACGCCGAAATCGCCGCGATGCGCACGGCGCTTGCCGATCCGAAGCCCGGCGAAGCCGACGCCGACCTGGAACGGCGCCTGCATCTGGATTTCGCGCTCGGCAAGGCGCTCGAAGACCGCGCCGACTACGCCGCCTCGTTCGCCCACTATGCAAGCGGCAACGCGTTGCGTCTCAAGCTCGCGCCGTACCGCGCCGAGGACACGGCGGCCCGGCTCGCGCGCGCGAAACAGACATACACGGCGGATTTTTTCCGTGCACGCTCGGGGCAGGGCTCGCCGTCGGCCGAGCCGATCTTCATCGTCGGCCTGCCGCGCGCCGGGTCGACCCTGATCGAGCAGATCCTGTCGAGCCATTCGCAGGTCGAAGGCACGATGGAGCTGCCCGAACTCACCTCGATCACGCGCGCGCTGCGCCGCGCTTCCGCGAGCCGAGAGCCGGGCGCTTACCACGATGTGCTCGCGCGCATGGACGGCGCCGAACTGCGTGCGCTCGGCGAGGAATATCTTGCGCGCTCGGTCAAACATCGCAAGCTCGGCCGGCCGTATTTCATCGACAAGATGCCGAACAACTTCGCCCATGTCGGCCTGATCCATCTGATCCTGCCGAACGCGAAGATCATCGACGCGCGGCGGCACCCGCTCGCCTGCGGCTGGTCGTGTTTCCGCCAGC
Organism: uncultured bacterium; assembly: GCA_966424745.1. GTDB lineage: Bacteria > Pseudomonadota > Gammaproteobacteria > Xanthomonadales > Rhodanobacteraceae > Rudaea. The sequence continues at coordinate 19,490 of CBJLOV010000047.1, forward strand.
ACTTCGCGCGCGGGCAGAACTTCGCCTACGATCTCGCCGACATCGGCCGCTACTATTGCGAATACGCCGACTTGATGCAGCACTTCGACGCCGTGCTGCCGGGCCGCGTGCATCGCGTCGTCTACGAGCGCATGGTCGCCGACACCGAGCGCGAAGTGCGCGCCCTGCTCGACTATTGCCGCCTGCCGTTCGAGGACGGCGTCCTGCGTTTCTTCGAGAACGAGCGGCCCGTGCGTACGGCCAGCTCGGAACAAGTGCGCCAGCCGATCTACAAGGCCGGCGTGGACCATTGGCAGCATTTCGAGCCCTGGCTCGATCCGTTGAAGGAGGCTCTGGGCACCCGCTTGGGAGAATTTGCACAAAACTAGAAAAAAAGGGGAACAGGCGCAAATGCCCGGGGGCGCATTTGCATGCAGTCGCATCGTTGCTTTTTTTCATTGGGAGAATGCATCGTGAAAAAAATCCGTTCCGCAGTCCGACCGAGCCGCCCCGGCCGTTCGGCCTGCATCCGCCTGCCGCTCGCCGCGGCGATCCATCTCGCCTGCTGCGCGGTCGCTTTGGCGGCCGACGCCGATCAGGCCGCGCCGCAGCAGCCTTCGGCCTCGCAGCCGTCCGACAAGCCCACGGCCGCGCTCGAATCGGTCACGGTGACCGCGCAGAAGCGCGTGGAAAATGCGCAGGCCGTGCCGCTGTCCATCGATGTGCTCTCGACCGACAAGCTCAGCGAGATGAACGTCAACAGCATGACCGATTACGTCAAGCTGTTGCCGAGCGTATCGATCCAGAGCACCTCGCCCGGGTTCTCGCAGATTTATATGCGCGGCGTCGCCAGCGGCAGCAACGGCAATCATTCCGGCCCCTCGCCGAGCGTCGGCGTCTATCTTGACGAAGAACCGATCACGACGATCCAGGGCGCGCTCGACCTGCACGTCTACGACGTCGCGCGCGTCGAGGCCCTGGCAGGCCCGCAGGGCACGCTGTACGGCGCCAGCTCGCAGGCGGGCACGATCCGCATCATCACGAACAAGCCGGATCCGAGCGCGTTCGCGGCCAGCGTCAGCACCGAGATCAACTCCGTGGCGAACGGCACGCTCGGCTATACGGTCGAAGGCTTCGTCAACCTGCCGCTGTCGGACAAGGCCGCTCTGCGCGTGGCGGGATGGAACGAACACGACGGCGGCTACATCGACAACGTGCTCGGCTCGCGCACCTATCCCACCTCCGGCATCGCGGCCAGCAACGCAAATCGCGTGCACGATGCCTACAACGAGTCCTGGCTGCGCGGCGCGCGCGCGGCACTCAAGGTCGACCTGCTCGACGACTGGTCGATCACACCGACGATCATGGGGCAAAGCCAGCACAACGGCGGCGGATTCGCGTTCGACCCCAAGATCGGCGATCTCAAGGTGAGCCACGGCTATCCCGAGTACCAGGAAGACCGCTGGGTGCAGTCGGCGCTCACCGTGCAAGGCAAGATCGGCAACTTCGATCTCGTCTACGCCTATTCGCACCTGAACCGCAGCGATTGGACCGACCTCGACTACAGCGACTACTCGTTCTGGTACGACACGCTGTCGGGCTACGGGAAATACATCACGGACAACAACGGCAACTACATCAATCCCGGCCAGCACATTCGCGGCAACGACAGGTATGCAAAGTCCAGCCACGAACTGCGCATCAACTCGCCGAAGGACGAGCGCTTCCGCTTCGTCGCCGGTTTCTTCGACGAGCAACAGTCGCATCGGATCTCGCAGAATTATCAAATCGACGGTCTGGCCACGGCGACTTCGGTCACCGGTTGGCCGGGTACGCTTTGGCTGACCAAGCAGCATCGCCAAGACAACGACTACGCGGTCTTCGGCGAACTCAGCTATGACATCACCGACCAGCTCACCGGCACTGTCGGCGCGCGCTTCTTCCATACCGAGGACAGCCTGAGGGGATTCTTCGGCTTCAGCCGGGGCTACAGCAGCTCGACGGGCGAGGCTGCCTGCTTCAGCGACTACAAGTTCGACGGTGCGCCGTGCACCAATCTCGACAAGACGACCAAGCAGAACGACCACGTCGGCAAGGCCAATCTCACCTACAAGTTCGATGCGGACAAGATGATCTACGCGACCTGGTCCGAGGGCTTCCGTCCAGGCGGCATCAACCGCCGCGGCAGCCAGCCCCCTTACGTCGCCGACTTTCTCACCAATTACGAATTCGGCTGGAAAACCGAATGGTTCGACCACCGCCTGCGCTGGAACGGCGCGCTCTTCCAGGAGGACTGGAAGGACTTCCAGTTCGCCTACCTCGGCGCGAACGGCCTCACTGAAATCCACAACGCGAACAAGGCGCAGATCCGCGGTCTCGAATCGAACCTGACCTGGGCGGCGACCTACAACCTCACCCTGACGGCGGGCGTCACCTTGCTCAAGTCGAAACTGCAGGCCGACTACTGCGGCTTCCTGGATGCGTCGGGCAAACCTGCCACCGTGTGTACCCCGGGAACGATCAATCCGCAGACCGGCAACCCGGTCGACGGCCCGCAGGCACCGAAAGGCACACAACTGCCGCTGACGGCGAAGCAGAAGGCCAACCTCACCGCACGCTACGTGTTCGACGCGTTCGGCGGCGAAGGCTATCTGCAGGCTGCGGGTTTCGTCGAAGGGCGCCGTCGCACCGACCTGCGCGTCAAGGAGAACGGCCTGATCGGCGACATGCCCGGCTACGCCTCGTTCGATCTTTCCGCCGGCCTGAAGAAGAACGCCTGGGTCTTCGACGTCTATATGAAGAACGTCTTCGACAGCCGCGGCGAGCTGAACCGCTTCGCCGAGTGCGCGACTTCGGTCTGCGTGCAGCCGGCAGGCAGCCAGTACGCGAACGTGTTCGGCCAGTACTACGTCGTGCCGATCCAGCCGCGCACGATCGGATTCCGCGTGACGCGGAACTTCGAATAGCGGCACCCGCGGAAAACGACGGGCCGGACTTCGCGTCCGGCCCGTTTCACGCGGCTTTGCGCCGATACGCGCGCACGCTCAGCGCGATGATCAGTCCGACGATCAGGTGCGAGCAGAAATCGCCCGCGCGCGCGAACGTGAGGGTGACGTCGAACGCCTTGGCCGCAAACGGCGCGTTCGACAGCGGTATCACGACGAAATTCATCGCGCAGTAGATCGCGACGCCGTACAGCAGGCCGCAGGCGATCGCATGCTCGCGCAGCGCCTTGAGGCGACGGCTCGCGAGGAAGTACCACCACGCCGCGACGATCAGGATGAAATAGTGGGCGACGAAGCCGACTGCCGCCGTCGCCGCGCCGCCCGTATACGCCGCCTGGCCGTAGATGCCGCTCGCGATCGTATGCAGCACGCGCTGCGGGGGCAGGCCGCGAGAGAACCAATAGAACGAGCACGCATAGACGAGGTCCAGCGTCGCCGCGGCGATGCCTGCGCCGAACACGGTCCGCCAGGCGGGGGCGGTAGACCTGGGCGATGCCGGGATGCCGAGCGAAATTTCGCGCAGGCTCGTTGTGTTCATTGCGTGAGCTCCTTCTAGTGGTGGACGCGGGACCCCGCTCGGCGGCGCCGCCGTCCTTGCCCGGCACAAAACGGCGACGGCACGGCGTCGCGCCGGCGACCCCGGTTCTCGCCGCCGTGCGCGTATTGCCGGCTGATCGGATTCCGAAAACGATCTTCTCCGTTGCGGCAATATGAAAGGTTGCAGAAATTGCCGGTCCGCTTTGCGGGTATTCGCGGTTGTGTTTTGCGGCGAACTCGAACGCTTGCACGCAATTCCCGCAACGCGATTTGCCGATCGGTGCTACGTGCGCGAATAACGAATTTGCAACGATTCGGGCACAACGGCCGCCCCGGCCGTAGAACAACGTCCCTCAGGAGTGATTCCATGCCGAACCGTCCGCTTCATCTAGCGATAAACGATGCCTTGCGCAGTTTGACCCTATCCGCTCCGACCCTCGCGCTGGGCATGTTCGCCCTGCCTGCCGCCGCACAGAACGCGCCCGACGCCGGCGCCGCGCCGAAATCGCAGAACCTCGAGACCATCGTGGTCACCGGCTCGAACATCCGCCGCGTCGACATGGAAACGGCCAACCCCGTCGTCACCATCGACCGCGCGCAGA
>CBJLOV010000048.1:0-23601 GCA_966424745.1 uncultured bacterium
GAGCCACGGATCGGACTGCGTCTCCGAGAGCAGGATGCCGTCGGTCATGAATTTGACCAGGGTGCGCTCGCCGGCCTGGTCGGCGAAGCGCACCTGGAAACCAACGAGGCTGCCGAGTTCGCTGCCGAGCTCGTCGGCGACGCGGCGCGCCACGCTGCGGGCGGCGACGCGCCTCGGCTGCGTGCAGGCGATCAGGCCGGCGCGGCCGCGGCCGGCGGCGAGGCACAGTTTCGGCAATTGCGTGCTCTTGCCCGAACCGGTTTCGCCCGCGAGCACGACGATCTGATGCTTGCGGATCAGCGCGACGATCTCGTCGGCGCGCGCGGCGATCGGCAAGGCCTCGTCGATGCGGATCGCCGGAACGCTGGCCGCGCGCGCCGCGTAGCGGGGACGCAGAGGGGCGATGGGGGTGCGCAGTGTCGCGAGCGCGGCCTCGGCGGGCGCGGACGAGGCCTCGAGCCGGTCGATTCCGCGCGACAGGGCGCGGCGGTCGCGCAACATGGTGTCGGCGAGCTCGCCGCGCAGCGCGGAGAGCGGGGAATCGGAGGGGATGCGGGGGTTCACGCGGCGGCATCTGCCGCGACACGCGATAGGAACGGCCTATCGCCCGAATCGCGACAATCGATTTCAATATGAAATGGCCGCGTATTATAGTTGCCGCGCCCCCGCAAAAGGAGTCTTCCATGGCCAAGAACAAGCAGAACCCCACCCGCATCGACATCTCGCCGAAGCTGCGCGAGAAGATGGTCGCGCTGCTCAACGCCCAGCTCGCCGACACGCTCGATCTGTACACCCAGGTCAAGCAGGCACATTGGAACGTGAAGGGCCCCTATTTCATCGCGCTGCACGAATTGTTCGACGATCTCGCCGAACAGCTCGAAGAGCCGGTCGACGACATCGCCGAACGCGTGACCGCGCTCGGCGGCGTGGCGATGGGCACCGCGCGCATCGCCGCCAAGACCTCGCGCCTCGGCGAATTGCCGCACGACAGCTACGACGGCATGAAGATGGTCGCCCTGCTCGCCGACCGCTACGCCCAGCTCGCCAAGTCGACGCGCGCCGCGATCGACGCTGCAGGCGAAGCCGGCGATGCCGACACGGCCGACCTGTTCACCGGCATCTCGCGCGGCCTCGACAAGTCGCTGTGGTTCCTCGAGGCCCACCTGCAGTAACAAAGACGGCCTTTGGACGCGGATAGAGCGAAATTTCTTATCCGCGTTGATCCGTGTTTGTCCGCATCCGAATGACCTTTCCTTATCACCTCGGGAAATATGCGGACCGCTCCCGGCGGCGGGGTTTTGCCTGATAATGCGCGGATGCCCAGCCTGACCCACCTGCAGCGCCTCGAAGCCGAAAGCATCGACATCCTCCGCGAAGCGGTCGCCGGGTCCGAGCGGCCGGTGATGCTGTATTCGATCGGCAAGGATTCCTCGGTCATGCTGCACCTCGCGCGCAAGGCGTTCTTTCCTTCGCGCCCGCCGTTTCCGCTGCTGCACGTCGACACGACCTGGAAGTTCCGCGACATGTACGTCATGCGCGAACGCATGGCGCGCGAGTCGGGCATGGAGCTGATCGTGCACAAGAATCCCGAAGCCGAAGCGTTGAACATCAATCCGTTCGACCACGGCTCGGCCAAGCACACGGACATGTGGAAGACCCAGGGCCTCAAGCAGGCGCTCGACCTGTACCGCTTCGACCTCGCCTTCGGCGGCGCGCGCCGCGACGAAGAGAAATCGCGCGCCAAGGAACGCGTGTTCTCGTTCCGCTCGGCGCAGCACCAGTGGGACCCGAAGAACCAGCGGCCCGAGCTCTGGCGCCTGTACAACACGCGCAAGAATCCGGGCGAGTCGATCCGCGTGTTTCCGCTGTCGAACTGGACCGAGCTCGACATCTGGCAGTACATCTATGTCGAAGACATTCCGATCGTGCCGCTCTATCTCGCCGCCGAGCGCCCCGTGGTCGAGCGCGACGGCATGCTGATCATGGTCGACGACGAACGCTTCCCGCTCTCCGCCGGAGAGCAGCCGCGGCGGCGCAGCGTGCGTTTCCGCACGCTCGGCTGCTATCCGCTGTCGGGGGCGATCGAGTCGACGGCCTCGACCCTGCCGGAGATCATCCGCGAGATGCTGCTGGCGACGACGACCGAGCGCCAGGGCCGCCTGATCGACCACGACGCGAGCGCGTCGATGGAGAAGAAAAAGGCGGAGGGGTATTTCTGATGCGCGCTCGCTCAGCGTTTTTTGCTCGTCATTCCCGCGAAGGCGGGAATGACGAGCAAGGACTTTCCTCACCATGAACGCCGCCGCCTTTTCTTCCGAACGCGCCCTGATCGAAAGCGACATCGAGCAGTACCTGCGCGCGCACGAGAACAAGTCGCTGCTGCGCTTCATCACCTGCGGCAGCGTCGACGACGGCAAGAGCACGCTGATCGGGCGCATGCTGTACGAGGCCAAGGCCCTGCTCGACGACCAGCTCTCCGCGCTCGAAGCCGATTCGAAGCGCATCGGCACGCAGGGCGACGATCTCGACTTCGCCCTGCTCGTCGACGGGCTTTCGGCCGAACGCGAACAAGGCATCACGATCGACGTCGCCTATCGGTTCTTCTCCACCGACAAGCGCAAGTTCATCGTCGCCGATACGCCCGGCCACGAGCAGTACACTCGCAACATGATCACCGGCGCCTCGACCGCCGATCTCGCGGTGATCCTGATCGACGCGCGCAAAGGCGTGCTGACGCAGACGCGGCGGCACAGCTACCTGGTTTCCCTCGTCGGCATCAAGCACGTCGTGCTCGCGATCAACAAGCTCGACCTGGTCGGCTATTCCGAGCATGCGTTCGGCGAGATCGACCGCGAGTACCGCGCCTTCATCGAACGCCTGAACGGCAGCATCGAGCACGTGACGAGCATCCCGCTGTCGGCGCTGCGCGGCGACAACATCGCCGAAGCGAGCGCGAACACGCCCTGGTATACCGGGCCGAGCCTGCTCGAATTCCTCGAAAACGTGCGGATCGCCGCATCGCCCGCGAATTCGCCGCTGCGCATGCCGGTGCAATGGGTCAACCGGCCGAACCTCGATTTCCGCGGCTTCTCCGGCCGCATCCTCGGCGGCGCGGTCAAGCCGGGCGATGCGATCCGCGTGCTGCCGTCGGGCAGAACCTCGACCGTCGAACGCATCGTCAGCCTCGACGGCGATAAGGCGCTCGCGGTCGGCGGCGAATCGGTCACGCTGACCCTGGCCGACGAGATCGACATCAGCCGCGGCGACGTGATCTGCTCGGCGCACGACCCGGCCGGCCTCGCCGACCAGTTCGAGGCGACGATCGCGTGGATGGGCGAGGAGCCGATGCTGCCGGGCCGCTCCTATCTGGTGAAGATCGGCGCGAGCACGGTCGGCGGATCGATCTCGAAACCCAAATACGTGGTCGAGGTGAACACCCTCGACCACCTCGTCGCCAAGACCCTGCAGGTCAACGAAGTCGGCGTGTGCACGCTCACGCTCGACCGCGCGGTCGCCTTCGATCCCTACGCGGAAAACCGCGACATGGGCAGCTTCATCGTCATCGACCGGCTGACCAACCACACGCTCGCCGCGGGCACCCTGCATTTCGCCCTGCGCCGTTCGCAGAACATCCACTGGCAGGCGCTCGAAGTCGACAAGGCGGCGCGCGCCCGCCTCAACGGCCACAAGCCTTGCGTGCTCTGGCTCACGGGTCTCTCCGGCAGCGGCAAGTCGACGATCGCCAATCTGGTCGAACGCAAGCTGCACGCGCTCGGCGTGCGCACCTACCTGCTCGACGGCGACAACGTGCGCCACGGTCTCAACAAGGATCTCGGCTTCACCGCGACCGACCGCATCGAAAACATCCGCCGCATCGGCGAGGTGTCGAAACTGATGGTCGACGCGGGCCTGGTCGTGCTCACCGCCTTCATCTCGCCGTTCCGCTCGGAGCGCAAGCTCGCCCGCGACATGGTGCAGGAAGGGGAATTCATCGAGATCTTCGTCGACACGCCGCTCGCCGTCGTCGAACGGCGCGACCCGAAGGGCCTGTACAAGAAGGCGCGCCGCGGCGAGCTGAAGAACTTCACCGGCATCGATTCGCCGTACGAAGCGCCGGAGTCGCCGGAACTGCGCATCGAGACCGAGAAACTGAGCGCGGAAGCCGCAGCCGAGCGCGTCGTCGCCGAACTGCGCACGCGCGGCGTGCTCGGTCTGCACGTCTGAGGCGGGCGCCCGGCCGCGCTATCTCGACAGGAGTTTGCGCAGCGCCGACAGGCCCCGATCCATCTCCGGCAGATCGGTCGCGCCGAAGCCGAAGATCAGCCCGGCGCGGGTTTCCGGGCCGAGAAAGTAGCGGCTGAAGCTGTGCAGCTTGACGTTGCCGTCGAGCAGCGTTTGCGTCGTCCGTTCCAGATCGACCGGCGTGCGCGCGACGGCGCCGACGTGCATGCCGTACAGCGATGGAACCGGTTCGAGCCATTCGCCGAGATCCCCGGTCAGCCGCTCCAGCAGATGCGCGCGACGCTGCTCGTACAGTCGGCGCAGCTTGCGCACATGGCGGGTCAGATGGCCCTCGCCGATGAAGGCGGCCACACCCATCTGCAGGGGCGTCGGACAGTGCCAGTCGAGGCAGTTCTTCGCCGCGATCAGCGCGCGCATCGCCCATTCCGGCGCGACGAGAAAACCGAGGCGCAGCGCCGGCAGCATGCACTTGGAAAACGTGCCCACGTAGAACACCACGTCGGCCGCGTCGGCCGCACGCAGCGCCGCCAGCGGCGCGCCGTCGTGGCGGAATTCGCCGTCGTAGTCGTCCTCCACGATCACCGCATCGCGCGCGCGCGCGAATCGAACCAACGCCTTGCGCCGTCGCGCCGACATGGTCACGCCGAGCGGGAACTGGTGCGAGGGACAAAGACAGATCACGCCGACGTCCTGGGGCAGTTGCTCGACCATGAGGCCTTCCGCGTCGACGCCGACCGGCACCAGCCTCGCGCCGGCCGCGGCGAACGCGACGCGCATCGGCGGGTAGCCGGGATCCTCGACCGCGACCACGGTTTGCCCCGGCACGACGAGGACGCGCGCGAGCAGGTCGAACGCCTGCTGCGCGCCGGAGGTGACGAGCACGTCGTCGGATCGGCACACCACCGCACGGGTGAGGGCGATGTGTCCGGCGATGGCTTCGCGCAAACGGTAGTTGCCCTGGTTTCCCTGCGGGCTCTTGTAGCTCGCCGGCCTTCGCTCCAGAACACGCAGCTGCTTCGCGACGAGGCGACGGAACACGTCGAAAGGAAACAGGCGCGGATCGACCAGCGCCGGGCGCAGGTCGATCGAGGGCGCCTTTCGCGTCGGCACCGACGCGGGCGGGTCGCGCCAGAAATCCATCGCCGCCGTCACTTCGGGCCGCAGCCAGAATCCGTTGAGGCGGTGCGCGTGGGCGGAAACGACGCGGCCTGCGGCGCGTGGCCGCGGCAGGGGCGGCGGCGCTTCGGCGACGAAGGTGCCGGCACCGTGCCGCGACACCACCCGCCCTTCGTTCAGCAAGCGGTCGTAGACCTCGGCAAGCGTATTGCGCGAAACACCGAAGAAGGTCTGCGCCTGTCTCGTCGCAGGCAGTTTGGCGCCGGGCGGCAGGCGACCGGCGACGATCGCCGCCTCGAGCTGGGCATGCAGTTTGCGCGCCGCGTCGCGCGCGCCTTTCTCGGCGCGGTCGAGTTGGATTTCGAACAGCGGTTTCAGGCGTTGATCGACACGCATAGTGACCCGACAAATTTTTCCCGACGTGGCCCTTCAGACCGGACCCGGACAATCCAATCATTCGTGCATCGAAACCGCGAGAAGCCCCATGCACAAATCCATGCTTGCCGCCGCGCTGTGCGCCGCGATGCTCGCCGGCCCCATTTCCGCGAACGCCGCCGACGGCATCGACGCGACGATCGCCGCGGCGGTCGCCGACCCTTCGCGCCCGCCGACCGACACGGAGCGCGACGCCAACCGCAAGCCCGCGCAGACCTTGGCGTTCGCCGGCGTGAAACCGGGCGACAAGGTCGCCGACTACGGCACCGGTTCAGGCTACTTCACCCGCCTGCTTTCCGCCATCGTCGGCGCGAACGGCCACGTCTACGCAAGCGTGCCGAGCGGACTGCTGCAGTACCCCAACATCGTCAAGGGCATCGCCGAGGTGGAGCAGTTCGCCTACAAACATCCGAATGTGACGGTGACCTACGCCGCGCCGATCGACGCCGCGCGCTACGCGGAGCCGCTCGACCTGTTCTGGATCGCGCAGAACTACCACGACCTGCCCGACGATTTCATGGGACCGGTCGACATGGCCGCGTTCAACCGCGCGGTATACGCGGCGCTGAAGCCCGGCGGGGCCTACGTCGTGCTCGACCACGTTGCCGCGCAAGGCTCTCCCGCCAATGTCACCGACACTTTGCACCGCATCGAGCCGTCGCTCGTGCGGCGCCAGGTCGAGGCGGCCGGATTCCGGTTCGAGAGCGAAAGCAAGCTGCTCGCCAATCCGGACGATCCGCATACCAAGGGTCCGTTCGATCCCTCGATCCGCGGTCACACCGATCAATTCATCCTGAAGTTCAGAAAGCCGGGTTGAGCGGGCGCGGCGGAACGGCGAGCCCCTCGCCCCGGCCCCCTGCCCCGGTCGGCATCGGGGCAGGGAGAACCGTATGCACTCCGGCCGGGAAGGCCCCGGCTTACGGAGAGCGGCCCAACGCGATCGGCTCGCCCGCGCCGGGATAGCGTCGATTGAAATCCAGGCCGAAGACCCGCGCGATCGTCGCGGCGATCTGGTTCTGGTACAGCGTCGGCCCGCCTTCGATCTCGCCGCGCCGCGCATCGCCGGGCGCGGCGACCACGAGCCAGATATTCTTCGCCGCGGCGATTTCCTCGTGGTGCGAGCCCCAGAATTCCGGCGTCTTGCCGCGGCCGTGGTCGGTGCTGACGATCAGGACGGTGTTGTCGCGGTACTGCGGCAGCGACTGCAGCTTCGTCCACAAGGTCTGAAGAAAACGATCGGCATGCTGCAGCGATTGCAGCAGCAATTCGTAGCGGCCGTCGTGGGCGAGTTCGTCGGTATCGCCCAACAGGAGATAGAGCAGGCGCGGATGCTCGCGCTCGAGATAGTCGAGCGCGAAACGCTCGCTGATGTAGTCGAAACGCGAACCGTCCCAGGCGACCATTTCTCCCTGCGCGGCGCTGAGCGCGCGCAGGGCGGGATCGCGGCTCGCATACGGCGCGAATCCGGCGTTGAGGGTGATCGTGCCGGGCTCGTGTTCGGCGAACGAATTGGCCAGGTCCCAGCTCGAAAACACGGCGACCGCCGAGGCCGGCAGTTGCAACTCGCGGCGCACGAATTCGAGTACGGTCGGCGAGGGAATGCGCTGTTCTTTGTTGTCCACGATCACATCGTCGTGCGCACGACCGGTGAGAATCTCCGCATAACCCGGATAGGACGTGTGGAAGCGGTTGCTCACCTCGACATGACTGTCCCCGGCCGGATCGCCGGCGATCCAGGCATGCCGAGCCAGCAGCGTGCCCCACAGGAACGGCATGGTCTTCATGCGCCGCTCTTGCGCACTCGGCGCCCAGTAGCGCTGGTAGAGCTTCGTGCCCTCGACCGGCGCGCCGCGGGCGAGGAACTTCATCACCTCGGGATCGGCGCCGCCGAACATCTCCTGCACGCGCACGCCGTCGAGGGTGACGAGGACGACGTTGAGCGGCTTCGAGGCGATTTCGGCGGCGCGGTTTCCGGCGCTCCACGGCAACAGGCACGACAACAGCAGCACGTAGCGCAGCATATGTTTCCCCCCAAGCAGGCCGACGATCGACGGCGGATCCGGTGCATCTTAGCGGTTTCGCCGCCCGTAACCGCGACGTCATCTTCGCACGCTAGCTTGGCGGCTTGGTCTCAAACGCCGAGCCGTACGCCGATGTCCAAGCCCAGCCTGATCGACAAAGTGGACCACGCGCTGTTCAACGCGATCTATTCGCGCAACCTGGTCTACAACACCTGCTGGGAAGACCCGGCGATCGACCGCCAGGCACTCGCGCTCGGCCCCGACGACACGATGCTGGTGATTTCCAGCGCCGGCTGCAACGTGCTCGACTACGCCCTGCTCGGGCCGAAGCAGATTTTCGCCGTCGACGCGAATCCGCGCCAGATCGCCCTGCTCGAACTGAAGATCGCCGCGATCCGCGCGCTGGGCTACGACGACTACTTCGCCATCTTCGGCGACGGCTGCCATGCGGACTTCAAGAATCTCTATCAGCAGAAGCTGCGCGCGCAGCTGTCGCCGTTCGCCCAGCAGTGGTGGGACAAGCACTGGAACTGGTTCGCCGGCAAACACGGCAGTTTCTACTTCCACGGCCTTTCCGGCATCGTTGCGCGCGGCGTGCGCGCCTACTTCAAACTGCGCCCCGGACTGGCCGACGCCATCAACGCCCTGCTCGATGCAAAGTCGCTGACCGAGCAGCAGGCGATCTACGACGAGCGCGTCTCGCCGTTGCTGTGGAACAAAACGGTCAACTGGGTGATCTCGCGCCAATTCGTGATGAGCCTGCTCGGCGTACCGTATCCGCAGCGCAAGCTGGTCGAGGCGCAGCACGAATTGGGCATACACGGCTTCATCCGCGGCGCGGTCGAATATGTGTTCCGCCAGTTGCCGCTGTCGGACAATTATTTTTACCGCGTCTACCTCACCGGCCGCTATCGCCGCGACTGCTGTCCTGAATATCTGAAGGAAGCCGGTTTCAACGCGCTCAAAGCCGGCCTCGTCGACCGCATCGAGTTGCACACGACGACGGTGACGGAACTGCTGTCGAAGAATGCGACCCCCATCTCGCGCTTCGTCCTGCTCGACCATATGGACTGGATGAGCTCGTACTACCCCGACGCGCTCGTCGAGGAGTGGAACGCGATCCTCAATCGCGCGACGCCCGGCGCGCGCATCCTGCTGCGCAGCGCGCAGTCGAAGCCGGCGTACCTGGAAACGATCCGCGTCGGCCCCGGCCAGAACCGCCTGCGCGAAATCTTCAAATTCTCCGACGATCTCGCCGGCTCGCTGCAGGCCGGCGACCGCGTGCACACCTACGCCGGCTTCGTGATCGCCGATGCTCCGGCTTGAAGCACTGCGCAACGATGCGGCGGTGCTGCGCCAGATGCTGCGCGGCATGCCGCGCTCGGCCTCGCACGCGCAGAACCTGCAGAATTTCTACGGCACGCAGGCGCAGGACTACGACCGCTTCCGCGAACGCCTGCTGCGCGGCCGCGAGGAACTGATCACCCGCCTCCTCGCGCAGCTGCCGGCGCAGGCGCGCATCGTCGAACTCGGCGGCGGTACCGGGCGCAATCTCGACTTCTTCGGCGACCGGCTCGGCGACGTTGCGAGCTTCGATCTCGTCGACCTCTGCCCCGCCCTGCTCGAACGCGCGCGCGAACGCATCGTCCGCTATCCGCAGGTGCGCATGGTCGAGGCCGACGCGACCACGTTCTCCCCGGCCGCTGCGGTCGACTGCGTGTACTTTTCCTACTCGTTGACGATGATCCCCGACTGGCGCGCGGCCCTCGCCAACGCCCTGGCCATGCTCAAGCCGGGCGGCCTGCTCGGCGTCGTGGATTTCCACACTTCCGCCGCCCGGCCGGCGCCGGGCCTGGTGCGCCACAACGTCTTCACCCGCCAGTTCTGGCCGCGCTGGTTCGCCCACGATGGCGTGCGCCTCGACCCGGCCCACCTGGAAACTTTGCGCCAGCGCATGCCGCAGCATGAACTCGCCGAACACCGCGCCGCCGTGCCGTACCTGCCGCTGATCCGCGTGCCCTACTACGTGTTCGTCGGTCGCCGTCCGCAGTGACGCGGCGCGGTTGCGGCCCGATTCATCCGCCTCGAAGTCCGAATTCGCCGAGCATCCCGTTTTCGGCAATCTGCGCAAGCGGGGACGGTGCCGGCAGCGGCCACTTCAAACCGGAGCCGGATCGGTTCATAGTGTGCGCCCCGCAGACGCGAGCGCGCGCCAGGTGAATGCTTCGGTCATCGCAAAACCCTTTCTGACGCAGGGGAAACCCTCGTTCTGGCCGCTGCAGATTGCGGGCTGGGCGGCTTATTTCATCCTCAACGCCACCGCGGTGATCGGCGAAGGTTCCGAGCCGCGCTATGTCGTCGTCTCCTTGACCGTCGCGCTCGCCGGCTTTGCCGTCACGAGCCTGCTGCGGCTCGGCTACCGGCAATTGTGGTCGCTGCCGCTGCCGCGCATGGCCAGCCTTGCGGCAGCGCTGTTGCTGGTCGCGACGCTCGTGCAGGCGGCGATCTACGTCGGCGCGAAATTCGCCTTTCATTTCTGCGACGACTGCATGTCGCACAACCCGCTCAGCTACCTGTGGTACTTCCTGTCGATGTTCTACGTGTTCCTGTCCTGGAGCGGCTTGTACTTCGGCATCAAATTCGCCCGTCAACTGCGCGAGCAGAAGGAAGCCGCACTGCGCGCGCAGAACGCCGCGCACGCGGCGCAGTTGAAGATGCTGCGCTACCAGCTCAATCCGCACTTCCTGTTCAACACGCTCAACGCGATCTCGACGCTGGTGCTCGACGACAAACGCGACACGGCCTACCGCATGGTCGGCAATCTGTCGTCGTTCCTGCGTCATTCGCTCGATTCCGATCCCGAGCAGCGGGTAACCCTTGCGCAGGAAATCGATGCGCTCAATCTTTATCTCGGCATCGAGCAGTTGCGCTTCGGCGAACGCCTCAAGGTCGACATCGACATCGAACCACCCGCACGCAATGCGCTGGTACCGAGCCTGATCCTGCAGCCGCTCATCGAGAACGCGATCAAGTACGCCGTGTCGAAACGCGAGGAAGGCGGCCGGATCGAGCTGGTCGCGCATCGCGACGGCGGCATGCTCGACATCCACCTGCGCGACGACGGACCGGGCTGCGCCGAAGCCGAGATGGCGCCGAACGGCCATACGCGCGTCGGTCTCGCCAACACGCGCGAACGCTTGCGCGTGCTCTACGGCGAGCACCAGCAGCTGGAAATCGGCAAGCGCGTGCCGCACGGCGTCGACGTGCATATCCGTCTGCCGTTCGAAACCCAGCCGGGCGCCTGAGATGACGACGATACGCACCCTCATCGTCGACGACGAGCCGCTGGCGCGCCGCGGCCTCGAACTGCGCCTGCGCCGCTACGCCGACATCGAGATCGTCGGCGAGGCCGGCAACGGCCGCCAGGCCTTCCACGCCGTTTCCACGCTGCGTCCGCAGCTGATGTTCCTCGACGTGCAGATGCCCGGCATCGACGGCTTCGAACTGCTGCGCGCACTGCCGGCGACGCAGATTCCGCTGATCGTGTTCGTCACCGCCTACGACCAGTACGCCCTCGCCGCGTTCGCCGCCAGCGCGCTCGACTACCTGCTCAAACCGGTCGACGACGGCCGCCTCGACGAATCGATCGGACGCGCGCGCGCGCGTCTGGCTGCGCGCAAGACCGAAGATCACTACGAGCGCCTGCTCAAATTGATTGCCACCCTGCCCGAAACGGCGAAATCGAAGCTCGACGCCTTCCTCGCCGAAGACGCCGACCTGCCTGCCGCCGGCAAGCTGACGATCAAGGACGGCCACCGCATGCTGCGCATCGACGTCGAATCGATCCGCTGGATCGACGCTGCCGGCGACTACATGTGCATCCATGCGGGCGAGGACACTCACGTCCTGCGCGGCACCATGCAGCAGCTCGAACGCCGCCTCGATCCGCGCCGCTTCGCCCGCGTGCACCGCTCCAGCATCGTCAACCTCGCGCGGGTCAAGGAGATGCGCCCGCATCTCAACGGCGAGTATTTCCTCGTCCTCGATTCGGGGCATGAGTTGAAGCTGTCGCGCAGTTATCGCGACAAGGTGAAGCTGCTTACTTGACGGGGGCGTTCGTTTCTCTGTCTTTGCTTTTCTTTGGGTTTGCACTGCGGCCTCGTTGGGCCGATTTTTTTCGTAGGGGCGCGATTCATCGCGCCCGGCTGTGTCTTATTGCTCGTCATTCCCGCGAAGGCGGGGTTTTTAACAGCCGAAGGGCTGGTCATCCAGCTCTTGCTTTGGCTTTTGTTCTGCCTCGTTGCTGTTTAAGAGCAAGAGCTTCCACTCGCCTTTCAGGCGAGCGGCTTACTTTCTATGCTCGTGCAAAGAAAGTAAGCAAAGAAACACGCCCCGGAAGCCGCGCCCTCCGCGCTGCGCGCTCCGGGTTCGCGAGGGCATGCCGGGGTTTGTTGAACGCACTTGGCTCGCTACGCCTCCGGCGACGCGACTAAGGTCCGGCCTTCGCCATCCTGGCTTCGGCGCTCGGCGGCGCGAGATGCGCTTCAACGCATCTCGCGAAAGCCCCGCCTCGCCCCTGTGCGTACAACGAACTCGCGCGCATCGTGCGCGCGACCCTGCGGGCATTTCCGTCATGCCCTCGCCGCGGCCGACGCGGACCCGAGATCAAGAGCAGAGCCAGATCAAAAGCAGAGCCGGGCGCGACGAATCGCGCCCCTACGAGCACGCGGCTATCGGTTCTTGCTCTGGCTTTGGCGCGCACGATGCGCGCTGCTCTTCGCTCTCCGGGTCCCCATTACATTGCGGCGGCAGCGCGTAGGGCGGGAGAAGCCGCGCAGCGGCGTATCCCGCCGTTGCGTATTTCACCAAGAAGGCGGGATGCGCTTCGCTTCTCCCGCCCTACGGAGGCAAGGGGAAACTCTTGCCCGCAAAAAAAGACACCGGATTGCCGCCAACAACTCGCCGCAATGACGAGCGAGAGCGACAGCGCTTCAACGCCTCGTCGCATCGCAAAAACGCTTCGTCGCAGACGCTGCAATCTTTATGACGAACGCCACATCTCATCTCACGATTGGCGAGCCAATCTCGCCGCGGACAACGGATGCGGGTCATGAAGATCATCGAAGCCTCACTCAAGAACCCCATCGCAGTCGGCATGGCCGTGCTCCTCGTCGCCGCGCTCGGGCTGCTGAGCCTGCGCGAGCTGCCGCTGCAGTTGTTCCCCGACATCGACCGCCCACAGATTTCGATCCAAACCAACTGGCGCGCAGCTTCGCCCGAAGAGGTCGAGGCCGAGCTGCTCGAACCTCAGGAACAGGTGCTGCAGGGCCTGCCCGGCCTGGAGGAACTCGACGGCAACGCCGCCGCGGGCGGCAGCAACATCAATCTGACCTTCGCCATCGGCACGGACATGAAGAACGCGCTGGTCGAGGTGATCGGCCGGATCAACCGCGTACGCTCGATTCCAAAGGACGCCGACCGCCCTGTCGTGCAGATGGGCGGCAACAACGGCAACGCGAACAACGTGCTGAGCTGGTTCTTCGTGCAGCTGCTGCCCGGCACGCCGGGACCGATCGAGCAGTACCGGCAGTTCATCGAAAACACGGTCAAGCCGCGCAGCGAGGCGGTGCCGGGCGTGGCCCAGGTCACGGTCAACGCAGGGCCGCCGGACGAAGTGCGCATCACGGTCGACATGGCCAAGGCGGCGAGCCTGGGCGTGTCGATTCCCGATATCGCCGCGCGCGCGGCGGCGGCGACCGACGTTTCCGGCGGCCAGATCGACGTCGGCCGCCAGCAGTACCAGTTGCGCTACACCGGACGCTACAAGCCCGAACAGCTCGGTGCGCTCGTGCTCTCCTCGCGCGCGGACAAGACCGTGCACCTGAGCGACGTGGCGACGATCGAAGTGCGTCCGCCGCGGCGCCAGCTGTTCGCCTACCAGAACGGCAACCCCGCGATCGGCCTGCAGATCGATCGGGTCAGCGGCGCCAACGTGCTGCAGACGCTGAACGCGGTGAAGCAGGTCGTCGCCGAACTGCGCGACGGTCCGCTCAAGGCCAAGGGACTCGGCATCGAGCAATCGTTCGATTCGTCGCTGTTCATCAATCGCGCGGTCAACCTGCTCAGCGAGAACCTCATCGTCGGCGCGCTGCTCTCGCTGCTCTGCGTGTGGTGGTTCATGCGCGACGTGCGCGCGACGGTGCTGATCGCGGCGACGATCCCGATCTGCCTGCTCGCCACCTTCACCGCGCTGCACCTGACCGGACACAGCCTCAACGTGATCTCGCTCGCCGGACTCGCCTTCGCCGTCGGCATGGTGGTCGAAGGCGCCATCGTCGTCTCGGGCAACATCCTGCGCCTCAAGGAAAGCGGCATCACGCCGCACGAAGCCACGCTCAAGGGCACGCAGCAGGTCGTCGGCGCGCTCGTCGCTTCGACGATCACGACGATCGCGGTGTTTCTGCCGGTCGTATTCCTGCGCGACGTGGAAGGCCAAATCTTCTCCGATCTCGCGCTGACGATCTCGATCGCCGTGGCGATCTCGGTCGTGGTCGCGATCACCGCGCTGCCCGCGGCCGCCGGGTGGCTCAAGGCGAAGAAGCTGAAATCGGGATACGGCGACGGCTGGCCGTGGCTCACCGACAAGATCATGGCCGTCACCGATACGCGGCCGAAGCAGATCGGCTGGGTGCTCGCCCTGCTCGTGCTGCCGCTCGCCGCCACCTTCGTCTTCATGCCGCGCCTCGACTATCTGCCGCCGGTGCGGCGCGCGGCGATCGACGCCTATTTCAATTTCCCGCCGGGCATGCCTCCGGAAGTGATCAATCGCGAAATCGTGCCGAAGATCCTCGAGCGCATGAAACCGTACATGGACGGCACGAAAGAGCCGAAGCTGAAGAACTGGTACGTGATCCTGTTCCCCGGCGGCGGAACGATCGGCGCGCGCGTGGTCGACGAAAAACGCATCGGCGATCTCGAACGCATCGTCCGCGACGAGGTGACGGTCGGCTTCCCGGACACGCGCGTGTTCGTCGAGGAAGGCAATCTGTTCGGCGGCTTCGGCGGTTCGGCGCGTGCGGTGTCGATCCATCTGCAGGGCGATGACGCGGCGAAACTGTACAAGGTCGCCGAAGCGGGCCGAAAAATGCTCGAAGCGAAATTCCCCGGCGCCAACGTGCAGGCGTTTCCACCGACCGACGCCGCACAGCTCGAACTGCGCGCGGCGCCGGACGATCGGCGCATCGCCGAGGCCGGCTGGGACCGCGCCACGCTCGGCGACATCGTGCGCACGCTCGGCGACGGCGCCTGGCTCGGCGAATACTTCAACGGCGAACAGCGCGTGCCGGTGATCCTGCGCGCGAGCGCCGGACAGACGCCCGAGGAACTCTCGCAGACGCCCGTCGTCGCGCCGAACGGTACGGTGATGACCGTCGGCGACATGGTGCGCCTGGAAACTTCGCTCGGCCCCTCGCAGATCCGCCGCCTCGATCACCGCCGCACGGTCACGCTGACGATGGATCCGCCGTCGACGCTCGCCCTCGAAACCGCGCTGGCGACGATCGAGCAGGACGTCCTGCCGACACTGCGCCAGCAGCTCCCGGACGGCACGCTCCGTCTCGCCGGCAGCGCCGACCGGCTGGACCGCATCGTCGGCACGATCGGCAAGAACTTCCTGCTCGCCCTGTTCGTGCTCGGCCTGCTGATGGCGGCGATGTTCAAGTCGCTGCGCCATGCGGTCATCGTCGTGCTCACCGTGCCGCTCGCCCTGATCGGCGGCATGCTCGGACTGCGCGTGCTCGGCCTGTTCGCGTTCCAGCCGCTCGATCTGCTGTCGATGATCGGCTTCATCATGATGGTCGGAGTCGTCGTCAATCACGCGATCCTGCTCGTCGATCTGACCCGCCACGCGCAGGAAAACGGCGCGAGCCTGGCGGACGCGATCCGCATGTCGCTCAACCAGCGCCTGCGCGCGATCCTCGCAAGCACGTTGACCGGCGCGCTCGGCGCGCTGCCGATGGCAGTCAATCCCGGCCCGGGCAGCGTGATCTATCGCGGCTTGGCCGCAGTCAACGTCGGCGGCGTGGTGATCAGCCTGATCTTCTCGCTGCTGCTGCTGCCGAGCCTGATGCGGCTGTTCTTCCCTGCCGAGCGCCGACCGGCCACGGCCGCGCTTTCGCCGCCGCGCGGCGAGCGACCGCGGTTGGTGGGGGTGGAGGCTGCTTGATTGGGATCAAAAGCTCGTTGGGCCACGGATTACACGGATGAACACGGATAAAAGCACTGGCTCGTCATTCCCGCGTGCTCTTAGCGGGGCTTTCAACAGCCGTAGGGCTGGTCATCCAGCGACTTTGCTTTGTGGGCGGGGCGATCGAAGAAAGGCACTGGATTCCCGCTTTCGCGGGAATGACGAGCTAAGACTTATTCTGCTTTTATCCGTGTTCATCCGCGCAATCCGCGGCCAAAAAAATCTTTGGTGACCTCATGAACAAGACCCTACCTGCGATTTCCATTTTCATCCTCTGCTCGGTAGCTCGAGCGCAGACGGCAGGCGCGCCGCCGGCCATCGTCGAGATCGGCCAGGCCACCGCGTCGAAGCTCGCGCCGACCCGCTGGGTGCCCGGCAGCGTGGTCAGCCGCGACGATGCCAAGATCGCCAGCGCCGAGGCCGGACGGCTGGACTTCGTCGTCGAAGTCGGCACTCGGGTGAAAGCCGGCGAGCGCCTGGCCAAGCTCGACGACGAAGCGCTGCGCCTGCGCCGCGACGAAATGCTCGCCGAACTGCGCCGCACCGAGGCCAAGCAGGCGCTGTCTAAGACCCAGCTCGATCGATTGAGCAAGCTCGAGGCGAGCAACGCCATCGCCAAGACGCAGCTCGACGAAGCGCGCGCGACATTGGAGACAGACGGCCAGACCTCCGCGCGCGCGCGGGCCCAGTTGCGTCAGATCGAACACGACATCGCCCAGGCCGACGTGCGCGCGCCGTTTTCCGGCATCGTCACCGAACGCTTCTCGCAGCGCGGCGAATACCTGCAGATCGGCGCGAACATCGTGCACGTGGTCGACACCGATCACATCGAGGCGCGCGTGCAGGCGCCGCTCGCGCTGGCCGACAAGATCCGCCCCGGCATGCAGGTCGGCATGCGCAAGGGCGGCGCCGAACAGACCGCGAGCGTGCGCGCCGTGGTGCCGGTCGGCGACGAACGCGCGCGCCAGTTCGAACTGCGCGTCGGCGTCGATCCGGCCTTCGCCCTGGTCGGCAGCGCGGTCGAAGTCGCCCTGCCCGAGACCGCGGTGGTCACGGCCGACGCCGCGTTGACCGTGCCGCGCGATGCACTCGTGCAGCGCCAGGATCGCACCTATGTCATGCGCGTATCCGGCGAGAACAAGGCGGAACAGGTGGTCGTCACGCCGGGCACGAGCAGCGGCGATTTCGTCGAAGTGCGCGGCGCGCTCAGCGTCGGCGATCGCCTGGTCGTGCGCGGCGCCGAGCGCCTCAGTCCGGGCCAGGCCGTCTCGGTGCGATCGGGCAGTTGAACCGGGGCGCATCGGCATCGCCTTCTTTTCCCGCGCGGGCGGATTCGCGCCGCCGAACGCGATGCGCTAGGCTGTGCGCAGCAGCGGCCCGGAGAGGTCGCCGACGGGAGACACCATGCCCAAGGTCGTCCTGGCTTCGGCGCTGACGCGCTGGCTCGACTCCGCTGCCGCGGGACCGGGCGAGATCGCCGTCGAGGCGCCGGGCGATACGCTCGATGCCGCGCTCGATGCGGTTTTCCTGCGCCATCCCAAGCTGCGCGGCTACGTTCTCGACGAGCACGGCGGCGTGCGTCATCACGTCGCTATCTTTGTGGACGGCGCGGCAATCCGCGACAAGCGGAATCTGCGCATCCCGGTCCGCGGAAGTACAGAAATATACATTTTGCAAGCGCTTTCCGGAGGCTGACGTGACCCAACGTCTCATCGCATCCACGCGCAAGGGCCTGTTCATCCTGATCCGCGACACGCCATCCTGGCGCGTCGAGCACCACGCGTTTCTCGGCGACAACGTCACCCTCGCCCACGTCGACGCACGCGACGGCACCTGGTACGCAGCGCTCAACCTCGGCCATTTCGGCGCAAAGCTGCAGCGCTCGGACGACGCCGGCAGGACCTGGACCGAAGTCGCCGTGCCCGCCTACGGCCCCGACGACGTGGTCGCGACCGCGGACGGGAAGCCTCCGGCGCCCGCCGTGCTCAAGCAAATCTGGTCGTTCGCCAGCGGCGGCGCGGGCGAGCGCGGAACCATCTGGGCCGGGACGATCCCGGGCGGCCTGTTCCGCTCGGACGACCGCGGCGAACATTGGCAACTGCAGCGCGGACTCTGGGACCGCCCCGAGCGCATGCAATGGTTCGGCGGCGGCTACGACGCGCCCGGCATCCATTCGATCTGCATCGATCCGCGCGACGCGCGCACGCTGCGTGTCGCCGTGTCCTGCGGCGGGGTCTGGGAGAGCACCGACTCGGGAGCGACTTGGAAGGTGACGACGAAGGGCATGTTCGCCGCCTACATGCCGCCCGAGCGCCGCGAGGACCCGGCGATCCAGGATCCGCACCGGATGGTGCAATGCGCGGCCGCGCCCGATCATCTCTGGGTGCAGCATCACAACGGCGTGTTCCGCAGCGTCGACGCGGCGCGGACATGGAGCGAAGTGGCCAACGTGCCCCCGTCGGTGTTCGGCTTCGCCGTCGCCGTGCATCCGCACGATCCGAAGACCGCCTGGTTCGTGCCGGCGATCAAGGACGAGCGCCGCGTGCCGGTCGACGGCAGGCTCGTCGTGGCGCGCACGCGCGACGGCGGCGCGAGCTTCGACGTCTGCCGCGCGGGACTGCCTCAGTGCGACGCTTACGACCTCGTCTATCGCCACGGTCTCGCCGTCGACGCGAACGGCGAACATCTCGCCTTCGGCTCGACCACGGGCAATCTGTGGACCAGCTCGGATCAGGGCGATTCGTGGCAAGCCCTGCCGGCGCATCTGCCGCCGATCTACGCGCTGGCGTTCGCCTGAACGCCGGCCGCCGCGGCCGCGCCGTCCCGAATCGCGGGTCGCCGTTCGCACTGCCGCCTCGAGTAGCGCCGAGATCCCCGCCCCACGCGCGATCCCGCTTGAAAATCCACGGGATTGGGAGTCCCATTGCGCAACGCAACCTGGGAGGTACGATCATGAAAGATTCTACGCCCGTTTTGCATGCGACTCGGGCCGGCCGCCGGTGTTATCCGGCCATCCTCGCCGCAGCGGTTTTTTTCATCGGCTGCTTCGGCATGCGACCCGCGGCAGCGGGATCGCCGGTGTATTCCTACGAAGACGCGGAAAAGGAACTCGACCACTTCCTCTGTTATCGGCTCGATCCGGAGGGTGGCGGAAAATTTGCCGGAAGCGCTGTCCAGTTGCAGGATCAATTTCTGCCGGAGCCGAAGCCGGTCCGTGCGGGTCTGCGCGTGCTGCTCTGCAATCCGGTAAAGAAAATCCGCGAAGGCCGGCCGTCGAAAAAAACGCTGCACAGAGACGCTCACCTGGTTTGCTACGAGCTGACCGCCTTCGATCCGGTCAAGTCCGTGGAAATCAAGAACCAGCTCGATCCCAACGGCCGTCCGCTGCTCAACGTCAAATCGCATTGGCTGTGCGTGCCGACGGGAAAAGCGGAAATCACCGACAAGAATCCCGACCCGGAAAATCCGGCCATTCCGAAATCCGAGATCCTCGATCACTTCGCTTGCTACGATTCGCCCGAACCCGGCCCCCCGCTCGGAGTCGGCGTTTTACTCCACGACCAATTCTTGAATGCGAACTTCAAGGCGAACGGGAAAGACACGTTCGTTTGCAACCCGGTGGAAAAAACCGCGGAAGTCGAAGGCAAGCCGAAAATCTTCCCATACCATCACAAGGATGCGCACCTGGTCTGTTATTCGGTACTGCCGGACACCGAAGATGAAGATCAGCTCAAAGCGATCAAGAAGCATCACAAGGCCCGCATCCACAATCAGTTCGAAAGCAAAGTCGACGTCGAAACCGTCAAAGTGGAATATTTGTGCGTGCCTTCGACGAAGCGGATCTTGCGCAAAGACAAAAGCTGACCGCAAAAGCATCGCGGCGGACCGACCGTCTCCGGTTCGCCGCGCCCCCCCGTTCAAGGCTCCTGCCCCGAGGCGTGGGAACACGGGTCGAGCGGCGCATCCCGGCGGGCCTTCCCGCAGATTCGACGTGAAGAATGAACCGAGTACCGGCACTGTCGAGTCGACGCATGTCGGCCCCTCGCGGAGCCCCGTGCGGTTCCGGCCCTTTCACGATGAAGGACTTGTGCGGTTCGCCATGCGCTTATAAAAATCGCCAGCCACGCGTTTGCCGTCCACGCCATTTTAGATTCCCCGCCTCGCCCGAGCCGCACCCCGAGACTTGAGCGGCATATCTCTTGCATTTTATTTTTAACGAGACAGAGTCGGCTCGCGCGCATAAAATACTGTCGAACAGATCACAAAACCCCCGAGCGGGAGCATTCATGACCATCGACCTCAAATCTCTGAGCAGGGACCAATTGATCCAGCTGATCGAGCAGGCCGAAAAGCGGCGATTGGAAGTCGAAAAAGAAAATCAGAGCAAGGTTCGCAATGAAATTCTCATGATCCTCAAGACCGAGGGATACACGCTCGAACAGCTATTCGGCACGATGAATGCGACTCCGCCACCGGTGGAAGCAAAATCGGGCAGGACGCGCCGCCGCGCGACGCCGAAGTACCGCAACCCCGACGATCATTCGCAGGTGTGGTCGGGGCGCGGCAAGTATCCGCGCTGGTTCCAGAAGGCGCTCGAGTCGGGCAGGCAACCGGACGATCTGCTGATCAAATGAAAGCGATGACCGACGAACGCCGAGCCGACTCTTCGGCTACGGTGCAGGGTTGACGAACATACCGATGCGAGTTTGCATCGAACCTACACAAGCCCGACTCGTCCGCGCTGCAAAGCGGATGCACCTGGAAGGCTATCGATGCGAACGCGGGCAGAGCGGCCCGATCCTCCCTCCCCGGCGTGCAAATACGGATGACCGCTCGGCGTTTGCCGTTGCTGCGCAGAGCAATCGACCGCGCGTCATCCGTCTTTGAGGCGCGCCGCCCGGGCTTACCGGCGCGACCTTTCCCCCGGCAAGGATCGGGGGGATCTCCAGCAGAAGCGCGCACCATCCGAAAACCGTTCCGACGTGCGAAGCGGAGCAGCGCCGATCGCGCTGCGAGTACGGTCAGGCCGAATCGAGCGCGACCAACTTCTTCAACTCTTCGACCAAACGGTGCACCGCGAGGCGACTCTCGCCGTTGCGCGTGACGATGTAATGGGCCTTGTTGCCGGGAAATTCCGGGCCGCTTAAGCGCACGAGGCGTTTTGCATTCAGCGCGGCCGAGGCCAGCGGCCAGCGTGCAATGGCAACCCCCAAGCCTGCCTCGACGGCCGCCAGAACAAGATCGTAGTCGTCGAAGCGTCGCTCGCCACCGCGCGGCCTGTAGGGAATGCCGGCATGTTTACACCACGTGCGCCACTGCTGGGTATCGGAATCGTGCAACAGCGTTTCAGCCAGTACGGCAGTCGGGTTGCGTCCGCGCAGCAGTTTGGCCAATTTTGGCGCAGCAACGGCGAACAAGCGTTCCTTCATCAGCAGCTGTGCGTCCGTTCCCGGCCAACGGCCGTCACCGAAACGGATTGCGACGTCGACATCGCCGCCATCCAGGCGTGCGATGCGATGCTCGGTGAGTACCTGCAGCATTATCCCCGGAAATGCCTGTTGCAGATCGGGAAGGTGCGGCATCAGCCATAGACGCGCAAACGACGGGAGCACGCTGAGACGCAGCCGGGACGGTGTCGCGCGCGCGGCGCGCAGGTCGAGTGCAGCCTCGTCGATCTTGGACAGCGCCGATTCGACTTGCCGCGAAAAATGTTCGCCGGCCGGGGTCAGACGCACGCCGCGGCCGTAACGCACGAACAGCGGCGTTCCGAGCCAGGACTCGACGGCATGCACGCGCCGGCTCACGGAACCGTGCGTGATACCGAGTTCGGCGGCAGCGGCGGAGAACGACCCAAAGCGCCCGGCGGCGAGCATCGCGGTCAGCGCTTCGAGCGGAGGCAGGGGCATCGAGCTGTGCATGGCATGCACATTTCGCTATCGCTCGGCGGCGTATGTCAAGCACCGAACGAAGGATAGAGTCGTCGACGTCTTCATCCAGCGGAGAAACAACGATGAACAAGACCGACATCCAGCAACCTGAACATTGCTCAACAGAAATAGATGCCGTGCCTGCGGTGGTCGTCGGCCCGGGCTGCACGCGCCGCAATCTACCGGCCAATGCCGGCGTGCGCACATGGGTCGTCGATATCGCGCCCGGTGCGGAGTGGCCGTACGTCGACTGCCACGACGAACACGGCGAAGAAATCTTCATCGTGAGCGGTGAACTGATCGAAGGCGATAGGCGTTACCGACCGGGGCAGCACCTGTCCTATGCGCCGCACAGCAGACATCGCCCACGCAGCGAGATCGGCGTGCGCTTGTTCGGTTTCAATCTGCTCGAACGGGGTTCTTGAATGTATCTTGCCAACACCAAAACACGGCGTGGCTTCCTGCGCTCGACGCTGGCCGCGACAGCGGGCGCGGCAATGGCTTCGCGCACGATCTTGCTCGGAGCTCAGACACGGGCACCCGCACTACGAGCCCAGCGGCTTGCCTGGGCGGGCATTCGGCTTCAACTGGACAGCGGCTCGCTTTTTCTCGATCCGCTCGTTGACAAGACTGTTTGGGGCGACGCGCTGAAGGACGAGATGGTCGCGGTATCCGGTGCCGCGGGCGATCGCTTCGTGCTGGTCACGCATCGACATCCCGATCACTGCGATCCTGAAGCGATACGCCAGGCCTTGGGAGACGGGGGCACCCTAGTGTACGCGGCGCCGACCGGCATTCCCAACGTGCCCGGCGTAAAGATGCGTGCGGGAGCGATGTACGAACCACTGTTGCTTTGCGACTTCACGGCAACGGCGGTGCCGGCCGTCGACGGCTATGGCGATCCTCAAGTGTCCTGGGTCGTCACCGCCGGTGGACGTCGCATCATCCACTGCGGAGACACCCTCTGGCACGGGGCATGGTGGCATATCGGTCGACAGTACGGTCCGTTCGATGCCGCGTTCCTGCCGATCAACGGCGCGAAGTTCAGTTGGCGCAAGCCGGTCACCGATGTACCGGCCGTGATGACCGCGGAGCAGGCCGTCGCTGCGGCAGCGGTGATCGGTGCACGACTGATCGTGCCGATCCATTATGGCGTAGTCGGGGCGGAGGGCTACGCCGAGGATCTGCATGCCGAGGAAGAATTGCGCAGCTTCGGCCAAAAGCGTCGCGTCGGCGTCGAGATACTCAAGCCTGGAGCCTGGGTGGAATGGCGCGGCTGAAACAGCGCGCAGCCGATCATGAACCAAGGCGATCCGCGTCGCGCAACGCAGGCGTTTGGCGGCCTCGTCGCACTCGATCACTTGCACGGCCTGTCGAACTTTCGCCCTGTTCGCCACGGGGCGGCTGACGAGGCTCGTCGGGCGTGCCGATGTGAAAACCCAGATTCCCCTACGAAAATTGGGAGGGGAAATGCCCTCGGCACCGTACTCTGCGACCGACGAAAAAGTCCGCAGTACTGCGAGCTTTTCAGGCATGGGAGCGGCAATGTGCTCTGGAGGTGCGATGGTATGGTGGGCCGTGCAGGAGTCGAACCTGCGACCAACGGATTAAAAGT
>CBJLOV010000049.1:0-23544 GCA_966424745.1 uncultured bacterium
CGTCGGGAAGAACGGGCGCGGCGTTCCGCCGCCGCCTCACTTGCCCGGTTTCGGCGGCGGGTTCGGCCTGACGATCACGACCGGCGGTCCACCCCAGTAGCCGCCCCAGCCCCAGCGGTTGCAGCCGCCGTACCAGCCCGGGCCCCAGAACGGATCGCCCCAGCACGGCCCCCAGAACGGGTCGTAGTAACCGGCCGGGTATTCGCTGCGCTTGGGCCACATATAGACCTCGGTCGCATCGACCTTGGCGAAGGTGTAGTCGTACTCGCCGACTTTGTGCCGCTCGGTGCCGTTGACCGAGCCGACGACGGTGACGTCGCGGCCCTGGGCGTAGACCGCCGGGTCGAAAAACCCCTGCTTGCAGGCGATGAAGCGGCCGTCGCTCTTGTCGCGCCGGTTCGGGCGCGCGTCGGAATAGAGCTCGCGCGCGAGGATCTCGAAACAGGTGCGGTCGGCGCGCGGCTCGACCTTGATGATCTCTCCGCCCCAGCGTACGCGCTCGCCGTTCGCATTGCTGGCGACGACCTGCTGCGGCGTGGTGGCGACGAAATCGTTGCCGGCCAGCGGTGCGGGAACGGTTGCACAGCCGGCGAGCAGGGCGCCGGCCGCAACCGAGAATACCGATGCCGATGTTTTCAGGTGACGCATAAAGCACCTCGTTGTGGACGATTGCGGCGGCCGCCGAGGGCGCCGTGCAGATGAAATCGATCCTCTGCTGTCGTTGTCAGGACGATGGTTCGTGCCTCTCCGTCGCATTCTAAGCCGACGGCGGTGTGCACGGGTGTAAACATTTGCAAGCCGGCCGAATCCATTCAGGCCTGCGCCTCGACCCGCAGGCGGCGTACGTTGCCTGCGAATGCGGCGATCTCACGGGAAGTCGGAAACGCACGACCGTAGCGCAGGCCGACATAGTCGGCGAGCAGGTGCTGGACTTGCTTCGCGCAGCGATCGGAGAGCGTCGGCGTCATGCGCAGCCGGGCCGCATAGTCGAGCGGGCCTTCGGCGGCGCCGCGCGGTGCGGCGATGCGGGAAAGCTTGCGGCACAAGGCATCGTAAGCGGCGTCGAGCGGCGCGCGTGGGCCTCGTGTCGTGCGCATCGCCCAAAGGGTGGCGACGGCGAGCAGCAGGCTGCTCGTGCCGATGAGCAGCCAGAGCAGGGTGGCCGGATCGACCCGATCGATGCCGAACGGGTTCAGGAGATTTTGCTGGTGTTGCGTGCCGAACTGCACGACCAGGCTGTTCCAGCCGCGGTTGATCAGGTCGAATTGATTGCGCAGCGCGAGCAGCCAGCCGCCCTGGTACCAGGCCCGTTCGCCGAACGAGACGGACTGTGCGCCGAGCTCGACGCGCTGCGGGCTCACCGCCGCGGTCGGATCGACGCGGACCCAACCGCGCGCGCCGAGCCAGACCTCCGCCCAAGCGTGCGCATCGGACTGACGCACGACCAGGTAATTGCCGACTTGATTGAAGTAGCCGCCCTGATAGCCGGTGACCACGCGCGCCGGAATGCCCGCGGCGCGCATCAGCACGACGAAGGCCGACGCATAGTGCTCGCAGTATCCGCGCTTCGTGGCGAACAGAAAGTCATCGACTGAATCGACCCCGAGCGGCGGCGGCGCCAAGGTGTAGAAAAAAGCGTCGTGAAACAGGTTCAGCGCGGCGCGCACGATCGCATCGTCGTCATGCAGTCCGGCGCGCCAGGCCTGCCATTGTTCGATGCTGCGGGGATTGAATCGGGGCGGCAAGGCGAGCGCCGCTTCGCGTTGCTCGGACGACAGTGTCGCGTCGAGGCGGTAGCTCAATGCCGAGCGCACGCGATAACGGAGCAGTTCGGTGACCGGGCGGCGGCGCATCAGGCTCATGTCGCGTCCGCGCTGTGTGTCGGGAGGCAGCTCCATAGGCAGATCGAGCGCGAACAGCCAGGGCTGGTCGCTCGCTTCGAGCGTAACCTCGTAGCCGACCGCATCGGCGGCGGCGCTCAGTCCGCGCGAGTCCGCATTGGAGATGCCCGCTTCATGGCGCCGCCAGGTGCTGCCGTCGAAGTCGGTGAGGACCGGGCCGCGCCAGTACAACTTCGACCGCGCAGGCGGAGGACCGTCGAAGCCGACACGGAACGCCGCGCTGTCGTCGAGCAAGAGATTCTGTACCGAGCCGGGCGACATCGTATCGCTGACGCCGGTACGTCCGCCGGCGTCGCCCGGTGTGCGCCACAGCGGCGAATCGAGACGGGGAATGAAGAGGAATGCGCTCAGAGCCAGCGGAGCGGCGATGCCGAGCGAAACCAGGCTTGCCCGCAACGGCGGCCAGTAAGCCTTCGGAGTAATCGACTTGGGAACCGTCTCCGTCGGACGCAGCTGCAGTTCGCGCAAGGCCGCCAGCAGCACGGCGACTCCGCCGAAGGTTGCCAGAGTGAATATCAAGCCGGTGTCGAACAGCAGGGCGCTCATCAAAGCGAAACTGGCGAAGCTGACCGCGGCAAGCCCATCACGCTGGGTGCGGGTCTCGAACAGTTTCAGCGCGAGCATGGCGCAAGCGAGGGCGCTGCCGGGTTCGCGACCGAGCACGGTGCCGTACTGCACGACCAGGATCATCACGAATGCCGCGATCAGGGCCAGCTTGACCCATCCTGGAGGCGCTGCGCCGCGGCGGCGGCGCGCCCAGCTCATTGCGAGGATCGCGAGGACGAAGGCCGAGATCGCCAGGGGAAGATGCGACACGTGCGCGAGTACGGCGCCGAGCACGGCCGCGCCGATCCAGACGTATTGGCGGTTCGTCAATACGGACGTCGCCGGTCCGTTCATGCCGCGTGTCCGGGCAGCAGGGCCAGCTCGCGCAGACAGGCATGTCGATGCGCCGCGCCGAGCGCGGGACCGAGATGCGCCTGGGGCAGATCGAGGCGGTACGGGGTGTGCGTGATTTCGGCGCGCTCGACCCAGGCCGCCAAACGCGAAATGCGCGCCTCGTCGTCGAGTCCGTCGAGTCCATGCCAGTCGAGGACGATTTCGCGGCCCTGGCGCGACTCGAATTCCTTGACCAGCAGATGGTCCTGGCGTGCACTGGCCTTCCACGCGATCAGCCGGCGCGGATCGCCCGCGCGATATTCGCGCAGCGTGCCGAATTCGTCTTCGCTGGCCCGGGCGGCCTGCGCCCGTGCATCGCCCCCAGCCTGAGGCAGCGGAGGTACGTTCGCCTCCAGGCGTGGATAGATCAGCGCGCGCTGGTCGGGATGCAGCCAGCTCCATACATGGAACAGGCCATAGGGATGTTCCGTCCATACCCGCACCCGCCCGATCCGCTGCCAACCGCGACGCAATGCGGGCAGTGCCGCGGAGACGGTTCGGGTGCCCTCCGCGGGCAGTTCGAAAACGATCGCTTCGCTTGGCGAACCGGCCGTTGTCGCATCTTCCAGGCGCAGTCGCAGACCGGGCTTCTGCGCAGAGCCGGCCGCGCCGAACGACAGCGACAGCGGCAGGCTGTCGCCTTCGTGGCAGGGTTGCGCCTGGATCGATTTCAGTTCAACCCGGTTGAGCGTGCGGAAGCCGGTGAACACGCTCTGATACGCGGCGGCGCCGAGCAGGCAGGTCAACAACAGCGCCGGGTTATTCGAATAATTGAGCGAGCCGATCAGCATGATCAGAAGCATCAGCGAATAGATCAGGCCGAAGCGCGAAGGCACGACGTAGATGCGGCGCCGGTGGAGCAGGATCGGCAGCGACTCGGTGCGCTTGAGGCGAGTCAACGCTGGCAGCCGCCGCTCGGCGCGCTGCAACAGTTTCGACCAAGACGTTACGGATTCGGTGTTCATTCGAAAAAGCGGAAGATTGCTGGCCGCGGATTGCGCGGATTTTCACGGAAGCTTTTCTTTACTGTCTGCTCTATCCGTGTTCATCCGTGCAATCCGTGGTCAAAACGCTTTCCCGCTTTTCATCGCACCGGCACCGCTTCGAGCAAGCGCCGTGCGAGTTGCTCGCGCGATGCGGTACTCGCGGCTGCGGGAATCAATCGGTGCGCGGCGACGGCGACGAAGACGGCCTGCACGTCTTCCGGCAGGCAGTATCCGCGCCCGTCGAGCAGCGCGCAGGCGCGCGCGGCCTGCAGCAGCGCAAGGCCGGCGCGCGGCGACAGGCCGACGCGGACGTCGGCGTGGCTGCGGCTGGCCGCGAGCAGGGCCTGCAGGTAGTCGATCAAGGCGGTACTGGCGAGCACGCCGGCCACGGCGGCGCGCGCCGCGGCGATTTGCGCAGCTTCGAGACAGGGCGCAAGCGGAGCGATCAGTTCGCGGCGGTCGCTCGCGGTGAGCAGGGCGCGCTCGGCGTCACGATCGGGATAATCGAGGCCGATACGCAGCATGAAGCGGTCGAGCTGCGAATCCGGCAGGGCGAACGTGCCGGCGAGGTCGAGCGGGTTCTGCGTGGCGACGACGAAGAAGGGTTCCGGCAGCGCGTGGGTCACGCCGTCCGCAGTGACCTGGTGTTCGGCCATTGCCTCGAGCAGGGCGCTCTGCGCCTTCGGCGTCGCCCGGTTGATCTCGTCGGCGAGGACGAGCTGGGCGAACAGCGGGCCGGGATGGAACTTGAACGCGCCGTCGCCGCGCTCGTAGATGCTCACGCCGATGATGTCGGACGGCAGCAGGTCCGAGGTGAACTGGATGCGCTGGAACGACAGCGCCAGCGTTGCTGCGAGCGCATGGGCGAGCGTGGTCTTGCCGACGCCGGGCAGGTCTTCGATGAGCAGGTGCCCGCCGGCGAGAAAACAGGCGAAGGCCAGTTTCACCTGCGCCGCTTTGCCGAGAACGACGCCGTTGACCTGTGCCGCCGCGGCGCTCAGCGCGCGGGCGAGGGCGGGGTCCAGCGGCGGCGGTGCGGCGGAAGGAACGAGCGATACGGACATGCGATACGAGCTCCCGAGAACGAACGGAGTATAGGCATTTCCGGCGAACGCAAGTTCCGTCGGTCGCCGATCTGCGGCGCGATGCGAGGATTGCGTCAAAGAATCTCGACGCCGGCCTCGCGCAGCAGCCGGCACAGCGCGATCAGGGGCAGGCCGACCAGGGCGGTGGGGTCCTGCGACTCGATGCGTTCGAACAAGGCGATGCCCAGGCCTTCGGATTTGAAGCTGCCGGCACAGTCGAACGGAGCCTCGCGGGCGAGATAACGTTCGATCTCCGCATCGTCGAGGTTGCGGAACACGACGGTGGTCACGTCGAGGGCGTAGAACTCGCGCGCGAGCGTGTCGCGCGTATCGACCAGGCAGACGCCGGTATGGAACTGCACCTGGCGTCCGCTGCAGGCGCGAAGCTGCAGGCGGGCGTTGTCGATGTCGCCGGGCTTGCCCAGGATGCGGCCTTCGCAATGGGCCACTTGGTCCGAGCCGATGACCAGGGCCGCGGGATTGGACGCGGCGACGGCGTGCGCTTTGGCGGCGGCCAGGCGTGCGGCGAGCTCGGCCGGCGTTTCGGACGCCAGCGCCGTTTCGTCGACCTGCGGCGAGTGCTGGCGGAACGTCGTACCGAGCCGCGCGAGCAGTGCGCGCCGGTAGACCGAGGTCGAGGCGAGGACGAGGTCGATGTCGGCGAGGGCGGCCATGCCCGTATTGTCGCGCGAAATCCGCCGTTTGGGCGGAATGCGGCGAGCCGCCTAAAACCTGGAAATGATTGACTTTGTGCGCCGCGGAACCTACCATCGCGCACCCGTGATTCCCACCTTGCCCGAACTGGTCGATCCCTGGCGCATGGTGAGTGCGAGGCGCACGTTCGCGGGCCGTTTGCCTTTGGCGGCGATGCGGCGCCTGGCGAGCGGTCTTGCGGCCACTGACGGCGAAGTCGAATACGAGCTCGATTTCGACAAGGACGAAACCGGCGTGTCCGGCGTCCGCGTCAGAGCGAAAACTGCGTTGCCGCTGGTCTGTCAGCGTACGCTGGAGCGATTCGACCATCCGGTCGAAATCGACGCCAAGCTCGGTTTCATCGTCGACGAGGAAGACGAGGCGGCCTTGCCGGCCGGCTACGAGCCCTTGCTGCTGGATGCGGCGGGCCTGCGACCCGCCGACGTGATCGAGGACGAATTGATCCTGGCCTTGCCGGTGTTTCCGGTGAAGCCGGGGACGCACGAAATGCAGCGCGAGTGGAAGGGCGGTGTCGCGGACGACGCGGCCAAGCCCAATCCGTTTGCCGTATTGAAGAACGTAAAGTTGTAATTGAATCTACTTTTGGAGAAGTACCATGGCTGTTGCCAAGAGCCGTAAATCCCCGTCCCGCCGCGGCATGCGCCGTGCACACAACGCATTGAGCGCCAAGCAGCTCGGCACCGACCCGACCTCGGGCGAGACCCATCTGCGCCATCACATCACCAAGGACGGCTACTATCGCGGCCGCAAGGTGATCGACAGCAAGACCCCGGTGCACGAAGAAGATTGATTCGCCGCCTCGGCGACTCGCAATCCGTGATTGCCGCTTCGGCAACGATGACAACCGCGAAATGTTCCGCCGGCACGGCTGCGCCGTGGCGCGGTGCGGCGCGCGCCTGAACAGGGGCAGGGGAGAACATGACTTACGCACGCATCGCGGGCACAGGCAGCGCTTTGCCGGAACGCGTCATCAGCAATGCTGAGCTCGCCGCGAAGGTCGATACCTCAGACGAATGGATCGCCGAGCGTACCGGCATCCGCCAGCGCCACATCGCCGCGGAAGGCCAGACCACCGGCGATCTGGCCTATGCCGCCGCCACGGCGGCCATGAGCGCGGCCGGCGTCGATGCCAAGGAGATCGACTTGATCGTCCTCGGCACGACCACGCCGGACCTGGTGTTCCCTTCCACCGCCTGCCTGCTGCAGCATCGCCTCGGCGCCAACGGCTGCGCCGCGTTCGACGTCAACGCGGCCTGTTCGGGCTTCCTTTACGCGCTGACCGTCGCCAACCAGTTCATCCGCAACGGCACGGCGAAGACCGCCCTCGTGGTCGGCGCCGAAACCCTGTCGCGTTTTCTCGACTGGTCCGACCGTGCGACCTGCGTGCTGTTCGGCGACGGGAGCGGCGCCGTCGTGCTCAAGGCCTCGGACGAGGCGGGCATTCTTTCCAGCCACATCCACGCCGACGGCGGCTACAAAGAACTGTTGTGGAATCCGGTCGGCGTTTCCGCCGGGTTCACCGACGAGAAGAACCATGGCCTGCGTGTGCTCATGCAGGGCCGCGAGGTGTTCAAGGTTGCGGTCAAGACCCTCGACCGGGTCGTCGAAGAGACTCTCGAAGCGAACAACCTCGACCGCCATCAGCTCGACTGGCTGATCCCGCACCAGGCGAATCTGCGCATCATCGAAGCGACCGCGAAGCGGCTCGACATGCCGATGGAGCGCGTCATCGTCACCGTCGACAAGCACGCCAACACCTCGGCCGCGTCGGTGCCGCTTGCGCTCGACTATGCGGTGCGCTCGGGCAAGGTGCAGCGCGGCCAGCTGCTGCTGCTCGAAGCCTTCGGCGGCGGCTTCACCTGGGGCTCGGCGCTGCTGCGCTACTGAGCGCCGCCGCGTTCCGCATCGCCCTCATTTCGGCAAAGCATCGTTTTCACTCTTCAGCACCATGAACGAATCCAGCGTATCCGTGGATCAGGCTTCTCCGACTTCCGCCGCGAAGCTCGCCTTCGTCTTTCCGGGGCAGGGTTCGCAGTCGTTGAACATGTTGTCCGACCTCGCCGGCGAGTTCTCCATCGTCGAGGAGACGTTCAAGGAAGCTTCGGCCAGCGTCGGCATCGACTTGTGGGCGCTTTCGCAGGAGGGTCCCGAAGAGGCCCTCAACCGCACCGAAAACACGCAGCCCGCGCTGCTCGCGGCGGGCGTGGCCGTGTGGCGCGTGTGGCGACACCTCGGCGGTGCGCAGCCGGAATTGCTGGCGGGGCATAGCCTGGGCGAGTACACGGCGCTGGTTTGCGCCGAGGCGCTTTCGCTGGCCGACGGTGCCGCGCTCGTCGCCGAGCGCGGTCGTCTGATGCAGGCCGCGGTGCCCGCCGGCGTCGGCGCGATGGCCGCCGTGCTCGGCGGCGACGATGCGCAGATCGCCCAGGTTTGCGCCGAGGTCGCCCAGGGGCAGGTCGTCGCGCCGGCGAACTACAATGCACCGGGGCAGCTGGTCATCGCCGGAAACGTCGAAGCGGTCGATCGCGCGCTGGCGCGGCTCGCCGAACTCGGCGTGAAGAAGGCGGTGAAGCTCGCCGTCAGCGTGCCGTCGCACTGCATGTTGATGCGCGATGCGGCCGACAGGCTCGCCGAACGTTTTGAAAAGGTCGCCTGGCAAACGCCGAATATCCCCGTCGTGCAGAACGCCGACGCGCGCTCGTTCGAGAGCCTGGCCGATATCCGTGCGGCGCTCGCGCGCCAGCTCTACCGGCCGGTGCGCTGGACCGAAAGCGTGCACGCGCTCGCGGCGGGCGGCGTCAAGCGCGTCGCCGAATGCGGGCCGGGCAAGGTGCTTACCGGCCTGCTCAAGCGCATCGACCGCACGCTCGACGGCCGCGCGTTCGCCGCGCCCGCGGATTTGCAGCAGGCGATCGTGGATTGGAAAAGCTGACGCCGGCGGCGGCATCCCCTACCTACCGAGGTGATCATGTCTTCAAGTCTTCAAGGTGAAATCGCCCTCGTCACCGGCGCCAGCCGCGGCATCGGCGCGGCGATCGCGGACAAGCTCGCGGCGCAGGGGGCCAAGGTGATCGGCACGGCGACGACCGAGGCCGGCGCCGCCGCGATCGGCGAACGCTTGGCCGTGCACGGCGGCGTGGGCCGCATGCTCAACGTCACCGACGGCGCCGCAGTCGAGAAGCTGATCGACGAGGTGGCCAAGGAATTCGGCGCGGTCACGATTCTCGTCAACAACGCCGGGATCACGCGCGACCAGCTTCTCATGCGCATGAAGGACGAGGACTGGCAGGCCATCCTCGATACGAATCTGACTTCGGTCTATCGCACGAGCAAGGCGGTGATGCGCGGCATGATGAAGGCGCGCAAAGGCCGCATCATCAGCATCGCATCGGTCGTCGGCGTCACCGGCAATCCGGGTCAGGCCAACTACGCGGCGGCGAAGGCCGGCATCATCGCGTTCTCGAAATCGCTCGCGCGCGAGATCGGTTCGCGCGGCATCACCGTCAACGTCGTCGCGCCCGGCTTCATCGACACCGACATGCCGCGTGCGCTGAGCGAAGATCAGCGCACCGCGCTGCTCGGCCAGATCGCCCTCGGCCGCCTCGGCGCGGCGGACGACATCGCCAATGCGGTGGCCTTCCTGGCGTCGCCCGGCGCGGCTTACGTGACCGGCGAGACGCTGCACGTCAACGGCGGCATGTACATGCCGTAGGGCCTGCCCTCGGGGAAGCCTCGAACGAATCCCCGTCGTGCCAAGCTTGTCGAGGCGCGATCTCGGGTGCCCGCATGTTCCGGACTTGGTCGAGGGCGGACGGAGCGCTGATTCAAACGATCCTTGCCGCAGCTGCGCTCGACGTTGCGGCGGCGCACGCGGCTTGGAATCCTGAGGTATCGGGCATATATGCACTCGGGTTCCTGCTCTTCGTGCGTTCGCGAACTGCCTTCGCTCGCCACGCTTCGAGGGCGGGTTTGGCGTTGCTGGGCAATGCTGGTGCGACAGCCGCGTATGCCCTACAATCCCCCGATCCCGGGGTTGACCCTTTTTTGAAAATTTTTCTGCCTACCTTGTGAGGTAAGTAACACCATGAGCACCATCGAAGAACGCGTCAAGAAGATCGTCGTCGAACAGCTGGGGGTCAAGGAAGATGAAGTGACGCCGAACGCGTCCTTCGTGGACGACCTGGGCGCAGATTCCCTCGACACCGTCGAGCTGGTCATGGCGCTCGAAGAGGAATTCGAATGCGAAATCCCCGACGAGGAAGCCGAGAAGATCACCACCGTGCAGCAGGCGGTGGACTACATCAAGGCGCACGTCAAAGCCTGATCCCGTCGACATCCGACGGTACGAACTGCGCCCGTGTGGCGCAGTTTGCATTTCTGCTTCCGCGGAACGGACGTTTGAAAAGGCATCGGCCTACGGCGGATTTTTATTGAATGGTGCGGCCACGGACGGCCGCTTCTCGACTGCCGCGATCAGGGACGAACGCAAAGGTAAACCTCATGAGCAAACGGCGAGTAGTGGTCACCGGCATGGGCATCGTCAGCCCGGTCGGCAACGATGTGGCGACGGCGTGGAAGAACATACGCGAAGGCGTGAGCGGCATCGGTCCGGTCACGCATTTCGACGCGAGCGCGTTTCCGACCCGCATCGCGGGCGAGGTGCGCAATTTCGATCCGGCCGCCTTCGTCGCGCCGAAAGACGTGAAGAAGATGGATCCGTTCATCCATTACGGTATCGCCGCCTCGGTGCAGGCGCTGAACGATGCGGGCTTGTCCACGCACGAGCACGATGCGGAGCGCATCGGCGTCGCCGTCGGCGCGGGCATCGGCGGCATCCATACGATCGAGAAGACCGCGATCACCTACCACGAGCACGGCCCGCGCAAGATCTCGCCGTTCTTCGTGCCGAGTTCGATCATCAACATGGCCTCGGGCAATCTGTCGATCATGCTCGGCCTCAAGGGCCCCAACATCGCCTGCGTCACCGCGTGCACGACCAGCGCGCACAATATCGGTTTGGCCATGCGCATGATCCAGTACGGCGATGCCGACGCGATGGTCGCCGGGGGCGCGGAGTATTCGACCTGCGGCACCGCGATGGGCGGTTTCTGTTCGGCGCGCACGATGTCGACGCGCAACGACGAACCGACCAAGGCGAGCAGGCCGTGGGACAAGGATCGCGACGGCTTCGTGCTGTCCGACGGCGCCGGCGTGCTCGTGCTCGAGGAATACGAGCACGCGAAGAAGCGCGGCGCGAGGATCTACTGCGAACTCGTCGGCTTCGGCATGTCGGGCGACGCCTACCACATGACCAGCCCGCCCGACGACGGCGACGGCGCGCGGCGCTCGATGACGATCGCGCTCAAGGATGCGGCGCTCGCTCCGGACACGGTCGGCTACATCAACGCCCACGCCACCTCGACCGGCGTAGGCGATATTGCCGAGGTCAATGCGATCAAGGGTTGCTTTGGCGATGCGGCGAAGAAGATACCGGTCAGTTCGACCAAGTCGATGACCGGCCATCTGCTCGGCGCGGCCGGCGGCGTCGAGGCGATCTTCTCGATTCTCGCGCTGCGCGACGGCGTGCTGCCGCCGACGATCAATCTCGACGAGCCCGGCGAAGGCTGCGATCTCGACTTCGTGCCGAACGTGGCGCGCGACGCCAAGATCGACATTGTCGTGTCGAACTCGTTCGGCTTCGGCGGAACCAACGGGTCGCTGGTGTTCCGGCGCATTTGAGCGCGACCGCAGGACTGCGCGTTCGTCGTCCCGGCGCCGGCGGGAACCGGACCCTGGCCCGGATTTCGCCGCGGCGTCGGTTCGCTTTCCCGCGCGTGGGCTCGATTCGATGACTTGCGTTGTGCGCGAACTGCCCGGCGTGCGCGACCTGCTGTCGCTGGCGGCGCGATTGCCGCAGCGGTACCCCGGGTTGCTCGAGAGCGCGGCGGCGGGTGGGATGTCGGCACGATTCGACATTCTGTTCGCCGCGAACGGCGAAGGTCTCGTGCTCGGCAACGACGGACGCGTGCGCGACCTGGGCGGGGCCGATCGCGGAACCTCGTTCCTCGCCGCGCTCGATGCGGACTGGACTGGGCAAGTCGGCGCCCGCGCCGGCTCCGTTGCGCACGGTGCGGCGCCGCTGCCGTTCCGCGGCGGCTGGCTGCTGTTTCTCGCCTACGAACTGGCGGCGGAGATCGAGCCGCGTTTGCGCCTGGCCCGCGGAGGCGACGGCGTGCCGGTGGCGCTGGCCTTGCGCTGTCCCGCCGCGGCGATCGCCGACCGGCTCGAGCTGAAGACCTGGCTGGTCGCGGAGGCGGAGCACGCGCATCGGCTCGACGAGATCGCGGCCGATCTCGAGCGGGCTGGCGGCTTCGATGCATCCCCGTTGCCCGACCTGCAGATGGAAGAAGACGACGTGCAGCGGTTCCTCGACGGCGTCGCCCGCATCCACGAGCATCTGCACGTGGGCGACACCTTCCAGGTGAACCTGTCGCGCGAATGGCGTGCGCGCTTTGCCGCGGCGCCGATGCCGGCAGCCGTCTATGCGCAGCTGCGCCGCGCCAACCCGGCGCCGTTCGCCGGCCTGCTGCAGTGGAACGATTGGGCGGTTGCGAGTTCGTCGCCGGAGCGTTTGATCGAGGTCCGTGGCGAGCTGGCGCAAACCCGGCCGATCGCGGGCACGCGCCCGCGCCGCGCCGGCGACGACGAAGCCGCGCGCATCGCCGAGCTGATCGGGCACGCCAAGGAGCGCGCCGAGCACGTCATGCTGATCGACTTGGAGCGCAACGACCTCGGCCGGATCTGCGTGCCCGGTTCGGTCGTCGTCGACGAGCTGATGGCAGTGGAGAGCTACGCCCACGTGCATCACATCGTTTCCAACGTACGCGGCCGGCTGCGTGCGGGCACGACGCCGGCGCAGGCGATACGCGCCGTGTTCCCCGGCGGCACGATCACGGGGGCGCCGAAGGTGCGCACGATGGAGATCATCGCCGACCTCGAACGTTGCGCGCGCGGTGCTTATACGGGCGCACTCGGCTATCTCGACCGCAGCGGCGACATGGACCTGAATATCCTCATCCGCACGATGGAACTGCACGGCCGCGAACTGCGCTTTCGCGCCGGCGCCGGCATCGTCGCCGACTCGGTCGCGGTGCGCGAACTCGAAGAGACGCGGCACAAGGCGCGCGGACTGCTGCGCGCGCTCGGCGCGGCCGAGTAGGGCACAATAGTCGCCTCGTCAGGCCGGGAATCCGTGAACTTGCCAAACTCCGATCGTCGCAAACGCTTCAGCTTCAAGCGCGTGTTGCGCAACGTCCTCGCGATACTGGTGCTCGGCGCCCTGGGCTTGACCGGGTACCTCTACACGCAATACCAGCGATTCGCCGATGCGCCGATCGCGGGCCTCCTGCAAAGCGCGCAGATCGACGTGCCGATCGGCGCGAATCTGCCGACCATCGTGAACCTGCTCGAAGAGCGCGGACTGCAGCCCGGCAACCCGTATTTCTGGCGCCTGCTCGCGCGCGAACTCGGCGTGGCCGGCAAGCTGCATGCGGGCGAGTACGCGCTCGACGCCGGCATGACGCCGCGCGCGCTGCTGCGAAAAATGGCGGCGGGCGAGGTGATCCAACATCGCTTCACGATCGTCGAGGGCTGGACCTACGCCCAGCTGCGCGCGGCGCTGACGCAGGACGCGACCTTGCTGCAGACCCTGGCGAACGTCGACGACGGCGAATTGATGCGCCGCCTCGGCGACGCGGACACGCCGCCCGAAGGCGCTTTCCTGCCCGAGACCTACAACTACGTCAAAGGCATGAGCGACGTCGACATCCTGCGCCGCGCGCGCGAAGCGATGAAGAAGGCGCTGGAGAAGCTCTGGGCGGAACGCGCGGCCGATACCCAGCTGAAGTCGCCTTACGAGGCGCTGATCCTCGCTTCGATCGTCGAGAAGGAAACCGGCCGCCCCGAGGAGCGGCCGCAGATCGCGCGCGTGTTCCTCTCGCGTCTCAAGCTCGGCATGAAGCTGCAGACCGATCCGACCGTGATCTACGGCATGGGAGCGAACTACAACGGCAACATCCGCCGCAGCGATCTCGACACCGACACGCCGTACAACACCTACACGCGCGCCGGTCTGCCGCCGTCGCCGATCGCGCTGCCCGGCAAGGCGGCACTCGCCGCGGTGATCCATCCGGCGGAAACACAGGCCCTGTACTTCGTCGCGCGCGGCAACGGCAGCCACGAATTTTCCGCCACGCTCGAGGCGCATAATCGCGCCGTGGCCAAATACCAATTGCACCGACAATGAGCGCGCCGCGCGGGAAGTTCATCACGCTCGAAGGCGGCGAAGGCGCGGGCAAGAGCACCGTGCTCAACGCGGTGCGCGAATTGCTCGCGGCGAGGGGCCTCGATGTCGTCGTCACGCGCGAGCCGGGCGGCACGCCGGCGGGCGAGGCGATCCGCGGCGTTCTGCTCGATCCGGCCCTGCACGGCGGCATCGCGCCGGAAACCGAGCTGCTGCTGATGTTCGCCGCGCGCGCCCAGCACGTGCGCGAGACCATCGCACCGGCGCTGGCCGCGGGGCGATGGGTACTCAGCGACCGCTTCACCGACGCGAGCTACGCTTACCAGGGCGGCGGACGCGGACAGCCGATCGCCCGTATCGCCGAGCTGGAACGCTGGGCGGCCGAGGCTCTGCAGCCCGATCTGACCCTGCTCCTCGACCTGCCGGTCGGCGTCGGGCTCGAACGCGCGCGCGGGCGCGGGCCGGCGGATCGCATCGAACTCGAAGCGCACGATTTCTTCGAGCGCGTGCGCGCCGCGTATCGCGAGCGCGCCGCCGGGCAACCGGAGCGATTCCGCATCGTCGATTCGGCCCTGCCGCTCGATGCGGTGCTCGAACAGGTGCGCGCCGTCGTCGGGGATTTTCTGCGCGGGCACAAAGGCGGAGTGCGGCGATGACGCTGGCGCCGTGGAACCGCGACGCATGGCGCAATCTCGGCGAACGCCGCCGTCGCGGCGCGCTGCCGCATGCCATCCTGCTGGCCGGACCGGCCGGTCTGGGCAAACGCGAATTCGCCGCGGCCTTTGCCCGCGCGCTGCTCTGCGAGGCGCCCGGCGACGACGGCCATGCCTGCGATGTCTGCCGCGCGTGCAGGCTTGTCGTCGCGGGCACCCATCCCGACCTGATCCGGGTGAACCTGGAATTGCGCGACGACGGCAAACCGCGCACGGAACTGACCGTCGACCAGATGCGCGGCCTGAGCGAGCGGCTGGCGCTGACCGCGCAGTTCGGCGGCGCCCAGATCGCCCTGATCGATCCGGCCGACGCCATGAACGTGAGCGCGAGCAACGCGCTGCTGAAGACGCTGGAAGAGCCGACGCCGGGCACGATCATCGTATTGGTCGCGGACTATCCCTCGCGGCTTTCGGCGACGATCCGCAGCCGTTGCCAGCGCATCGAGTTCCACGTACCCGAATCCCGGCTGGCGCTGGAATGGCTCGCCGCGCACGGTGTCGCCGGCAGGCCGGCCCAGGAGGCGTTGGCGGCGAGCGACGGCAACCCGGGCCTGGCCCTGGCGTGGTCGCAGGGCGAGGCCCTGAAGCTGCGCGGCGAAGTGGCCAAGGACCTGCGCGAGCTGAACGCCGGCGTGGCGGCGGCCTTCGATGTCGCCCAGCGCTGGAGCCGCGACGAATCGGACCTGCGCCTGCGCTTCGCCGCCGCGCTGGTCCAGCAGCAGGGACGCG
Source organism: uncultured bacterium (assembly GCA_966424745.1). Classification (GTDB taxonomy): domain Bacteria; phylum Pseudomonadota; class Gammaproteobacteria; order Xanthomonadales; family Rhodanobacteraceae; genus Rudaea. The sequence continues at coordinate 15,370 of CBJLOV010000049.1, forward strand.
CCCAGGCGCAGGGCGGGCAGGCATTGAGCGCGGGCGGCCCGCTCGCCTTGACCCAGGCGATCGATTTGGCCAAGCTTTCCGCTTGGTTCGACCGGGCCAACCGGACGCGCGATCTGTTGCGCGGGCCGATCAGGCCGGAGCTGGCCATGCTCGAATTGCTCGGCGCATGGACAGGGGCAGCGGCGGCGAACCGCAACACTCAATTAGGGAGTCCGTGATGGTTGCAGGTTCCGGCACCGGCGCACCGCTGCAAGGTATTCTGTCGTTGTCGATCAAAGACAAGAACGCGCTGTACAACGCCTACATGCCTTTCGTGCGCGGCGGCGGCATTTTCGTGCCGACCGCGAAGCGCTACGGTCTCGGCGACGACGTGTTCATCCTGCTTGCGCTGATGAGCGAGGCCGAGCGCCTGCCGATCGCCGGCAAGGTGGTCTGGATCACCCCGCCCGGCGCGCAGGGCAACCGCGTGGCCGGCATCGGCGTGCAGTTCAACGACTCGCCCGAAAGCGAATCGGCGCGCGTCAAGATCGAAGCGATGCTCGCCGAGCTGCAAGGGTCGGAAAAACCGACCAACACGATGTAAGAGTAAGAGCAGGGCTGAGAGCCGAGGGCCGAGCGCAGAAAATCCGCATCGCTCCCGACTTCGTTGTTCGGCCCTCAGCCCTCAGTCCTATCTTTTCCTGATGCAGTGAGTACGACCAAACACTATTTCGGTACGGACGGCATCCGCGGGCTTGTCGGCGAGGAGCCGATCACCGCGGAGTTCATGCTGCGGCTCGGGCAGGCGCTCGGCCATGTGCTTGCCGCTGTGCAGCAGCCGCCGTCCGATCGCCGCCCGCGGGTCGTGATCGGCAAGGACACGCGCGTTTCCGGATACATGTTCGAATCCGCGCTCGAAGCCGGTCTCGTTTCCGCCGGAGCGAACGTGCAGCTGCTCGGGCCGATGCCGACGCCCGCCGTGGCCTGGCTCGTACGCGAACTCGGGGCCAATGCGGGCCTGGTCATCAGCGCCTCGCACAATCCGTACTACGACAACGGCATCAAGTTCTTCAACGCGGCCGGCGAGAAGCTGTCGGACGAGGTGGAGCTGGCGATCGAGGAAGCGCTGGGCCGGCCGCTGCGCACGGGGTCGTCGGAAAAGCTCGGCAAGGCCGTGCGCATCGACGATGCGCCGGCGCGCTATCTCGACCATTGCGCGGGCAGCGTGCCCGGCCTTTCCTTGCGCGGTAAACGCATCGTCCTCGATTGTGCGCACGGCGCGACCTACCATGTCGCACCGCGCCTGTTTGCCGACCTCGGCGCCGACGTGGCGACGATCGGCGTACAGCCGGACGGGTTCAACATCAATGCGGGCTGCGGGGCGACCGACCTCGGCGCCTTGAAACGCGCGGTGCTGGAGCAGCGCGCCGATCTGGGCATCGCGTTCGACGGCGACGGCGACCGCGTGCAGATGATCGACGCGGACGGCAACGTGATCGACGGCGACGACATCGTCTACCTGCTCGCGAAAGACCTGATCGCGAGCCGGCAGCTGCGCGGCCCCGTCGTCGGCACGCTGATGACGAATTACGGCGTCGAGCTGGCCCTGCAGAAGCTCGGCGCGAAATTCCTGCGCGCCAACGTCGGCGATCGCTACGTGCTGCAGATGTTGCGCGAACATGGCGGCGTGCTCGGTGGAGAGGCGTCGGGCCATGTCCTGCACCTGGACCGCAGCAGCACCGGCGACGGCATCCTCATCGCCTTGTTCGTGCTCGACGCCCTGCAGCGCATGAATACGACGCTGGCGGACATCCGCGCCGGGCTGCATCGGTTCCCGCAAGTGATGCTCAACGTGCGCGCGAGCGGCGGCGCCGCTCTCGTCGCCCATGACGACGTGCAGCGGGCCTTGGGCGAGGTCGAACAGGTCTTGCGCGGCCGTGGCCGCGTCGTTCTGCGGCCGTCCGGCACGGAGCCGCTCGTTCGCGTCACCGTCGAAGGCGAGGACGCCGACGAAGTGCGGCGGTTGGCGCAGAGCCTGGCCGCAGTGGTGCAGCAAGCCATCCTCCCCTGAGTCGAAAGTCCAAAAGCGGCCGTCCGCGGCCGCACTTCCCAATCAGCCGACTAGAAACGACGTATGAGCAATCAAGTTCCCACCCTGGACATCCGCCGCTACGACACCGATCGCGCGGCGTTCGTCGCCGAACTCGGCGCGGCCTATCGCGAATACGGTTTCTGCGGCATTTCCGGCCACGGCATTGCGCCGGAATTGATCGACAAGTCCTACGATGTGTTCCGGCAGTTCTTCGCCCTGCCGGCCGAAGTGAAGATGAAGTACCACTTGTCCGGCACGGGCGGCGCGCGCGGCTACACGCCGTTCGGCATCGAAACGGCGAAGGACTCCAAGCACTACGACCTGAAGGAATTCTGGCACGTCGGCCGCGAGTTGCCTGCGGGCTCGGCGTACGCCGAGTACATGCCGCCGAACCTGTGGCCGACCGAAGTGCCCGGTTTCCGCGAATACGGCTACGGCCTCTACACCGCGCTCGACCAGCTCGGCACGCGCGTGCTGCGTGCGCTCGCGCTGCATATCGATCTGCCGGAAAACTATTTCGACGATAAAACCAATTTCGGCAACTCTATCCTGCGCCCGATCCACTATCCGCCGATCACGCAGGAGGAAATCCCGAACGTACGCGCCGGTGCGCACGAGGACATCAATTTCATCACCCTGCTCGTCGGCGCGAGCGCCGAGGGTCTGCAGCTGCTGCAGCGCAACGGCGAATGGCTGCCGATCACGACCCAGGGCGATACGATCGTGGTCAACATCGGCGACATGCTGCAGCGCCTGACCAATCACGTGTATCCGTCGACGACACACCGCGTGGTCAACCCGCAGGGCGAGAAGGCGCGTCAGCCGCGTTACTCGGTGCCGTTCTTCCTGCACCCGAATCCCGACGTCGTGCTCGATCCGCTGCCGCAGACGATCACGGCCGACAACCCGAGCCGCTACGACACCTCGATCACCTCGCACGAATACCTGCAGCAGCGCCTGCGCGAGATCAAGCTCATCAAGTGAACGCGCTGAGAAGCCCTCCCCTTCAAGGGGAGGGTTGGGTGGGGATGGTTTTCATGTTGAAGTAACGCTACTTTGACACCATCCCCATCCCGGCCTTCCCCTTGAAGGGGAAGGAGAAGTGCGGCGTCTGCCGAACAGGTAACGAAAAGAATGCAAATCGAAAGCAAACTGCCCAAAGTCGGCACCACCATCTTCACCGTGATGTCGCAGCTCGCCGCGCAGCACCAGGCGGTGAATCTCGGCCAGGGATTTCCGGACTTCGACGGCCCGCAATCGCTGCGTGACGCGCTCGCCGCGGCGATGAACTCGCACAAGAACCAGTACGCGCCGATGACCGGCGTGCCGGCGCTGCGCCAGCAGATTGCGCAGAAAACCGAAAAGCTTTACGGAGCCAAGGTCAACGCCGACACCGAGGTGACGGTGACCAGCGGTGCGACCGAAGCACTGTTCGCGGCGATTGCCGCGGTCGTGCATCCCGGCGACGAGGTCATTGTGCTCGATCCGTGCTACGACAGCTACGAGCCGGCGATCGAGTTGGCCGGCGGCCGCGCCGTGCACGTGCCGCTGAGCCTGCCGGACTTTTCCGTCGACTGGCAGCGCGTCAAGGATGCGATCACGCCGAAGACGCGGCTGATCCTGATCAACTCTCCGCACAATCCGACCGGCGCCGTGCTTTCCGCCGCCGATCTCGACACGCTCGCCGAGATCGTGCGCGGCACGAACGTCTTCGTTCTGTCCGACGAGGTTTACGAGCACATCGTTTTCGACGGCGCCTTGCACCAGAGCGTGCTGCGCCACGCCGAGCTCGCCGCGCGCAGCTTCGTCGTGTCGTCGTTCGGCAAGACCTATCACTGCACGGGCTGGAAGGTCGGCTACTGCATTGCGCCGCAGCCGCTCAGCGCGGAATTTCGCAAGGTGCACCAATACCTGACATTCGCCACGTTCACGCCGGCGCAGTGGGCGTTTGCCGAGGTGCTCGAAACCGATCCGCAGCACTACCTCGACCTGCCGGCGTTCTACCAGGCCAAGCGCGACCGCTTCCGCGGGCTGATCGCCGGCTCGAAATTCAAGCCGCTGCCGGTGCGCGGGGCGTATTTCCAGGTCGTCGATTATTCGGCGATCAGCGACAAGGACGATCTGAATTTCTGCGAATGGTTGATCCACAACGCAGGCGTCGCGGCGATCCCCGTTTCGGCGTTCTACGAGACCCCGCCCGATACGCGGCTGGTGCGCTTCTGTTTTGCGAAGAACGACGACACGCTCGTCGCGGCGGCGGAGCGGCTGTGCAAGCTGTGAACGAAGGAAAAGCCGGGCGCGATGAATCGCGCCCTTACGGACCGCTTCGGGTCTCCCTGGTCCAGGGCGCTACGCGCTGGCACGACGCCGCGGCGAACCGCGAGTATTACGGCGCGTTCGTACGCTCGCTGAAAGGGCAGAGCGACCTGATCGTGCTGCCGGAGACGTTCACCAGCGGCTTCACCAACGAAACCTTGCATCAGGCCGAAACGATGCAGGGCGAAAGCGTGGCCTGGTTCAAAGCTCTCGCGCAGGAAGTCGGCAGTGCCGTCACCGGCAGCATGGTGATCCGCGACGGTGAGCGCTGCGTCAACCGGTTGATCTGGATGCGGCCGGACGGCTCGTTCGAGACATACGACAAGCGCCATCTGTTCCGCATGGCCAGGGAGCACGAGCGCTACGCGGGCGGCGTCTCGCGCCTGATCGTGGAATTGAACGGTTGGCGTATCTGTCCGCAGGTCTGCTACGACCTGCGCTTTCCGGTCTGGCTGCGCAATCGCTACGACAGGACGGAGCAACGCTTCGACTACGATCTGATGGTGTGCGTCGCCAACTGGCCGTCTCCGCGCCGCGAACCCTGGCGCACCCTGCTGCGCGCCCGCGCGATCGAGAATCTCGCCTACGTCGTCGGCGTCAATCGCGTCGGCGTCGACGGCAACGACTTGCCTTATGCGGGCGACAGCGCGGCACTCGACTTCGTCGGCGCGCCGCTGGTCGAGCTGGGCGCGCAGGAACAGGTGGCGACGGTGACCCTCGATCCCGCCGCGTTGGCCGCGCATCGCGAGCGCTTTCCAGCCTGGATGGATGCGGACGATTTCGAATTGAAGGCGTAAGAACGATGAACAGGGCTTGTGAGCGATTCGCTGCGGTTCTTTGCCTGCTTTGCCTGCTGGCGAGCCCGTTCGCTGCGGCGCAGCTGCGGACGGATTCCAAAATCTGGGAGCCGGATATCCGCAAGTTCGAAGAGGCCGACCGCGCGCAGCCGCCCAAGCCGGGCGCGGTGGTTTTCATCGGCTCGTCGTCGATCCAGAAGTGGAAGGACATCGCCGGCGATTTCCCGGGCAAATACGTCCTCAATCGCGGCTTCGGCGGTTCGCGCATCGCCGATTCGACGTACTACGCCGGACGCATCGTGGTGCCGTACAAGCCGGCCATGGTCGTGCTCTACGCCGGCGACAACGACATCAACGACGGCCATACCGCGCAGCAGGTGTTCGACGCTTACACTGCTTTCGTCGCGCGCGTGCGCAAGGATCTGCCGGCGACACCGATCGCCTTCATTTCGATCAAGCCGAGTCCGTCGCGCGCGAACCTGCTGCCGGTCATGCGCGAGGCCAACGGGAAGATTCGTGCCTATGCGGCCGCGCATCCGCATCTGCTCTATATCGATGTTGCCAGCAGGATGCTCGACGCGGCCGGCCAGCCCCGTGCCGAACTGTTCATCGAAGATCGCCTGCACATGAACCGTGCCGGGTACGATCTCTGGCGCGAGATCATTGCGCCGTACCTGCCTTGAGCGGCGGGCCTCGATTGATAACTTGCCGCGCTGCGGCATAATGCGGAGTTCCAGCCAGGAGCTCCTGATGAGTCGTGGATACAATTTCGCCGCCGGCCCCGCGGCGGTGCCGGAAGTCGTGCTGCGCCAGGCGCAGGCCGAACTGCTCGAATGGGGGCAGGCGCGCGCCTCGGTGATGGAGATCAGCCACCGCGGCAAGCTCTTCATCGAGCTCGCGGCCGAATCGGAGCGCGACCTGCGCTATCTGCTCGGCATTCCCGACCACTACAAGGTGTTGTTCCTGCAGGGCGGCGCGACCCAACACTTCGCCCAGATCCCGATGAACTTCGCGCGCCGCGATCAGATCGCCGACTACGTCGTCACCGGCCATTGGGGCGAGAAGGCCGTGCGCGAGGCGAAGTCGCTCGCCGACGTGCGCATCGCGGCGAACAGCGAAGGCAGTCGGCATACGGCGATCCCCGCGCGCGAAACCTGGACGCTGCACGAAGACGCCGCCTACGTGCACTACACGCCGAACGAGACGATCCACGGCGTCGAGTTCCAGCACGTGCCCGACGTGGGCAAGGTACCGCTGATCGCGGACATGTCTTCGGACATTCTGTCGCGGCCGCTCGACGTGACCAAGTTCGGCCTCATCTACGCCGGGGCGCAGAAGAATATCGGCGCCTCGGGCCTCGTCGTCATGATCGTGCGCGAAGATCTGCTCGCGCGCTGTCCCAAGGACATGCCGAAGATCTTCAACTACGCCGAGCATGCGGCGCACGATTCGATGTTCAACACGCCGAACACGTTCGGCTGGTATCTGGCCAGCCTGGTGTTCAAGTGGCTGCTGCGCGAAGGCGGCCTCGTCGCCATCGGCGAACGCAACCGCGCCAAGGCGGAGCATCTCTACGCCTGCATCGACGGTTCGGGCGGGTTCTATCGCAACCCCGTTGCGAAGGATTCGCGTTCCTGGATGAACGTGCCGTTCACTCTCGCCGACGAGGAGTTGAATGCGCCGTTCCTCAAGGAAGCCGAAGCGGCGGGTCTGCTCGCGCTCAAGGGGCACAAGGCCGTCGGCGGCATGCGCGCATCGCTCTACAATGCGGTGACGCTCGAGGCGGTGCATGCGTTGGCCGATTTCATGCGCGACTTCGCCCGGCGCAACGGCTGACATCTCGCGCCGCGTCACCACCGGAAACTTGCGAAAAAGTATACCTATGGCCGTCCAAAAGAAGCCGAAGACGAAAATGCCCGCAGCGAAATCGCCGCCGCTCGATCTGGCCCAGGCGCGCGCGCGCATCGACGGCATCGACAGCCAGATCCAGGAGCTGATCGCCGAGCGCGCCGGCTGGGCGCAGCAGGTCGGCAAGGCCAAAGGGCCGCTCAAGGCGGCGGTCGACTACTATCGGCCGGAGCGCGAATCCCAGGTCCTGCGCATGGTGATCGACCGCAACCACGGGCCGCTCGCCGACGAGGTGCTCGTGCACGTGTTCCGCGAAATCATGTCGGCCTGTCTTGCCCAGCAGGAGCCGCTCAAGATCGGCTACCTCGGTCCCGAGGGCACGTTCAGCGAGCAGGCGATGCGCAAGCACTTCGGCGGCTCGGCGCACGGCCTGCCGCTGGCGAGCATCGAGGAGGTATTCCAGGAGGTCGAGGCCGGGCACGCGGACTTCGGCGTCGTTCCGGTCGAAAACTCGGGGCAGGGCACGATCCAGGTCACGCTCGACATGTTTTTGACCTCCAACCTGAAGATCTGCGGCGAGGTCGAGCTGCGCGTGCGCCAGTTCCTGCTCTCACGGTCCGGGCATATCGAAGACATCGAGCGCGTCTATTCCCATCCGCAGTCGTTTGCGCAGACCAAGGCCTGGTTGCGCGCAAACCTGCCGAAGGCGGAGAAGATCCCCGTGTCGAGCAATGCGGAAGCGGCGCGCCGCGCGCGCAACGCCGACGACGCCGCCGCGATCGCGGGCGAGGCCGCAGGGCATGTCTACGGCCTGAAGAAGGTCGTCGTCAGCCCGATCCAGGACCGCGACGACAACACCACGCGCTTCCTCGTGATCGGCCGCCGGTTTTTCCCGTCGAGCGGCCACGACCGCACCTCGGTGCTGGTCTCGATCAAGGACCAGCCCGGCGCGCTGTTCCACGTGCTGAGCCCGTTCGCCCGCCACGGCGTCAGCATGAGCCGCATCGAGTCGCGGCCCTCGCATCACGCCAAGTGGGAGTACGCGTTCTTCATCGACCTTGCCGGCCATATCGAGGATCCGCCGATGAAGGCCGCGCTGGCCGAGCTCGAAGCGCATGCGGCGCAGATCAAGATTCTCGGTTC
>CBJLOV010000050.1:0-23516 GCA_966424745.1 uncultured bacterium
AGAACAAGGACAAGTACGAGAAGACCGTCTACCGCCTGCCGAAGAAGCTCGACGAGGAAGTCGCGCGCCTGCACCTGGAAAAGATCGGCGTGGTGCTGACCAAGCTCACCGACGCCCAGGCCGCCTACCTCGGCGTGGACGTGAACGGCCCATACAAGCCGGAACACTATCGCTACTGATCGGCTTGCAGGTCATCGCAGCTTGAAACGAGACGGGCGCCGCGAGGCGCCCGTTTTCTTTGGCTGGATTGCAAGGGTTCGGCAATCACGCTCAGCTATTCGCTCAAGCGGACCGCGGCGACTCTTGCGGTATGCCGACACTTCTCGCGGTGGCGGCCGCTCAGCTCAAGCATTAGGGCCTATGAATATTGTTTTCAGCCGCAAAGCGATCTTGCTGGGCGCGCTGGTTCTTCTTGTTGGCTACTTCGTTTCGGCGCTCTTGAGCGCAGCCCTGCAGTCGCTCGGTGAAGTCCAATGGTCTCTGAGCCTTGCGATCAGCATGGCTATCTTGCTTCCACTGTTATCGGGCTACATGGGCGCGTTATTCGCGCCTGCCAATCCGCTCATCAATGGCACGCTCGGCGGGTTCGTCGGTGCATGCGTGTTTTCCGGGGTTATGAGCGCAATCGCCGCTCCCGATTCGCGCGCGATCTTCGCAGGGTCGGTTATCGCTTTCACCGCGCTTGCCTTGGGCGGCGCCTTCATCGCAGTCTATTTGTGGCCACGACATGGGCTCTAACCCGGCGTTCAACGCAGCCGTTGGCAAGTCAGCGCAATAACCCGGCGCCTCGCGCGGCGCGTTAACCGAGGCGTTGGAGTGCATCATGAAACCGGTATCCGTCAAAGCTTGGGTTTGCTGGATAGCCCTATCGGCAATTTGCCATGCGTCGGCTGCGTGCACGATCGATGATCCTGTCGCTGTCGCCAAGTCGTTCTACTCCAAACACGCCAATTTTTCCTCCGAGGATCCTGCCAAGATCAAGGGGATCGTGACGCCGCGTTTTTTTGCCGCCTTGGACCGTGAGTACAAATGCGCCCAAGGTCAGATCTGTGCGCTGGAAGCGGATCCTTGGACGGACGCCCAAGACGGGAGCATCGGCAAGCCGGTCGAGTTTGCAACGGCCAGCAACTCGGGACTCGAAGCCAGGATATCGACGACCTATCCCTTCATCCTCGGCAAGACGCATAGCCAAAAACGCGCAACGTTGGTTCTTCAACGCGAGTCGCCCACCGGCTGCTGGCTATTGAGCGACTTGGTGGGTCCGCAGGGCGAGTCGCTCGTACAGGCAATCGAGAAGTGGTTCAAGGAGTACGGCAGCGCGCTCTGACGGTTCAGCCAAGCGGCCCCGTGACGGGTTGCGGTATCCTGACGCTTCTCGCAGCAGCGGCCGCTTATTGAGAATTGCCTAATTCAAGACAACTCATTCGTTGCTTCCGGGTAAGTCAGCATCGCATATGATGCTTCACTCCCGCGAAGGCGGAAGTCCAGTTCTTGCCTTTGCCGCGTGTTTTTGAAAGCAAGAGCCGGGCGCGATGAATCGCGCCCCTACGTCATCGTCGCGCTCACCCGCTCTCGGCAACGATGTCATTGATTATGTAAGTCTCAATAGACCAAGCGTCAGGCCGCCAAGAACGGGTCACCATATGCACATGTCTTCCATTCCATTCAGCACCACAGATTGGTCCGAAGTCGAGGCCACCGAGCACATAGGTGAGTCAGGTATGGCCCTCTGGCGCACGAAGGTATTTGGCGACATCCGAGTGCGCATGGTCGAATATTCGCCGGGATACAAGTCAGATCATTGGTGCGTCAAGGGCCACATCCTTCTCTGCGTCGAAGGCGAGCTTCACACCGAACTCAGGGACGGCCGCACCTTCACGCTGAGGCCGGGTGTGAGCTACCAAGTTGCCGACGATGCGGAGCCGCATCGCTCGCACACGAGTATCGGCGCCCGCCTTTTCATCGTTGACTGATGTCGCGGCCTATTCTTCGAGGTCGAGACTGATTTCCCTCAAGCATCGGCAATGAACCCACCCTATGTGCTCTTGGCTGCAGCGATGTTTGTCGCGTCGTGTGGCAGCCGCATAAGCCGCCATCGCTTATGGTTCGTCACTCCCGCGAAAGCGGGAGTCCAGTTCTTGCCTTGAGGCGCGTTTTCCAGAGCAAGAGCCGGGCGCGATGAATCGCGCCCCTACGTCGCCTTCGTACTCACCTGCTCTCGGCAACGGCGTCATTGATTATGTAAGTCTCGATAGCCTGCTCGCATTCGGCGACAGCGGCTTCAGCGAATACGACACCGGAACCACAGCAAGTTATTGCCTGGACGGCACGACAATAGTGGGTCGCATCTACACCGAAACGCCTGATATCTCGGTCGCCGGGCGCGGCGTACCAGCCCGTTCGCGAACGACAGCCGGGGCGCCGGCGCTCAGACGGCAAATCGTCAACCCGACAAGGCATGAGTTGGTCCTTAGAGACCTTGCAAGCGGTGAGTAAACGGCTTGGTACAGAACAGACTAGCCCTGCTCTGCCGCCAACCTCAACTGTTTGCTCATGCGGACCGTTGGGACGGGTTGCGATATCGTGACATCGACGGTCGTTTATCGTCGTTCGCGCCGGTTCATGCCGGCTGGTAGACGGCTGCCACGACGCCGGAACTGAACGGAGTCGCGCTGATCAGGCGCAGATCGACCGGGCTGCGCAGTTCGGAGAACAGCGGCAGGCCGCAGCCCAGCGCGACCGGATGAATGACCATTCGGTATTCGTCGATGAGGCCCGAGGCAACGAGGCTTTGCGCGAACCGCGCGCCGCCCTGCGCAAGAATGTAGTTGCCGGGCTGCTCCTTCAGTCGCAGGATTTCTTCCGCAAGATCGCCGCCCGCCACGGTGGGCTCGGCCCAGGACTTGAGGACCGCCGCCGTCGGCGTGACGCCGGCCTGCGCGCCGGTGCGATCCGCGTTGGCGCTCGCCCGGGTGCCGTCCTGAATCCCGCTCCTCGAAAAAACGATCTTGGGAATCTCGTTCATCGCCGCCGCCAGCGGGGAGTCCGAATACGGCCAGTACGCCGCCATGCCGCAATAGGTCCGGCTTCCCATGATGTGTACGCCGGCATTTCGAAGCGTCTCGCCGACCCATGCCCGGGAATCATCGCCCCGTGACCGAAGCATCCAGTCGGCCTCGCCGTTCGGTCCGGCGACGAAGCCGTCCAGGGAAACGGACATCTTCAACACGAGCTTTCTTTTGGTTGCCGTTGCGGTAGCCATGACTTCTCCTGAGTGGTACGGCGGTTCGCAGAACCCGAATGCCGAGATCCGGTTTTTCCTCTTCACAGAGCAACGACGAACGGCGGGAGCGCGTTTCGACAAGGCTTCGCACGACAGAGTCCGGAAGTGGAAAGCAGCGGCGAGCGACGAAACGAGCGAAATGCGCGTCGAAGCGAAACAACGAAAACTGCGAGACCCACTAACATGCTCGCATCCCTCGCTGAAAGCCGCTCTGCGCCGAAACCCTTCCCGCGGCCGCAAGAACAAACTCGGCCGCTGATGACCTATTGCATTGCATCGAGGGCAGAGGGCCAACCTATTGAGAATTGCCTAATTCAAGACAGCCAAATCGTTACTTTCGGATAAGCCGCCATCACCCGTGGTTCGTCATTGGCTCGCTGCGTCCGCAGTTCGCCCTTCGGGCCATTCGCTACGCGAATGTTCGCTTCGGCATCTGCCTGCGCAGTCCGCAAAGGCGGGAGTCCGGTTCTTGCCTTTGCGGCGCGTTTTCCAGAGCAAGAGCCGGGCGCGATGAATCGCGTCCTTACATCGCCCTCACCCTCTCTCGGCAACGGTGTCATTGACTATCCAAGTCTCGATAAGACGCTTTCGGAAACACGCCACACGGGAAATGACCTCATGGAATCTTTCGCAAAGCCTATGAATTTGTACAAAACGTGCGCGCTCGTCGCGGCCATGCTCTCGTGCACGTCCGGCCGCGCCGGGCAAACGAGTGCCCCCAGCATCGCGGAAGTGTTCGCCCCGGGCGTGATTTCGGGCCCCGCCAGCGAAGACTGCGCGACTTTTTCTCCGGACGGCGACACGGTCTTTTTCGACCGCGGCGGCTCGGGCATCGTCATCCTGGTTTCGCACAAGCAAAATGGAACATGGTCGACCCCGCAGATCGCGCCGTTTTCGGGGCGCTGGGGCGATCACGATCCCGCCATGGCGCCGGACGGCTCCTTCCTGATCTTCACCTCCAATCGACCGGCAACGGAAAGCGACGACGCACGCGACGGAAAATCCACGCCCGGCGTCAGCGGCAACCTCTGGCGCGTGGACCGCAAGGGCAACGGATGGAGTGCGCCGGTACGCTTGCCCGACATCGTCAACGACAACCCCCGCATCTATTCGCCGAGCGTCGTCCGCGACGGCAGCGTGTATTTCCAGAAGCCCGACGCAACGACCGGCGAGTTTCATCTCTGGCGATCGCAATACCGGGCCGGCGAATATCTCGCGCCCACCCGCGTCGTGTTGGGCGAAGGCGGCACCCATGAACTCGACCCCGCCGTCGCGCCGGACGAGTCCTTCATCGTGTTCAATTCCAACCTGGCGGCGAAGGGCAGCCCCGACCGGCTGTTCCTCGCCTTTCGACAGGCCGACCATTGGGGCGCGCCGATCGATCTGAGCGATCTCGTCGGCAGCAAGAACAATCCCTGGGGCGCGCATCTGGGCCCCGACGGACGCAGCCTTTATTTCGCCTCCGACCGGCGCAGCAAAGTGAGCTGGCCGCGCACGCCGCAGCAGATGCAGGAGGACCTGGTGCGCTGGCAAACCTGGGACAACGGGGCCGACAACATCTGGTACGTCTCGCTCGCCTCGGTGCTCGATGCCCACCTGGGGAAGTGATCCTTCGCGTCGAACCAGATCCGCTTCATCAAAAAATCCATTCCGCATGAACAGACGTTTCAAAACCGCGCAGCCGCGTCGGCTGCTCGCATCGATCCTGGTTTTGTCCGCGCCCTGGACGGCGGCGCAGGTGATTTCTCCCGCGCCGGAAATCTTTTCGCCCGGCGTCATCTCGACGGCGGCGCACGAAGCCGCGCCCGCTTTCACGCCCGACGGCAACACCGTGTATTTCCAGCGCAGCAGCGCCGCGCAGTCGACCATTTTGGTCTCGCACCGCGTGGGCGAAGGCTGGTCGCCGCCCGACATTGCGCCTTTTTCCGGACAGTGGAACGACATGGAACCGGCCATGGCGCCGGACGGCAAGTCCCTCGTGTTCATCTCCGACCGTCCGGAGCACAGCGGCGAGAAGCCGATCAAATCGTTCTATCTGGACAAAGAGCACATCGGCGGCAACGTTTGGCGAATTCGACGCACCGAGTCCGGCTGGAGTCCGCCGGAGCACGTATCGGCCGTCGTGAATTTCAATACGACGATCTTTGCCCCCAGCCTGGTCGCCGACGGCAGTCTCTATTTCATGACATGGAATACGCAGACGAGTCATTTCCAACTCTTTCGCGCGCAATATCGCGACGGCGTATTTTCCGCACCGGTGCCGCTGTCGTTCAGCGACGGCAAGAACTCCGATGTCGATCCCGCCGTTGCCGCGGACGAATCCTTCATGGTGTTCGCCTCCGGACGCGTCCCCAAACGAAGCATGGATCTGTTCATCGTCTTCAAACAAAACGGCGCCTGGGGCGAGCCCGTCTGGATGGGCGACACGGTCAACAGCCCCGGTTCCGACGCCGAACCGCGATTGAGCCCCGATCTGAAAACCCTGTATTTCAGCAGCGAACGCACGATGCCCATCGCCTATCCGCGCAGCAGGGAGCAGGCCAAGGCCGATCTCGCCCGGCTGCAAAGCTGGGACAACGGCAACTACAACATTTGGACGGTACCGCTCAAACCCTGGATCGATGTGCATTCCGGCGCGGAGCCGCCCGACACGCGCGCCCCCAAGAATTGAGAACCGGGCGGAGTGCGCTTCCCCCGAAAACGAAACGGGCGCCGCGAGGCGCCCGTTATTCTTTGGCTGGACCGAAAAGCAGACCCGGATTCCAGTTTCGGACTTCCGTTTCAAAAAGGAGACTCACAACCCTATTTCGACCCCGGCTTCGTTCGCTATCCTCACCCCCTTTGCGGCAGCGGCGGCTCGGTTCAAGCGTTCGACGGATTTACAGTAAGTTCAACCAACCAAGGGGACTTGTATGTACAACGTGTCGATTACGAACAATTACCTCTATTCGCTGTTCATGGACGGCGGCAACCGCATCATCGCCGGGCCCAACGGGGGCACGGCACAGCTCACCGACTGGGGTAGCCACGCACTCAACCTCGCGTGGATGGGAGACATCAACTTCATCGACCTGGGCGAAAAGAAACTCGAGGGCTACACGACCCCCAAGATCCCCTGGACCGAATTGCCCCTGGGCGGCTTGATTCGCTACCGCGGTCTGGATGCGTACTTTCGCTACCAAGGTCGCGGGCAAGTGGACTTGGTGGTGGATCATGTCGGCTCCGTCCATCTTCACTTTCCCCAAGGGGGAATGATCATCCACTTGGACGACCTCACGGCGCATTGATCGGCGAGAGTCGCACGGCCTGCTCACCGCTATCCGGAGGCCCATCTCTGCGTACCGTGGGAAAGGCGTACAAGCCGGAGCACGGTCGCCACGGATCTGCTTGCAGATCATTTCAGCTTGAAACGAAGCGGGCGCCGAAAGACGCCCGTTTTCTTCGGCCGGATCGAAGTCGACTCCGACCTTGGTTTCTCTCCGGCATGGGATCGAGCCGACCCGATGCCGACTCTTCGGTCAAGCGCCCCCCAACGGGTTGCGTTATCCTCAAGCCCGCTGCGGCAGCGGCCGCTCAGCTCGGCGTTAGGCAACGACAGGTGGCGCAATGCCGACATCCAAGGAACATCCTGCCGCATCGCTCGCACTGCGCATCACGGTGGTCGATCCGCCACCCGGCATCCTGTGGGCACTTCAGCTCGGTCGGGAGGACGTCGTGAAGCCTTCCTCCGTAACAAAGAATCGCATCTCGTTCGACTTCACCGTCGAGGTGGTCGAGGGCGACGCCAAGGAGCCGCTGCGGCTGAAAGGACCCGCCGTCCAGGGCCGGCCCGGCAAACGGTTTGTCTATCTGCGCATGGGCGCCTACGCGGGACAGCCCGGCATCGATGCCGGTTGGCGCGCCAAGATCGGCCTCGACGGAATTACCCGGAAGCTCATCGACGCGGTCAGGCCTCCGCGCGCGGGCGTGCTCGAAGTGCAATTCGCCGGCACCGGCCCCAAGGGCGGTCCGGCCTGTGCGACGGTGCCACTGCTGGGCGAAGGCTGGCGCGTCGCGTGAAGCAATCGACCCATCGCCCGCTCAACCGGGCCAGGTCAGCATTGCGGTAGCATCGCAACATCCGCGACCCGTAGCCGCTTAACGCAAACGTCGGCGGCCGGAAAACCCGTTACGAGTGGAGTGTTCGCATGAAGCCTCAGTTTCCTTCCGCGCAAGAGTATTCGGCCGAGACAGCGCGCCATCCTGCGTTGACCGTCGTCGACATTCGCGCCGAACAAGCCTTGGTCACCGAGTCCTACCGCAATCAGGTTCTGGTCGACATCAACAACGACTGCCTGCGCTTGTCGGTGTTCGAGGGCGAGTATCGCTGGCATCAGCATCCCGACTCCGACGAGCTGTTCATGGTCGTGGCGGGGACGCTGCAAATCGACCTCGCGGACGGCCGTCGCATCGAACTCACCGATTGGCAGAGCGCGGTCATCCCCGCAGGCACGGTGCATCGAACGCGCGCGCTCGGGCGTACGGTAAACCTTACCTTCGAAAAAACCGGCGCACAGACCGTGTTTGTCGAAGGTCCTGCCTGACTGGCGCGCGGACGCCTTTGTGAGATTTAAAAACAGTAGAGTTTTATGCTGTGGATTTTCAAGCCGTCGCAACCGACGCTATGCAGAAGCCAAGGCCAACTCGTAGTACATCGTTGCGCGTCGTCAAGGCTCGATAGCGCTCTCCCGTCTTCGCTGGCTTGGTTACAGAAACGATTGGAGCCGGGTACAAAATGGAGGCGTACAAATGGCAGACGAAACTGCCGTCACTCTCAATGAGAGCCAAGCCGCCCTCGTCCGCAGGGCTCTGCGGATCGGTCTGACGTGCTACGGCGAGATTGAGCAACGCAGAAACGCGATGGCATTGTACGAAACGGCTGGCAAAAAGCTGCCCGAAGATCTGCGTGTTCTTCATCCCACGGGCACCTCCGACGTGGTGAGCGATTTCGCGGCAGCGCTGAGCTACTTGGGTTGAGTGCGGCGGAAAGTTAGGGATATTCGCACTCCGAGCGGCGACGAGATTCGCCACGGCTCAGCTCGCGTAGGGCGGAGGAGCGAAGCGCATCCCGCCTTCCTGGTCACGCCCCGGCATCGGCGGGATGCGCCGCTACGCGGCTTCTCCCGCCCTACCGTGCTTGCGACGATTGCCCGGCCTCATCGGCAAGCAGGTCCGCAAGGCTCGCTTGTGTACCTTCAATGCGCGAGGACAACACGGCCTCGCGGCGCAGATACGGCGCGATCAAGCAGTAGTAACGGGGGCAGGTTCACTTCTTCCCGTTTCAAGCCCTAGCCAAACCCAATACAAGGCATTTCGCCCGAACAGAAGCTCCGCATCGCCCTCGGCTGCAGGATAAGTGAACCTGACCCGCTGCCTTTTACCTATCGCTCAAGCGGACCGCTGTGACAGCTTGCGGTATCCTGACACTCCCGGCGGCAGCCGCATCGCTCAAGCGTTGGAAGCCAAGAGGACATCGTGACGGTCAAACGTATGGACAATGTTGGCATCGTGGTAGAAAACATCGATGCCGCCGTAGAGTTCTTCACCGAACTCGGCCTTACCCTCGAAGGCCGTATGCGCATCGAAGAAGAATGGGCTGGCCGCGTCACCGGAGTGCGCGGCCAGCACGTCGAAATCGCCATGCTGCGCACCCCTGACGGCCACAGCCGCCTCGAGCTCTCGCGCTTCGACGCCCCCGCCATCGCCTCCGATCACCGCACAGCCCCCGTGAACTCGCTGGGATACCTGCGTGTCATGTTCACCGTCGAGGACATCGACGACACCCTCGCTCGGCTCGGCAAGCTCGGCGCGACGGTGGTCGATGAAGTCGTCAACTACGAAGACATTTACCGGCTCTGCTACATCCGGAGTCCCGAAGGAATTCTCATCGGGCTCGCCCAACAGCTCACTCCAGAGAATCCCGTGGAACCTAAGCGTTGAGAGCTCAGACGTTGGCGTCCAACGACCGGTTGCAGCGGAGGCGAATAACGGGATCAGGTTCATTCCTTCCCGTTTCAAGCCATAGTCAAAGCCAAAACAAGGCATTTCGCCCAAACAGAAGCTCCGCATCGCCCTCGGCTGCAGGATAAGTGGACCTGAACCCGTTGGCCTCCTAACAGAAATGTGACTTCGAGCCACTGCTGTCGCTAAGGGGACATCGATCGCCATGCAATTGCTGAGAAGAATTTTCGGGCGAGCCGACAACGCGGATTCGCGTGACCTCCGTCAGCATCGCCAGCCGTATTCGTCCGAGACTCTCCCCTGGCGTAGCGACACTTCGTCACCGATCGTCGATTGGGCACAAACGCAGAAGCTGGCACCGAGTGAAGATCCGGCAGCCGCGGACGAACACTGGTGGGCAGTGGCCTTGGCTTGGTTGAATACGCTGGGCGCGTCGTTGGGGCCGCAATACGCTGTGGCGCAGTCCAACTCGTTTGCCGTGCTGTCGAGCTTGAAGGGCAGGCAATTGGACTTGGTGATTGAATGTTGCGAGCGCTATCGTGCGCGAATCCTGCGGACGCTCAACGGAATTGCCAACGACGGCGGATACGGCCCGCATGTCGTGCTGATCTTCGACAGCATCGACGAATACTACGGCTACATCGGCAACTACTATCCGAAGCAGGGCGAATTTGCCATGTCGTCGGGCGTGTTTCTTCAGCATGGTTACGGGCACTTCGTCTTCCAGGCCTCCGACATGAGCGCAATGGAGCCGATCATCGCGCATGAACTGACTCACTGCTTGGTCGCCTCCCTGCCGATTCCGGCGTGGCTCAACGAGGGCACGGCGGTGAACATGGAGCAAGTTCTCGCGCCGAGAGCGGCAGACCCGCGGCGTGGCATCTTCACCCACCGCGACGCGGCAAAAAAACGCAGTGCCTTCTGGAACGAGCACACGATTCAAGAATTCTGGTCCGGCAAATCGTTCAAGCGCCCCGACGAAGGCTGCGAGTTGTCCTACGAACTCGCAACGGAGCTCACCTCACTGATCGCCAAGGATCATGAGCGATATCGGACATACATGAATGCGGCGCACTGGAAGGATGCGGGCAACGATGCGGCGCCTTCGCTGCTCGGAATCACGCTCGGCGAATTGACGTCGGCGGTGCTCGGCCACGGCGCCTGGGAACCCGACCCGTCTCGATGGCGTGAAGGAACCGAGCTGGGGCAGTTTCGGCCTGCGCATCGGCCGCTAGCGAAAAGAGGCTAGGTTCAATCTCGCAAGGAGAAACCATTAACCAGGGCCCAAGCCGTGGTCGGAATGCGCTTTCTCATTCGGGGTCAACGCGGATAGGACCTCACACGCCTCGACAAACGCGCCACTCATCTCTTCACGACAGACCATACCCCCGCACGTTGAATCCCTTGCGGATTGGTGATATCTCCCGCCGATGCCTCCCGTCGAAACGTTCGAACTCGTCCTCACTCTTCTCGCCGTGGTCGTCGCGCTGCATTGGGCGGCGCGGTGGATCGGTCTGCCGCCGTCCACCGCCCTGCTCGTCGGCGGCGGGGCGCTGGCCTTTGTGCCGAGCCTGCCGCCGGTGTCGCTCGATCCCGGGCTGACCTTGGTGCTGTTTCTGCCGCCGTTGTTGATGGACGGCGCCTACTTCACGGCGTTCGGCCGCTTTCGGCGGCATCTGCCGGGCATCTTGTCGCTCGCCGTCGGTGCGGTGGTGTTCACGACGTTCGCTGTGGGCGTGGTCACACACTGGCTCGTGCCGACCTTGCCGTGGGCAGCCTGCTTCGCGCTCGGCGCGATCGTCTCGCCGCCCGACGCGGTGTCGGCGCGCGCGGTGCTGGAAGGCGTGAAGTTGCCACGGCGGCTGTCGGCGTTGGTCGAAGGCGAAAGCCTGCTCAACGACGCGACCGGCCTCGTGCTGTTCCGCTTCGCCGTGGCGGCGACGATGAGCGGGTTGTTCGATGCCGGCGCGGCCGTGTCGAGTTTCTTTTTGCTTGCGCTCGGCGGAATCGCCGTCGGCCTCGCCGTGTCCGCGACCTGGATCTTCGTGGTCAAGCGCCTCGGCGAGCAGACCTTGATCATCATGGCCAACACGCTCATGTGCTGGGCCGCGTATATCGCCGGCGAGTCCCTGCATGTTTCCGGCGTGATCGCCACGGTCGTCGCCGGGCTGGTGCTGGGCTGGTATCAGCATGTGATCCTGCCGGCGCGCGTGCGGCTGCGCGGCAGCTCGTTCTGGCGCACGATGGTGTTCGTGCTCGAAGCGCTGGTCTTTATCCTGATCGGCTTTTCGTTGCGCGGCGTGCTCGATAGAGTCGGCGGAATCCAAGCCGTCACGACGACGATGGCCCTGCCCATTCTCGGCGTGGTATTGGCGATCGTGATCGCGCGCTTCGTCTGGGTGTTCGGCGTCGACGGCCTGCTCGCTCTGCTCCGCGGCGTGGGACTGAAGCAGGCGCGGCCCTTGGGCGTGCGGCAGGCGACGGTGCTGAGCTGGGCCGGCATGCGCGGCGTGGTGACGCTCGCCGTGGCGCTCACCTTGCCCGAGGCCATGCCGGGCCGCGACCTGATGCTGGTGACGGCGTTCGCGGTGATCTTCGCCACCGTCGTGATCCAGGGAACGAGCCTGGGCTGGCTGATCCGCCGCACGAAGCCGGTGGACGTGGACCCTCCCGCGAAAATGACCCTGGCCGCCTCGGAGGCCGCCATCGCCCGCGCGCGGGCCGCGGCGGTGGAAGCGAATGCGTACGCAGAGGACGGAACGCTGATCCATCCGCAGCTGCTGGCGGAGTACCGCCGGCGTCTCGAAATCACCGAGCGCTACGCGGCGGACGCGGAAAAGTTCATGTCGGGCATCCAAACGCATTTCGACGTGGTGCTGATCAGCATCGCCGCCGGGCGCGCCGAGCTGATCCGCATCCATCGCGCGGGGCTGATCGAAGACGAAGTGCTGCACGAGCTGGAGCGCGACCTGGACGTCGAGGAAATGGGCGTCATTCTGCAGCGCGGGGAGTAGTGGTGAATCGTCGACGGTGGCGGCAAAAGCTGCCGCGCGACAGCGTGTTTGGCGAACCCCTATGGTGCACGATCAGGCACAAAGGGGCCTGCCTGCGACTCGACGGCGCGTCAGGCTTGTGCGCGGTCGTCAGCAATATAATGAAACGCGAATGAATCAGCGGACTTTCGATCTCCTGGCGATAGCCGGCGTCTTCTTGGCCTATGCGGTCACCATCCGGCTGGCGCTGCGTCTGGATTTCGTCGGCTGCCTGCTCGGCGGCGCCGCCAACACGATTCCGGTGGTGATCTTCGGCGCGGCGGTGCGCCGCACCGTTCTGCGGCGGCTGGTCGGAAAATCGATGCCGACGCAGTTGGTCGCGCATATCCTGCTGTGCGCCGCCTTCGTCTCGTTGTCGTATTGCCTGCTCATCGTCCTGCTCGGCCTGTTCAACGGCGCCAGCACGGAGGGATTCGTGGTGCGGCCTTTTTCGGCCAGCGGGATGGCGTGGCAGTCACTGGAAAACGTGACGACGTACGCGCTGATCGCCGCGGTTTCCTATTTGCAGGCGCCGGCTGCGCCCACCGCCGCGCCGATCCATGCGGGCCTCGGATCGGGGATTCCCGCTGCGCGTCGGGAACTCGCCGATACGACAGCCGCTTCCGCGACCGCTGACGACGCGCAAGCGGCCGACGCGTTCGCCGTCGCCACGACGCCGGACGCTGCCGGATCGAATCCCGAAGCGCGCGCCGACAAGGGGCGCTCCCGTTACTTCGTCCGCATCGGCGAAGAACTTCGCCCGCTCGACATCGACACCGTGGTGAGCATCGCCGGCGCGGACGATTACACTGAAGTGAGGACGCTGAGTGGCAAGCACCTTGTCCGCGTGACGCTGGCGGAATTTGCCGAGTCGCTCGATCCGGCGAAGTACGTTCGCGTGCATCGCTCGTGGATCGTCAATATCCACCGCATCGTCAGGGCGGAGTCCGCCGGCGGCGGGCGCCTGCTGCTGCACATGGAAACCGGGCAGACGATTTCGACCAGCCGCACGGGGGCCAAGCTGGTACGCGACCGCGTCCTTTGACCGCGTGCGTTCGCCGTTCACCGCCGCGGCGTGTCCGTTCGCCGAATTTTTGCCGAATCCTTTGCGGAACTCCCGATGATCGGGCCGCCTGAGCCACGACTTGGCTCCGGGCGCACACCGTCTCGAACGATCCGGAGAAAGAACCGCATGAACCTCTTCGCTCTGCCGATGCTGCTCGCCGGCAGCCTTGCCGTCCCCGCAGCGACGCCGGCGCCAGCGCCCTCCGCCCCGATCGAAGAAGCCGCATTGGCATCGGCCGCGGCCAAGCTGATTCCGGGCTATGCCTCGGCGCAGAAACCGGCGGAACTCGCGACGCGCTTCCGCCTGCAGCTCGCTGCCGGGCTGTTCGCCGATGCGGAAGCGACGCTCGGCCGGCTCGAGACCGCGTATCGGACGAGCGAGCCGAGGCTCGTTCCTTCCCTCGTGCCGTGGCGGATCTACGCCCGTGCGAAAACCCGCGAGGCGTCGGGGAGCCCTGCGTCCGACGCGCTGGCGGCCGCGTTTGCCGAACTCTACGGCGCCCTTCCGGACGAACGGATGGCGAATGTGCTCCCTTGGTATACGGCCAACTTCCCCCGCCTGCGTTCCGACATCGCGCGGGAGGAGAAAGCTTGCGCGGGAACGCCGCTCAAGAAATGTCCCTCCGCGGCGAACCTGGTTGCGGCGCGCGAAACGTTGATCGCTTGGACGTATCTCTGGCCGTCGTCGGAGCCGCTGCTGAGGGCCGATGCCGAACGCCGGTTCCTGATCGACGACCGCATCCTGGTGCCCACGGCCGACGGCGCAAAGATCGCCGCGATCGTCGTGCGCCCGCGCTTCGCGGGACCGGCCAAGCTGACCGCGCTGTTGAATTTCACGATCTACGCCCGCGACGACTGGAGCCGCAGCGACGCCGTGAAGATGGCCGCGCGCGGCTATGCGGGCGTGGTCGCCTACACGCGCGGCAAGGGCAGGAGCCCCGGCCCGGCCGTTCCCTACGTACACGACGGCGAGGATGCAGCCACGGTCATCGAATGGCTCGCGCGCCAGCCGTGGAGCGACGGCCGCGTCGGCATGTTCAGCGGCAGCTACAACGGCTTCACCCAATGGGCCGCGGCCAAGCACCACCCGCTAGCGCTGAAGGCCATCGCCACCCACGCCACCAACGCCCCGGGCATCGACACGCCGATGCAGGGCAATGTGTTCCAGAGCTTCATCTACCCCTGGCCGTTCTACACCACCGACAACAAAGGTCTCGACGACGAGACCTACGATGACCCCGAACGCTGGGCCGCGCTCGACCGCGAGTGGTACCGCAGCGGAAGGCCGTACCGCGATCTCGACAAGATCGACGGCAAGCCCAATCCGGTCTTCGACACGTGGCTGGACCATCCCGCCTACGACGCTTTCTGGCAACGACTGATTCCCAACGGCCGCGAGTTCGCGGACGTCGACATCCCCGTGTTCGTCGAAACCGGCTACTACGACGGCGGCATGGTGGGGGCGCTCTACTGTCTCGAACAGCACTACCGATACCGCCCGTCGGCCGATCACCGTCTGCTGGTCGGACCGTATCATCACATCGCCATGCAGACCGGCGTGCTCGCCAAGGTCGACGGCGATGAAGTCGACCAGGCGGCGCTGATCGATCTTCAGGAAACGAGACTGGAATGGTTCGACCATGTTTTTCGCGGAGCGCCCCTGCCCGAACTTCTGCGCGACCGAATCAACTTCGAGGTCATGGGCGCGAACACCTGGCGGCACGTATCGACCCTCGCGGAGATGGCCGCGGATCGCCAACGCCTCTATCTCACCGGGCAACGCGCGGGCGATCGCCTGCAGTTCGGCAATGCGCCGGACGAGGGGCCGCCGGCACAACTGGTCGTCGATTTTGGCGACCGCAGCGACGCGGATTTTCATCCGCCTTCCGGAACGCCCGACAGGCGCAACGCGCTGGTGTTCGCCACCGAGCCGTTGAAGAAACCGCTCGAAGTCGACGGGCTGTTTCGCGCACGGCTCGACGTCGTGATCAACAAACGCGACTTCGATCTTGCGGTCGACTTCTACGAACTGAAAGCCGACGGCGGATACCACGGCCTGGCCTCGTATCTCGGCCGCGCCAGTTACATGCAGGACAGAACACGGCGGCATCTGCTCCAGCCCGGCCTGCCGCAGACGCTCGAATTCGAGAGCCAGAAACTCACCTCGCGCCTGCTCGCGGCAGGAAGCCGCATCGTGGCCGTGGTCGGCGTTCCCAAGGTTCCGTACATTCAAATCAACTACGGCACGGGCGGCGACGTCAGTGCCGAGTCGATCGCCGATGCGGGCGAGCCCCTGCATCTGAGCTGGCAGCCCGGAAGCTACTTCGAGCTCGGTGTGCGCGGCGAAATGGAGTTCGCGCGGACACGTTGATTCGGCAACGCGGCGGATTCGATCGGCGGCAAGGGCGTGCTTGCGTTCGATCGTGTCTCGCCAGGGCCGAAGACTGCGCCGGGTCGGCTCGAAAAAACGAACATCCGGACCCGTTCGCGACGGCGTGCGCCAAGGGCGAAAGGCGTGCGCTGGCCACGCGATGAAGCGCGCAGGCAAGGCGATTCCCGAAGCCGGGCAAGCGGCGGCTTCAATGGCTTGACGATCATTTTGCCGAGAGCGCATCCTTACGCCGGGTCGCCTGCCAGGTTGAAGCTCGAGCCGGCATCAGATCGACCCGGCTTGAACCGCTCTCTCCGCCTCTCGAGGCGAGGCGTTTTCGTGCATCAGGGGAAAAAATGAACGCAAAATGGTTGGGTTGGGCGCTATGCCTGGCGCCGGTGTTTGCGCATGCGCAAATTTCGCAGGACTCCGAGGTCGTCGTTCCGGTCGAACGCTTCGACGCATCGCCGGTGGATTCGGCAATGCAGCGCACGCACGCAGCGGCGTCGGATCGGCGCAGCCCGAAAGCCGCGGCAAGCCCAAGGTCTTCCGCTGCGGCAAGCCCGACTTGCCTTACCGACACGACGCAGTCCGATTTCCAGAGCGGCACGGCCGTCAACGTCGACGTCAACAGCAGTCCGGGCAACGTCGTCCTGCTCAACGCCGATCACCTCGACCAGCAGAACACGACGCTCGGCACGAGCGGCGTCGGCATCACGACGACTACGTACGGCGGTCAGACCTTCACGCCGTCGATCAGCGGCCGGCTCACCCACGTCGACATCAATCTGTTCTGTTCGGGCTGCACGGGCACGACGCCGAACCTGACGTTGGGCCTGCGCGCCACCTCGGGCGGCCTGCCGACCGGCGCCGACATCGCCGCCGCGACGGTTCCAGGTTTCAGCAGCGGCGCGGCGGTCTTCTACACGGCCACGTTCGGCACGCCGCCGACGCTCGTCGCCGGCACGCAGTACGCGCTCGTCATCCATCCGACCGTCAACCCGTCGCCGGGCACGTACGCCCTGACCCGCAGCGGCACGGCCACGGCTGGTTCCAATGTCTATGCCGGCGGCACGCGCGTCGCCGGTGCAACCTCGGGCACGGTCTGGTCGATCCCGCTGACCGGCGGCGTCAGCACCGACGCGGGCTTCAGGATCTACATCAACGACGGATACGACGCTTCCGGCGAACTCGACTCGTCCGTCAAGGACGCCAATCCATTGCCGAGTGCGAACGTCACCTGGACGACGCTGTCCTGGAATGCGGCGGCACCGACGAATACCGCCGTGCAATTCCAGATCGCCGGCAGCGCGTCTTCCGGAGGACCGTTCAATTTCGTCGGCCCCGACAATACCCCGGCGACCTACTTCAACAGCGGCGATTCGTTGAGCCTGTTCAACGGCCTGCGCTATCTCAAGTACCGCGCCGTGCTGTCGACCACCGACAGCACCGTCACCCCGACGCTCAACGACGTCACCGTCTGCTACGCGGATCTCGGCCCCTCCGATCTTGCCATCTCGGTCGACGACGGCGTCGCCGCGGCGATACCCGGCGGATCGGTGACCTACTCCATCACGGCGAGCAATGCCGGGCCTGCCGATGCGGGCGGCGCCTCCGTGAGCGACGTCTTCCCCGCCGCGGAAACCTGCACCTGGACCTGCGCCGGCGCGGGCGGCGGCACGTGCACGGCGTCGGGCAGCGGCAACGTCAACGACACGGTCAATCTTCCCGCGGGCGGCAGCGTCACCTACACGGCCTCGTGCGCGATCTCGCCGGCGGCAACGGGAATCCTGAGCAACACGGCGACGGTCGCAGCGCCGGCCGGCATTACCGATCCGACGCCCGGCAACAACAGCGCCAACGACACCGACACGCTGGCCCCCATGGCCGATCTCGCCATCACGAAAACCGACGGCATGACGACGGCGACTCCGGGCGGCAGCGTGACTTACACGATCACCGCGTCCAACGCGGGGCCGAGCGATGCGCCCGGCGCCGCGGTCGCCGACACGTTCCCCGCGAGCGAGACCTGCACGTGGACCTGCGTCGGCGCCGGCGGCGGAACCTGTACCGCGTCGGGCAGCGGCAACGTCAACGACACGGTCAATCTTCCCGCGGGCGGCAGCGTCACCTACACGGCCTCGTGCGCGATCTCCTCCGCGGCGACGGGAAGCTTGAGCAACACCGCGACGGTCGCGGCGCCCGCCGGCGTCACCGATCCGGCACCGGGCAACAACAGCGCCAACGACACCGACACGCTCAGCGCGTCGGCGGATCTGTCGATCACGAATACGGACGGCGTCGCCGCGGTCACCGCCGGCGGCTCGACGACCTACACGATCGTGGCGCACAACGGGGGCCCGAGCAACGCCGTCGGAGCGACGGTGAACGATATCTTCCCTGCCGGCGAAACCTGCACGTGGACCTGCGCGGGGGCCGGCGGCGGCACGTGCACGGCTTCCGGCAGCGGCAACATCGCCGACACGATCAACCTGCCGAGCGGCGCGTCGGCGTCGTATTCGGCGGTCTGCTCCATTTCGTTCTCGGCCAGCGGGACGCTCAACAACACCGCCGCGATCACCGCGCCGGCCGGCGTCACCGACGCCACGCCGGGGAACAACAGCGTGACCGACGGCGATAGCGTGAACCCCGCCCCGGCGGCGTCGCTGTCCGCGACCGAGACGGTTGGCGCGGCCGGCGGGTTCCGCCGCGGCACGAATGCGATCTACACGGTCGTGCTGCACAACGGCGGCTCCGGCGCTCAAGGCGACAACCCGGGCGACGAATTCGTCGATCCGCTCGATCCGGCGCTCGCGTTCGTTTCCGCCAACGCCACGAGCGGCACCGCAACGTTCGGCGGCGGCGCGGTGCATTGGAACGGCAGCATACCGGCCGGCGGCAACGTGACGATCACCATCGTCGCGACGATCGGCAACGCGGCGACCGGAACGATCAGCAATCAGGGCACGTTGTCGTGGGACTCGAACGGCGACGGCACCAACGATGCGACCGGCCTGACCGACGATCCCTCGCTTCCCGGTACCGCCGATCCGACCACGTTCGCGGTTGCCGCATCGCTTTCGCAGACGGCAGTCGTTTCGTCGGTGAATCCCTCGACGTTCGGTCAATCGGTCACCTTCACCGCCACGGTATCCGCAGCAGCGCCGCCGCCGGTATTGCCCACGACCGCGCCCGTCGCGGGCAGGCCGATCGCGGCGGCGGCTTCGGCACCGGTCACGGTGATACCGACCGGTACGGTGACCTTCCTCGACGGCAGCAACCCGATCGGCACCGGCACGTTGTCGGGCGGCGTCGCGACATTCGCCACCTCCACCCTGGTCGTGGGCAATCACCCGATCACGGCGAGCTACGGCGGCGACGGCAATTTCAACAGCAGCACGGGTTCGCTGACCGGCAATCCGCAGGTGGTCGTCAAGGCCGCTCAGACGATCACGTTTACTTCGGCGCCGCCGCCGAATCCGGTCGCGGAGGGCACCTACACCGTGACGGCGACGGCGAGTTCGGGGCTGACGGTGGCGTTCTCGATCGACGCTGCCTCGACCGCGAACACATGCACGATCGCGGGCAGCGTCGTGTCCTTCACCGGCACGGGCAACTGCATCGTCGATGCGAACCAGGCCGGCAATGCGAACTACGCGGCCGCACCGACGGCGCAGCAGACCGTCGCCGTCGGCAAGACGATAAGCAGTGTCGCCGTGCAGAGTTCGCTCAATCCCTCGGTGTTCGGACAAAGCGTCACCTTCACGGCGACGGTGTCCGGCCAGACTCCGGGCGGAACCGTCACCTTCACCAGCGGCGCGGCGACGTTGTGCGGCACCGTGACCCTGAGCGGCGGCACGGCGACGTGTACGACCGCCGCCTTGCCGGTCGGCAACGACACCCTCGCCGCCGCCTACTCGGGCGACGGCAACAACGCGGCCGCCTCGGCGACCTTGGTGCAGACCGTGAACCTCAAATCGACGACGGTCTCCCTGGCTGCCACGCCGAATCCGGCAACGGCCGGCCAAGCGGTGACGCTTATCGCGACCGTGGCCGGCGATCCGCCGACCGGATCGGTGGTTTTCACCGACAATGGCACGGCGCTTCCCTGCTCGCCCGTGACGCTGGTGCCGGGCACGACGAGCGCGACGGCGGCGTGCACGGCCATGTTCGCCGCCGGCTCGCACACGATCGCGGCCGCCTACAGCGGCGATGCCGGTTTCGCGGCGGCGACTTCAACGACCCTGGTCGTGACGGTGAACGCGGCGGCACAAACCGCCGTGCCGGCGCCGGCATTCGACCGCTGGGCGGTGCTGCTGCTTGGCGGCCTCATAAGCATGTTCAGCCTGCAGCGTTTGCGCCGCACCTAGCCAAATGGCGTGCGGCTCGACGCGAGCCACATGCCCGGCAAGCGGAAGTGGGAACGGAACGGGCGCCGCGAGGCGCCCGTTCTCCAGCTGGACTGAAGGTGGGCTGCGGCCGTTTCTCTCCGGCCGCTGAAATCACGGCGTCAGCAGAACATCCACGTTCATCACTTTTTCGGCGCCGCGCACACCTTGATAGGACTCGAAACAATAGGCGGGTCCCGCATCGGCTCCGCCCGAATAAATTCCAAACGCCCTGCCGCGCTTGTACAGAGGGCCGCCGCTGTCCCCGGATTCGGCGCCGCACACGTCCAATTCGCCCATGTTGCGCATGTAATACAGGACGCCGTCGAAAATCTGGGTTTCGTCGGCACCCAGGTTGCTGACTTCCCCGCATTCCGTTCCGGTGGTCCTGCCGGTTCGGCACAGGATCTGCCCGAGCGAGCTGAACGACGTCGCATGAATGGCGTAATTGGGATCGTAGGTGGTTTGGCCGGAGCCCTTAACGACGACCGCGGGTATCGGCGGCGGGTTGAACCAATAGCAAAAATTACAGGGACCGTTGATGCTCACGATGCCGGCATCGGCGCCCGAAGCCGAGGTATCCGCATAGGTGTAAAAAGCGGCGGTGCCGAAAAGTATGACCCGTCCCATCTCGTCACGAGCCGACCACGAGGTGTCACCGGTGAGATAGATGCAGTGCCCCGCCGTCAGCGCCCAGAATCGACCGGGATCGGTGCGGTCCCGCGCCACGAAGGCGATGGTGCACAGCCCGTGCTTGCCGATCATCTCTCGTCCTCCGCGCAACGGCGGATCGCAGAAGGTGATATTGCAGCTCAGCGGTTTGCCGGCCAGGCTCGAGACTTCGACGCGGCGTATGCTCACTTCGGGCAGTTCGCCCAGGACCTTGAGCTTCGCCGCCTCGTCCGCCGACAGTTCCGCGATGGCAGTGACGACCACTTTGTTGAGGCGCGTGTTGTAGCTGGTCGAGGCGTGCGCCGACTCGATCATTCCGGCGATCCGGTTTCGAATCGCGTGTTGCCTCGTTTCCAGTTCGGCCACGCTGTATCGAACCGCGACGAGGTCCGTCTCGGCGGCGATCCCATAGCGATCCAGCAACGATCGGACGCGGTCGAGGTGCGCCTCGGCGCGGCGGGTCAGGCCGATTTTCAATCGGCCGCGGTCGCTATGGTCGTACCAGATTCCGGCGTATTGATCGCCGAGAAGCCGTGCCAGCTCGTCCTCGATACCGGACGCCCGATCCTGGACGGCCAGGCGGCGCTGGGCTTCTTCCGGATCGACGCGATATTTGCCGACGTAGTACGAAACCGCGATCCGCTGCAGTGCCGGATCCTCTTGCGTGGGCGTCACGTCCTGCGCACCGACGGGATGGATCGAGATCGCGGTAGTGCAAAGCACTGAGGCCGCGGCTATGGCGAGAGATCGCCTCGAACGGTGTGGCCGGAAGATTCCGAACATAGACACCTCAGCCCGTTGAGCGGATTGCCCCTGCCTGAAAAGAAAGACGTAAATTCACATCGAGACCTATCACTTGCGATTCGGCCTCGGCGGCAAACGGCCGCCGGCGCGGCGTATCGGCCGATAACCGCTCTTTGCTACCCAAGGGGTGAGGTACGTTTCCCGCGCGTCGGAATCGAGCAACGGCAGGCGTTTCGGCACGTCGAGACGGACGACCCGTCGGAGGAGCTGATCAGCGCTGCTCGCCGGCCGCTGCGGAACCGTTGTCGGCCCGTTCCCCGCCAAGCTTCGGCTCGCACCGTCGTTACAGACCCGATCAGATCGGAGGACGCCGCGCGGCGGTGTGCTCTGCCGCGTCCGCCGCCATCGCCGGCGCAATCAACGCGTGCTTATCCAATCGATCGCCTCCTCGAGGCGATCGTCGCCCCAGAACAGTTCACCGGCGGCGACGAAACTGGGCGAGCCGAACACGCCCGCTGCGCGTGCGGTCTCGGTCTGGATTTGCAGTGCCTGCCGCACGTCGCGGCCGTTCGCCCTTGCCACGATTTCCGCCGGCGGCTTGTGCAGGGACAGCAGCGTTTCGCGGACGATGTCGTCCCAGCTTTTCTGCGCTCCGTGCAGAAACCAATGGCCATACACCGCCTGCGTGAACTCCGCGCACCAGCCTTCCTGCGCGGCAAGCGTGGCGATGCGGTTCGCCAGCAGATCCGGATCGACCGGATAGGACGGCACGCCGGCCCAGCCGAGTCCATGACGGCGGGCGCGCCGCTCGACGTCGCGCCACATATAGGCCGTTTTCACCGGCTTGTCGCGAAAGGGCAGATTGTTCTGCTCCTGCATGATCGAGCGCACATCGAACGGTCGCCAGTTCAGCCGGATCGACGTGCCTTCGATCAGCTTCCCGATCCGGCCGACGCTCAGATAGGTATAAGTGCTGCCGATGAAGAAAAAGAAGTCGAGTTCCATCGTGTCTCCGCATGGTGCGCCAGATCGCGAATTTTGCTTTGCAGATTCTTCATCGGATTGAGCGAAAGATGATAGAAACCTCGGCGCAGCGTTGGCAACGCGAAGAAAGGGGGCATATCCCTTTATCGTTGGTACATCGCGGGCCAGGTCGACGCCCGGCGGCATTCATGATTTCGCGAAACGAGGACGCACGCCATGATTGAAGGTTCCTGCCTCTGCGGTGGTGCCCGTTGGAGGTTTACCGGCCAGCCCGATGGAGCGACCGCCTGCAACTGCACGGCCTGCCGTCGATACGGCGTGCTCTGGGCCTACGGCTACGAAGGCGAAGGCATTCTCGTCACCGGCACGACCAAGCCCTACGTCAGGGGCAAGGCTCTCGAGTTCCACTTCTGCCCCGACTGCGGATGCGTCGCCTTCTGGCGCGCCCGGAAGAGAGACGCGGACGGGCGGCTGCGCGTTGCCGTCAACTTGCGCCTGGCCGAGCCGGCGGCCGTGGCGGCGATACCGATCGATCATTTCGACGGCCTGGACACATTCGAAGATCTGCCGCGCGACGGCCGGTGCGTTGCGGACTATTGGTTCTAACGCCGAGCGCGAGCCCCTCTTCCGCCGCCCTCGGCGGCCCCCGCCAGCTCTGGTCGATCGCCGACGGATTGGCTCCTTGCGAAGGCTCAACCCGCCCCCCATCACTGCGACGATCGCTCAGTTAGATTGCGGACGACAGACGACATTCCGAACCTTCGAGGGGACATCTCCATTGAACGCGATGCGCGAGAAATTAAGCCGGGGACTGCGTGAGCTCGGCGTCGAGGAGAAGGCAGGGCCCGGCCGGACCGACGGGTTCACCGCGTTGACCTTTCAGGGCAAGCAGTTCGCCCACTTCCACCACGACCACGAGATCGACATCCGTCTGGGGAAAGCGACGATCGAGCGCGAGCGCCTTGTTCACCCGGCAA
>CBJLOV010000051.1:0-23446 GCA_966424745.1 uncultured bacterium
GAATACCGCAACGGCGGGATGCGCCGCTGCGCGGCTTCTCCCGCCCTACGCGCTGGCTCCACGAACGAAATGCGAAGATCGCTACGCAACCTGTTCGAGCTGCGGCGGCAAGGGACAATGCAAAGCCGCACAAATCGTGCGAAGCAGCTCGGCCTCGCCGACGACCACCAGGCCGTCGGCACTGACCGCGCGAGTCAGTCCGCGCACGAGCAACTCCTTGCCTGCCGGCATCAATCGGTCGAGCTTCGGCAGCGCCTGGTCGAGCGCGCGCACGAAATCCTCGGGCGGCGCGTAGTTCGCCTGCGCATCGGGCAGCACTTCGTGCATTCCGAGTTTGAAGGCACGCACGGCCTCCGCCTCGTCGTCGCTGCCGTAGCGCGCAACCGTCGCGACCACATCGGCGATCTCGGCTGCGCAGTCGGGCAGCCGGCCGCTGCCGGCGGCGGCGGTCTTCGACGGGTCGAGCGCTTCGATCACTTGCAGCGAGACGAGTTTCGCCAGGCAATATTCCTCGAGCCGGATGCGGCCGTCGGCCTGGGCGAGCTGGCGCAGAACGATGAGAAAGGTCTGCAGTTCTCCGCGCTCGCGCCGGCGCAGGGCCGGGAAGGCGAGCTGGGCGAGCGGCAAACGCTGCATCGGATGCAGATTCGCGATGTCGCCGGCGATTTCCTCGATCCCCGTGCGCGCGCTAGCGCCGAAATACTTCTCGACCAGGGCGAGCTGCTTGGCGTGCACTTCCGCGGCCGCATCGAGGGCAAGCGCGAGCACGACCTGCGGCGCGCGCTCTGCCGAGTAGGCAAACGCACGCAGGGTGTCGTCGATCGCCATGTGGATCGCATTCGCCGCCTGGTAGTCGTCCACGCCCGGGTGCGCCACCTGGGTGACGACCTTCTTCGGCGTCAGCGCGATCGCCGCGTCGGCCTGCGGCAGCGCCGCGGCCGAAGCCGGCGCTGCTTCGCTGCGGGCACGTGCGGCAGCGCCCGCGGGGGCGAGGCCGCTGATGGAGACTTCCGCGCCTTCGGCGTCGAGCGCCTGCACGGGTTCGCTCCAGGCCTTGGCGATTTCGGCGAGTTCGCGCGGGTCGAAGTGCGGATCGATCGCGAGGATGCGCTTGTGCAGCGGCGGATGCGTGGCGAACAGCGCGGAATAGCCGACGCCGTCGCCGAAGAACATGTGCGCGGCCTCTTCCCTTTCCGGGGTTTCGAGCTTCGACCCTTCGGCGAGACCGGCGATCTTCTTCAGCGCCCCCGCGATGCCCTGCGACTGGCGGGTGAACTGCACGGCCGAGGCGTCGGCGAGATATTCGCGCTGGCGCGACACGCCGGCCTTGATCAGGCGGCCGAAGAACAGACCGATCGAACCGATCACGAGCAGACCGATGCCGACGAACACCTGCCAGTTCGAGTCGCGGCCGCGGCCGCCCCATTGCAGCATCTTGCTGCCGACGATGCCGATCACGAGGATGCCGAACAGCACACCCATCAGGCGGATGTTCAGGCGCATGTCGCCGTTGAGCACGTGACTGAATTCGTGCGCGATGACGCCCTGCAGCTCGTCGCGGGTGAGCTTGTCGAGGCAGCCCCGGGTAACCGTGATCGCCGCGTCCGAGGGCGTGTAGCCGGAAGCGAAGGCGTTGATCGCCGCCTCGCCTTCGAGCACGTAGATCTCCGGCACGGGCACGCCGGAGGCGATCGCGATTTCCTCGACGACGTTGCGCAGGCGCCTGTAGGCGAAGTTGCCGGCGACCGCAGGATCGTGCGGATCGACCAGGGTCGCGCCGAGCTGGCGCGCAACCACGCCGCCGCCGCCGCGCAGGGTCGAGATCTTGTACAGCATCGAGAAGCCGATCACGCCGAGTACGACGATCGAGGTGGCGACGAGCACGCCGACCTGCGGCGAGGCCGCCGCGCGATAGGCGTGCCGAGAGCCGTTGCCGGTCACGCCGAAGGCAATCGCGACGACCAGGTCCACCGCGGCGACGATGCAAACCACGGCGAGGACGAACAGCACGAGCATGCGCCGCGTCTGCGCGCGGGCACGTTCCTGCTGGGCGAAGAAGTTCATGGGAGGTGCGCGGCTGAACGGCGAGCGGAAAGCGCAGCGAAGCGGCATCCGGCGCGTCGCCGCAGCGCCTTCCCCGCTCGCCGCCGCCCGCTCACGATTAAGTAAACGACACCTTCACCGCCTTGCGCGCCTCGGGCGACTCGATTTCGAGCGGCGTCGCCGGAGCGAATCCGAACGCATTGGCGATGATCGAGTTCGGGAAGACTTCGCGCTTGTTGTTGTAGAACAGCACGCCGTCGTTGTAGGCCTGGCGCGCGAAGGCGACCTTGTTCTCGGTCGAAGTCAGCTCTTCGGAGAGCTGCATCATGTTCTGGTTGGCCTTCAGGTCGGGATAGCTTTCGGCCACGGCGAAAAGGCGCCCGAGCGTCTGCGTCAACTGGTTCTCGCCGCCGGTCAGCGCCTGCATCGCCGCAGGGTCCCCCGGGTTGGCCTTGGCCGCGGCCAGTCCGCTCATCGCGGCGCCGCGCGCCGCAGTCACCGCTTCGAGCGTCTCGCGCTCGTGCTTCATGTAGCCTTTCGCGGTCTCGACGAGGTTCGGGATCAGG
Organism: uncultured bacterium; assembly: GCA_966424745.1. Lineage (GTDB taxonomy): Bacteria > Pseudomonadota > Gammaproteobacteria > Xanthomonadales > Rhodanobacteraceae > Rudaea. The sequence continues at coordinate 2,610 of CBJLOV010000051.1, forward strand.
TCGTAGCGGCGCTGCAGTTGCACGTCGATCTGCGAGAACGCGTTCTTGTAGCCGTTGCGCGAAGTGACCAGGCCGTTGTAGATGCCGAGCAGATACAAACCGGCGACCACGACGATGGCCAGCACAATTAGTGACGACATAACATTTTCCCCGATATTTGGCGCTAGAATTGCGCCCCGTGCGAGAGAGCATAACACGGGGTTTTTGTTCGGATTCTGCCCCGCGCAATCACAAGATCAACGCACGGAGCACGACCCGATGAAGAAAACATGGCCCTACGACCGTACGCTCTGCTGATCCTCGCGGCCTTCGGTTTCATCCCGGTCGCGCTGCCGACCGCAGCCCAGACTTCCGGCGACTTGGCGAAGACTTCTTCCGCCGCGACGACCGAAAAAAAATCCGCGACGATTGCCTCCGCCGCTTCGGCGCCCGCACCGAAGGCCGTGGCCAGGTCGAAGCCCTCCGCCAAACGCGCGCCGGTCGGCGAAGCCGCACCCGAGGAAGCCGAATCCGACGACGATACTCCGATCGCCAAGAGCGACGCTGCGCGCAACGCGGGCGACGCGGTCGCGTCGGCGGCCGAGCTCGATCGGCTGCTCGACAAGGTCGAGGAAGGAGACCGCATCGCCGGCCTGGCCGTCGCCGTGGTCAAGGACGACAAGGTGCTGTTGCAGCGAGGCCTCGGCTACGCCGACGCAAAAGCCGGCCTCAAGGTGACGCCCGATACGGTATTCCGCCTCGCCTCGCTATCGAAGGCGTTCGCCAGCGCAATGGCCGCGATCCTCGTCGACGACGGCGCGTTCAACTGGGACACCACGGTCGCCAGCGTCGTCCCCGCTTTCGAACTGATCGACGCGGACGCGAGCAGCAAACTCACCGTGCGCGACGTGCTCAGCCAGCGCGTCGGCCTGCCGCACAACACGTTCGACCGCATGGTGGAAGCGAACGAGCCTTACCCGCTGCTGGTCGATCGGCTCAAGGAAGTGCCGATGACCTGCGACGTCGGCGAATGCTACGGCTACCAGAACGTCACGTATTCGCTGATCGGCGACGTGATCTACGCGACCACGGGCGATTTCTTCAGCCACCAGGTCGAGAAGCGCATCTTCCGTCCGCTCGGCATGACGACCGCGAGCTACGGCCGCGAGGCGCTCGAATCGAGCGCGAGCTGGGCGCGCCCGCACGCGCACGGACGCGGCGGTTGGGTGCCGTTCGAGAACAAGGAAGGCTACTACCACGTCGCACCCGCCGCCGGCATCAACGCCAGCATCAAGGACATGACGCAGTGGCTGATCGCGCAGATGGGCGGCCGCCCCGACGTGCTTTCGCCGACCGAGCTGACGATGCTGCACACCGCGCAGATCGACACCCCGCACGAGCGCCGCATCGCCCCGTGGCGCCGCGTGCGCGTCAGCGAATCGCAGTACGCACTGGGCTGGCGCGTGTTCGACTACGCCGGCGAGACCCTGGTCTTCCACGCCGGCTACGTCAAAGGCTACCACTCGATGATCGCGTTCTTCCCGCGCACGCGCTTCGGCACGGTGATGCTGTGGAACTGCGAAACGGCGCTGCCCTCGGGCCTGCTGCCGATGCTGCTCGATCGCTATCTCGGCCTGCCCGAAGTCGACTGGGCCGGGCTCGACGCGCCAGCGACGCCCGCCGCGCCGAAGCGCGCCCGCGTGGTCGCGGGCCGCAAGCACTAAAACATTTTCGGCTCGCCGGGGCTTTGTCAAAACATGCGTCCCGCCTCATCCGCTTGCCGGAGAGGCGAGGCACGCAGTGCGATAGCGCCGGAATGTTTGCATCGGCCTCGCAGAGCCTCCTGCAACCGCCCCCGGCGCTTCTGCCGCAAACAGGGGTGGGAGAGCGGCGTCGATCGCACAGCTTCAACGGATCAGGACTACGCGCCGCCGCCGCGGCGGACCGACCCGTCGTTCCCGCAGAAACGGGAACGACGTCAGGCCGGAGCCGCTGATCGTCGATCGCCTACTTGTCCGGCAGCTTGAATTCGATGCGCGTACGCACCTGTTGCTCGACCGGCTGGCCGTTTTCCAGACGCGGCTGGAATTTCCAATCGGTGATGCCGCGCAACGCAGCGGCGTTGAACAACCGCGGCGGATTCGCATTGACCACCGAGCCATCCTTCACGCTGCCGTCCGAGGCGATGGTGAAGGCGACTTCGACCCAGCCCTCCTGCCTTGAACGGAATGCTTCCGCCGGATAGCGCGGAGCGGGCTGCCTGACCGGAACGGCGGCGCGGGTTTCGCCGACGGGCGCCGCCGGTGCCGCGGCCGGTTTCGCGGCGGCCACCGCGTTCGCCGCAGCCGGCTTGGGCGCCGCCTCCGCCGCTGCGGACTTGGCTTCCGCTGCCGCGGGTTGCGCCGGCGTCGTTGCGGGCGCCGTGGCCGCCGGCGTCGCCGGCCCGTTCTTGCCGGCGTTCGCGGCCAGCGCTTTCTCCTGGTCCTTCTTTTCCTGATCGCGATCCATCTGCTTCTTCTTCAGATCGAGCTTGTTGCGCAGGATCGTCAGCGTGTAGTTGTTCGCGTCGAACTTGCCGAGCAGGTCGATCGCACGCCGACTCTCGTCGAGCTGGCCCGCGTTGATCTTCTGTTCGACCTCGCCCGTCGCCACCGAAAACATTTCGCGCAGCCCTTCCTGGGCGGCCGCGTTGTTCGCGTCGCGACTGAGCACGAGCAGATAGAAATCGACGGCGCTGTTGCCGGGGGGTTCGATCAGATGCCCCTCCTTCACCGCCGTGCCGGCGTTGCGCAGCAGGTCGCCGATGGTCAGATCGGTCCGCTGCGCCGCCTCGCCGCCCGGAACCGCGGGCGTGGTCGACGCCGCTGTCGTCGCGGGCTTGGCCGCGCCCGCGGTCGAAGACTGCGTGCCCGGGTTACGCCCGAAAAAGAAATACGCCGCGGCTGCAGCGATCGCCGCAACCCCCAACAAAGCGATCCACAAACCGGATCCCTTGCGCCCGCTCGCCATACGATTTCGCCCCCTGTTTTTGCGAAGTGAGATGGATACCACGTTATGCCGTGACGATTCCATGACGGCCGTCATGTTTTCGACTTGCGCCTAAACAGGCCGGGGTTGCATCGTCATGACAGGAACGCACGCGCTGACGCGGACGACAGCCCGAGCGCGATCCATCGGTACTATATATAAGGAATCGATCCGAGGGTGTCGAGAGATTCCGTCTCAAATCGGCAGCGCGGCCATCGCAACTGCCTGCAGCGGCAGAAGGTGCCTCGGAACGCAGCGGGAAAGGATGATCCGTTTAAGGCCTCTTCCCGCGCTGGGCAAGTCGCGGGAAGAGGTAAACGGGGGTGTCGCTTTTTTATTTTTTACAGAACGGATGCCAACTCCGCATCCGTCAACTCATCGAACCCGTGGGGTTCGCGATCAAACGATTTTCCGGAAAACGTGTTGCCGGATGAAACTTACTTCTTCTTGGCAGCCTTCTTGGCGACCTTCTTCGCGGCCTTCTTCACAACCTTGGCCTTCGCAACTTTCTTCACAGCAGCTTTCTTAGCAGGTTTTTTTGCAGCTTTCTTCGTAGCCATATCGCGTCTTAGCTCCTCGTCAGTTGGTAGTTGTTGCCCAGTAAAAGCATGCAGGAAAGCTTCGACCAGCAGATCGCTGTTCGTCGCGTGCCTGAGATTGTTCACCTGCCGGCGGGTGCGTTCATCGGAGAGAAGTTTGAGTACGTGAAGCGGTATGGATACCGTCACTTTCTTCACGGCGTCGGATTTGCTGCCGTGTTCGATGTAAGGCTTTACGTACCTCGCCGCCGTCATGGATTCCATGTGCAGATGTAACGACGGCGCAAAAATTATTCCCGAAGTGTTTTGCTGTCAACAGATTTGTGTTATCGCGACGGCCATCGAATCGGACGGAAGCCGCGCGCGTGCGGCATGCGAGAACGGCGCGGTGCGCGCAAGGCAAAGACACGCATAAGCGTTTGGACGTCCGTTTGCTTCTCGCCGAATCCCCGGCCACACGAACCCGACGCGAACGCGCCACACACACCCATCGAGAAAAGCTAGATTTGATGCGGTCTGCAGAGATTTTTCCGCATCGATCAGAATTATACTTTTATCTTATTGTAATTTTATCGGATTTCGATCCGGCATTACCGCCGTTTCGGAGAACCCGCCTCCGCGGCCGCGGCCGGCTCGGCAACGGCGTCTGAATGATGGCGCCGATGCGCAAAAAATTTTTTTCGTCCGTCGTCCGAAAAGTGCGGTTTTCGATCCGTTTTGCGCGGATTTGCGAGAAGTATACTTTTCAGAGACGCCGTGCGCGGCGGCGACGGAAGCATCTCGACGACGTTCGATCTCGCCGAATTCCCTCGCGCGCGGAATGCGCGCGAGGGCGAAACCGGTCAGCTCAGTGCGCGCTTCAATGCCGCCGCGAACCGATCGAGGTCGGCCGCGGTTTTCGTTTCGGTAGCGCAGACGAGCAACACGTTCTCGTAGCCGGGATACTCGTCGCCGAGAGCGAAGCCGGCGACGATGTCGTCGGCCGCCGCGAGTTTTTCGACGACGTCGTGCGCCGGACGCGGCAGCCGCAGAGCGACCTCGTGGAAGTACGGCCGTGCGAACAGTTGCTCCACGCCGGGGATGGCGCAGAGCTTGTCGCGCAGGGCGCGCGTGTTCTGCATGCTCGCGCTGGCGACGCGCGACGCGCCCTCCGGACCGAGCATCGCCATCGTGATCGTCGCCGCGGAGACGAGCAGACCCTGATTGGTGCAGATGTTCGAAGTCGCCTTGGCGCGGCGGATGTGCTGCTCGCGCGCCTGCAGGGTCAGGGCGAAACCTTCCTTGCCGTCGAGATCGGTCGTACGGCCGACGATGCGGCCCGGCATCTGGCGGACGAACTCCTGCTTGCAGGCGAGGATGCCGAAGTACGGACCGCCCGAGGACAGCGGCACGCCGAACGGCTGGCCGTCGCCGCAGACGATGTCGGCGCCGGTCGCGCCCCACTCGCGTGGCGGCTTGAGCACGGCGAGCGAGAGCGGATTGACCACGCCGATGACGAGCGCGCCCTTGGCGTGCGCCCAGTCGGTCAGCGCGTCGACGTCTTCGAGCGCGCCGAAGAAGTTCGGCTGCGGCACGACGAGCGCGGTGAACGCGCCGAAGTCCCGCTCGGCGAGCGCGGCGGCATCGATGCCGCCATCGGCGGCGACGTCGACCTCGACGATCTCGATCTTCTGCAGCGGCAGGATCGTGTGCAAGGTCTTGCGGTAGGCCGGATGCACCGACTTCGGCACGAGCACCTTGCGCGGTCCCTTCTTCGCGCAGCGCTCGGCCATCAATGCGGCTTCGGCGAGCGAGGTGGCGCCGTCGTACATCGACGCGTTCGACACGTCCATGCCGGTCAGCCGCGTCATCATCGTCTGGTATTCGTAGATGAGCTGCAGGGTGCCCTGGCTCGCCTCGGCCTGGTACGGCGTATAGGCCGAGTAGAACTCGCCGCGCGAAACGATCGCCCAGACGGCGGCGGGAATGTGGTGCTCGTAGGCGCCGGCGCCGCAGAAGTTCAGCGGCGTGCCGTCCTGCGCAGCGCGCTCCTTCATCAGACGGGTGATCTCCATCTCGTTCAAGCCCGCCGGCACGGCCTTGAGCTCGTCGATCTTGAGTGCGGCGGGAATCTCGTCGAACAGATCCTCGATCTTGTTCGCGCCGATCGTCTTCAGCATGGCGGCGACGTCGGCTTCGGAATGGGGAATGAAAGGCATGGCGTGAGGCTCTCTATAAATCAAAGGGCGCGTCGATGACGCGCCCTGCGATGGGAAACGGGTTACCGCGGCAAATCAGTGCTCGTCGTCTTCGATCGACTCGGCGTAGGCGTCCGGATCGAGCAGCTCTTCGGATTCCTCGGCAAGATTGGTCGGCTTGACGACGAAGATCCAGCCTTCGCCGTAGGCGTCTTCGTTGATCGTCTCGGGCTTGTCGCCCAGCGCGGAGTTGACCGCGACGACCTCGCCCGACACCGGCGAGTACACATCGGACGCCGCCTTGACCGACTCGACCACGGCGCAGGCGTTGCCGGCCTTCACTTCGTCGCCGACGCTCGGCAGCTCGACATAGACGAGGTCGCCGAGCAGGCCCTGCGCATGGTCGGAAATGCCGACGGTCACGTTGCCGTTGTCCTCGACGCGCGCCCACTCGTGGGACTTCATGAATTTCAGATCGCCGGGTATTTCGTTCATGGATTCAATCCTGAGGGGTAGCGGATACGAGAGGGAAACGGGAGGCGAATTTTACACCGTGACGGCGCGCAAACATCAAATGTCCGCGCCGGGCCGGGCGGGACGCCGGTCAAATGCCTTCGCAGGGCTTGCCGTCGCGGACGAAGGGGTACTTGACCAGGCGCACCGGAACGAGCTTGCCGCGGATGTCGACTTCGACCCCGGCGGCCGCTCCGGCAGGCACGCGCGCGAACGCGATCGCCTTGCCGAGCGTCGGCGAGAACGTGCCGGAAAGGATCTCGCCGTCGCCCTGCGCCGTGACCACCCGCTGGCCGTGGCGGAGCACGCCTTTTTCGTCCATGACCAGTCCGGCCAGGGCGCGCTTCACGCCGTCGGCCTTCTGCTTTTCGAGCGCGGCGCGGCCGATGAAGTCGCGGCCCGGTTCGAGCGACACGGTCCAGGCGAGGCCCGCTTCCCACGGCGTGATCGTCTCGTCCATGTCCTGGCCGTAGAGATTCATGCCGGCCTCCAGGCGCAGCGTATCGCGGGCGCCGAGTCCGGCCGGAGCGACGCCGGCGTCCTTCAATTTGTTCCACAACGCGACGGCCTCGTTCTCGGCGACGATGATCTCGTAGCCGTCCTCGCCGGTGTAGCCGGTGCGCGCGATGAACAGACCGTCGCCTTCGGTCGCGGTGAACTTGCCGATCTTCGCGGCGGCGTCGCGCGTCGCCGCGGTCAGCAGCGACTGCACTTTGGTGCGCGCGTTCGGACCCTGCACGGCGATCATCGCCAGGTCGGCGCGCTCGGTCACCTTCACATCGAACGCCTTGGCCTGCTTTTCGATCCAGGCCAGGTCCTTGTCGCGCGTCGCCGCGTTGACGACGACGCGGAAGAAATCTTCGGTCAGGAAGTACACGATCAGATCGTCGATCACCCCGCCCGCCTCGTTGAGCATGCATGAGTACAAGGCCTTGCCGCGGGTCTTGAGCTTGTCCACGCTGTTCGCCAGCAGATGGCGCAGGAATTCGCGCGTGCGCGCGCCGTGCAGATCGACCACGGTCATGTGCGACACGTCGAACATGCCGGCGTCGCGGCGCACGGCGTGGTGCTCCTCGATCTGCGAACCGTAGTTGAGCGGCATGTCCCAGCCGCCGAAGTCCACCATCTTCGCGCCCAGCGCGCGGTGGGTTTCGTTGAGGATCGTTTTCTGCGTCATGGCGGGCGCCGTCCGGTGGAAGGGCGCGCATTATCGCATAGGCAAACTCTGCGCATGCGTGGAGTTTCCGCACGTCGGGTGCGGCCTGACGCCGGCCGAGCGCATGGTGCCGGGGCGGCGCAGCCGAGCCCAAACTTGCTTCGGTCTCTACGCGAATTTTCGCCGTCGGGAATAAATCGCCCTCCCGGACGATCTGGTCCTGCGTACCCGCCAACCCCAGGAGTTCATCATGAAGACGATCGATCATTCCGCCGATCCGACGCGTGCCGACGCGCACGATCCCGGCCGCCGCAAAGCGCTCGGCTGCCTTGCCGCTTGGAGCGGCGCCGCCGTGATCTGGACCGTGGCCGGCGGCGTCCCGCGCGCGCTCGGCGCGACGACCGACGGCAAGACCGCCGCGGCCGCGAAGAACGCGCTGACCTTCGTGCAGATCAGCGACACGCACATCGGCTTCAAGAAAGACGCCAATCCCGACGTGGTCGGCTCGCTGCGTCATGCGATCGCCGACATCCATTCACTGCCGCAGGCGCCGGCTTTCGTCGTACACACGGGCGACGTCAGCCATTTGTCGAAGGCGGAGGAATTCGGCCAGGCGCGCGACCTCCTGCAGGAACTCAAGGTCGACCGCGTGCACACCGTGCCCGGCGAACACGACACGATCGACGACGGCCTGACCGGCTATCTCAAGTTCTTCGACCACGACGGCAAGGGCAAGGGCTGGTACAGCTTCGATCAGGGCGGCGTGCACTTCGTCGGCCTGACCAACACGCTCAATTTCAAGATGGGCACGATGACCTCGCTCGGCGATGAGCAGCTCGCCTGGCTCAAGGCCGATCTCGCCGGCGTTTCGCATTCGACTCCCGTCGTCGTGCTCGCCCATATCCCGATGTGGACTGTGTGGGAACCGTGGGGCTGGGGCACCGCCGATTCGGCCCAGGCACTGGCCCTGCTGCGCCCGTTCGGATCGGTCACGGTGCTCAACGGGCACATCCATCAGGTGCTGCAGAAAGTCGAGGGCAACGTCGCCCTGCATACGGCGATGTCGCTCGCCTACCCGCTGCCGAAGCCCGGCCAGGAAGGCATCGGCGAACCGGGACCGCTCAAGGTGCCGGCCGGCGAACTCGGCAAGCTGCTCGGCACGCGCCAGCTCAGCCTCGTGCGCGGCACGCGCGAACTGGCGCTGATCGACCGGCCGCTGGACCGATAGCCGCCCCTCCCCGCATTCGCATTCTTCGGACACCTCTATATGTATGACGCCATCACCTGCCTCGCGATCAAACCGGCGCGCTTCGTCGCGCTGCTTGCGGCGATCTTCGCCGCAACCTTCGCCGCTCCTTCGCTGATCGCCGCCAATGCACCCGCACCCGTCGTGGACATCACCAAGTTCGCCTTCGCGCCGAAGGAAATCACGGTCGCACCCGGCACGAAGATCGTCTGGACCAACCATGACGAAATCCCGCACACCGTCACCGCCAAGGACAAGAGCGTCGACTCGAAGGCTTTGGATACCGGCGACAAGTTCGAGCATACTTTCGCCGCGGAAGGCGATTTCGAGTACTACTGCACCGTGCATCCGTTCATGACCGGCGTCGTGCACGTGCGCAGACAGTAGCGAACCTGGACCCGGAGGCGCGTCGATGTGACCACGGCAACTGCACCGGACTGGATCGGCCAGCTTGCGCTGCGCCACCTCGACGCGGCCTACAACCTCGGCCGCTGGCTGCTCGGCAACGAACACGACGCGGCCGACGCGGTGCACGATGCGTTCCTGCGCGCGGCGCGGGCGGCCGGCACTTACGCGGGCGGCAACGAGCGCGCGTGGTGGCTGGCGATCGTGCGCAATTGCTGCCTTGCGCGCCTCGACACGCGCAATCGCGAACGACGCAACGTGTCCATCGACGGCGACGCGAACACGGGACAGGCCCGCGCCGAACAGTTGCTGCCGCACAGCGAGGCCGGCGAGATCGAGGAACGCATCGACCGCGCGCAACGGCAGGCGCTGATCGTCCGCCATCTGCAGAACCTTCCCGCCGAATTCCGCGAGGCCTTGATCCTGCGCGAGGTCGAAGAACTCTCCTATCGCGAAATCGCCGACGTGCTGCAGACTCCGATCGGCACCGTGATGTCGCGTCTCGCACGCGGACGCGCCCTGCTGCAGAAAGCCCTGGCCGGCACCGAGGCCAACGAGGTGACGCATGGACTGTAAGACCGCAAAAGACACTTTGCCGCTCTACTTCGACGGCGAACTCGACCGCGCCGCGAGCAGGGAATTCGAAGCGCACCTCGACCAATGCCCGGACTGCCGCGCCGCCCTGATCGGACTCGACACCCTGCGTCATGCGCTGCGCGAGGATGCGCCGCGCTATGCCGCACCGGAACTCCTGCGCAAACGCATCGGGAAGCTCGCCGCATCGAACTCCGCCGGCACCCCCGTGCGCAGATCGCCGCCGCGCTGGCTCGCGCTCGCCGCTTCGTGGGTGCTCGCCTTCGCCGCGGGCGGCGTTGCCGTTTCCATGTGGAACGGATCAACCCGTCGCGGCGAAGCGACGGACGAGTCCACCGACGCCCAGCTCGTCCGCGACCTGTTCGCAAGCCATTGGCGCGCGCTCGCCGCGGCATCGCCCGTCGATGTCGTCTCGACGGACCGGCATACGGTCAAACCATGGTTCGAAGGCAGGATCGGCATCGCTCCGGTCGTGCGCGATTTCGCCGAGGAAGGTTTCACTCTGGTCGGCGGCCGCATCGATTACGCCGGCAATGCGCGTATGCCCGTGCTCGTGTACCGGCACGGCCAGCATCTGATCGACGTGTTCGTGCTGCCCGATTCGGCGATGTCCCGAGGCAATGCCGAGGCGCTGCGGTCCGGCTATCGGCTGAATGCAGTCAAGCTCGGCGGACAGAACGCCGCTATCGTTTCCGACATGGATCAAGGGGAGCTCGCGCGTTTCACCGAGCTGCTCGCTGCGACGAAGTGAACGTCGACGAATGCCGTGCCGGCCGAATTGCCGGCAAGCAGCGCACATGCCGTTTCCGCATAAGCAGGCAGGGCAAGGCAAAACCGAGTTTGCCCATGACCCTCGCCGTCTCGTCGGCGAACGCTTTTTCGTGAACATGGACCAACCGTTACCAGGCCGGTCCCTCACACCGCGCGAACCTTGAGCGTGCTTCCGTCGACGCCGACGATCTCCACTTCGGTGCCCGCGGGGAGATCAGGCCCCTCGGCCAGCCAAGGCGAATCACCGATACGCACCTTGCCCTTGCCGCCGACGATCGGGGTATCGAGCGTGTAGCGCTTGCCGACGAATTGCTCCGCGCGGCGGTTGAGCAGCGGCTGATCGCTGCTCTCGTTCACGGCCGTGCGTACGAAACGCCAGTAGACGAAGCAGCTGACCAGAGCGAGCACAGCGAACATCACGGCTTGCACGAGAAACGACAAGCCAGGTGCAAAAAAAGTAACGATGCCGAGCACCGCCGCGGCAAAACCAATCCAGATCAGGAAATAGCCTGGCGCGAGCAGTTCGGCGCCGATAAGAACGAGGGCAAGCATCCACCAACTGTAGTGCATGGGATCAGTCCCGCTGTGAGGTACCGGAAGCTCGACTCGCAGCGACTCTATTCATCGAGTCCTGCTCTTAAGCGCAAAATCCGGGCGCGATGAATCGCGCCCCTACGAACGCGGCGTTGCCGCCGGCTTCGCCGCCGCCTGCTGCGTTTCGATGCTGTTCTTGGCGAGTTCGGCGATGCCGGCCAGGGAACCGAGCACGCCGGTCGCCTCCATCGGCAGCAGCATGATCTTCTGGTTCGGCGCGCCGACCATCGCGCGCAGCGCATCGACGTACTTGGTCGCGACGAAATAATTGATCGCGTTGATGTCGCCCGCGCGAATCGATTGCGACACGAGTTCGGTCGCCTTCGCCTCGGCCTGCGCGGAACGCTCGCGCGCCTCGGCCTCGCGGAACGCGGCCTCGCGCTTGCCTTCGGCCGCCAGGATCACGGCCTGCTTCTCGCCTTCGGCCTTGAGGATCGCCGACTGGCGCAGGCCCTCGGCCTCGAGGATGTTCGCGCGCTTCTCGCGCTCGGCCTTCATCTGCCGCGCCATCGAATCGATCAGGTTTTGCGGCGGCTGGATGTCCTTGATCTCGATGCGGTTGCACTTCACGCCCCAGGGATGCGTCGCCTCGTCGACGACGCGCAGCAGGCGTGCGTTGATCTCGTCGCGCTTGGACAGCGACTCGTCCAGGTCCATCGAACCGAGCACGGTGCGGATATTGGTCATGATCAGGTTGAGGATCGCCTGATTGAGATTGGCGACCTCGTAGGCCGCCTTGGCCGCGTCGAGCACCTGGTAGAAGACGACGCCGTCGACGCGCACGACCGCATTGTCCTTGGTGATGACGTCCTGGCTCGGCACGTCGAGCACCTGTTCCATCATGTTCATCTTGTGTCCGACCGTGTGATAGATCGGCACGAGGATGTGCAGGCCGGGCGACATCGTCGAGGTGTAGCGCCCGAACGTTTCCTTGGTCCACTCGTAGCCCTGCGGCACGATGCGGATCGTTTTCGAAATGCCGATGAAGATCAGGATGATCAGTACCAGCGCCACCAAACCGCTGCCGCCCATGCTCGTCTCCCCTCAAGTTTGGACCTTGCGCCGCAGTATAGCGCCGGGACCGGCCGCTTTTCGTGACGCAACGAAGCTCAGCCCTGCGGCAGGGTCAACGTAACCGCCAGTCCGCCGCCGTCGCGGTTGGCCAGCGCGATGCGGCCGCCGTGCGCCTCGACGATCTCGCGCGCCAGCGCCAGTCCCAGACCCGTACCGCTGCGCTTGGTCGAATAGAACGGCAGCAGCGCATTGGCGAGCACGGATTCGCTCATGCCGCTGCCGCGGTCGCGCACTTCGATGCGCACCGCCCGCCCCGGACCCGGGCCGGGGTCGTTGCCGCGTTCGGCGAGCGCCAGCTCGATCGCGTCGCCCGGCCCGTCCGCTTCGTGCGCATTCTTGAGCAGATTGATCAGCACCTGTTCGAGCTGCGCACGGTCGAATGCGCCGTCGCGCTGCGGCACTTCCCCGACCAGGCGGAACGGATACTGCCTCGCCAGCCCGGCGAGGAAATCCGCCCACGCTACATTCTCGATGCGCGGCTGCGGCAGCTTGGCGAACTCCGCATAGCCGCCGATGAAGCCATGCAGGTGACGCGCCCGGTCCTCGATCGTGTCGAACACCGGCACCAGCTTTTCGGTCATGCCCTTGCGCGCGAGTTCGCGCCCCGAGTGGGCGAGCGAGGAGATCGGCGCGAGCGAGTTGTTGAGCTCGTGGCTGATCACGCGGATCACTTTCTTCCAGGTCTGCACTTCCTGCCGGGACAGTTCGCGCGTCAGCCGCTTGATCAGCAGCATGCGGTGCTCGCGGCCGTGCAGGCGGAATATTTTCTGGGCGAGATGGAACGCTTCCGCTTCGCCGTCGATGTCGACGCTGAACAGCCCATCCTGATGGCCGGCCATGGCGCTGCGCAATACCGGCGGACACCCCGCGGCGAGTTCGGCGAACGCCATGCCGTTCATCGCGCGGCCGTCGTTGAGCAGCGCGCGCGCGGCCAGATTGGCGTAGACCACGAACTGCGCCGCGTCGATCAGCACGAGCGCGGTCGGCGAGTTCTGCACCATCGTGTCGAGCAGCAGCTCGCGTTCGATCAAGTCCTTGCGCTGCTCGCGCAACACGCGGCCGAGTTCGTTGTGCGCGGCGATCAATTCGCCGAACTCGTCGCGCCGCGCCTCGGCGAGCGAGGTGGAAAAATCGCCGTCGCGATAACGAGCGACGCCGCCCGACAGCGCGCGCATCAGGCTCTGTATCGGTTTGATCGCGGCGCGGACGAGCATCAGCATCGGCATCGCGAGCGCGGCGAATGCGGCCGCCGCGGCCAGCCAGGGCGGCAGCCACGACGCGAACAGCGCGGTCAACGCGCAACCGGCGACCAGGATCGAGCCGAGCAGCGCGGCGAGTTTGCCTTCGAGCGAGAAGAAATGCATGCCGCCAAGGCTAACCGAAGGCGCCGCCGCACGGAATCTCGCCCGTGCGGCGACGATGCGATGCAAAAAAGCATGTGCGGCCATTTGTACTATCCTTTGCCCGGCGGACGGCGCAAACGCGTACGCGGACCGCCGCCGCATCCATCGACCCAAGGGGCTAAGCCATGCGCTACCGGTCTCGCATCCACCCGCACAGCTCGTCGCGGCGTCATTTCCTGCAGCAGGCCGGCGCGCTCGGCCTCGGCGGCATGCTCGGCGCGGCGCCGCTCGCCGCACTGGCCGACGATACGGTCGATCTGCCGTTCGCCAACGGCGCGCGCACGCTGGTGAAGTATCCGCAGAAGCGGCCGCTGCTGCGCCTGACGGCGCGGCCGCCGCAGCTGGAAACCCCGTTCGCCGTGTTCGACGAGAACATCATTACGCCGAACGACGCGTTTTTCGTCCGCTACCATCTCGCCGGCATCCCGACGCGGATCGATCCGGCGGCCTATCGCATCGCGGTGCAGGGCAAGGTCGCGACGCCGCTCTCGCTCAGCCTCGAAGATTTGAAGAAGAATTTCGAGCCGATCGAATACGTTGCCGTCAATCAGTGTTCCGGCAACAGCCGCGGCTTCTCCGAACCGCGCGTGCCGGGCGGCCAGCTCGCCAACGGCGCGATGGGCAACGCGCGCTGGAAAGGCGTGCCGCTCAAGGCCGTGCTCGAAAAAGCCGGCGTGCAGGCGAACGCCAAGCAGGTGAGCTTCAACGGTCTCGACACGCCGGTGCTGCCGACCACGCCGGACTTCGTCAAAGCGCTCGACCTCGACCACGCGCTCGACGGCGAGGTCATGCTCGCCTATTCGATGAACGGCGCCGACCTGCCGATGCTCAACGGCTACCCGGTGCGCCTGATCGTGCCGGGGCACTACGGCACCTACTGGGTCAAGCATCTGTCCGAAATCACCGTGCTCGACGAAACGTTTTCCGGATTCTGGATGGCCTCGGCCTATCGTATTCCGGCGAACGCCTGCGCCTGCGTCGAACCGGGCACGGCGCCCGCGAAGACCGTGCCGATCGGCCGCTTCGACGTGCGCTCGTTCATCACCAATCTGAGCGAGGGCGCGAAGGTGAAGGCGGATCAGGCGCTGAGCGTGCGCGGCATCGCCTTCGACGGCGGCTACGGCATCCGCGACGTCCTGTTCTCCGACGACGGCGGCGCCCACTGGCGCGCAGCCAGGCTCGGCGAGGATCTCGGCAAATACTCGTTCCGCGCATGGACGATCGAAACCACGCTCGCCGCCGGCACGCACGCCCTGCAGGTGCGCGCGATCAACCGCTTCGGCCAGTCGCAGCCGTCGGCGCCGCTGTGGAACCCGCCGGGCTACATGCGCAACGCGGTCGAAACCACGCATGTCAGCGCGGCTTGAGGAGACGACCATGGCCTCATCGCATCGCTCCATTGCCGTCGCCGTCGGACTGCTCGCCGCCGCCCTTGCCGACGCCGCCGCGTTGAAGATCGATCTGCCGAAGGAACCGGCTCCCAGCTACCGTCCCGGCCCGAACCTGGCGCTCGTCAACGCGCGCTGCCTGATCTGCCATTCGCCGGACTACGCGGCGACGCAGCCGCCCAACCTGCCGCGCAAGACCTGGGAAGCGGAAGTCCTGAAAATGAAGAAAGTCTATGGCGCGCCGATCGCCGACGACGAGGTCGCCGCGCTGACCGACTATTTCGCCAGGACTTACGGCAGCGAAGGTGCCGCCGCGGCGAAGCCCTAGCGAGGCCATGTCTAGCCCTCGATGCCCATCTTCTCCATGCGCCGGTACAGGGCCTGGCGCGACAGGCCGAGTTCGGCGGCGGCCTGGCTGATGACGCCCTTGGCGCGTTCGAGCGCGGCTTCGATCGTGGCGCGGTCCAGTTCCGCGTCGGAATTCGCCCGCACGGGGACGGTTGCGCGCGCGGCCAGACCCAGATCGTCGGCGACGATCACGCCGTCGCGGCAGAGCAGGCTCGCGCGCTGGATCGCATTCTTCAATTCGCGCACATTGCCCGGCCAGTTGTGCGCCACCAGCGCCGCGCGCGCTTCCGCGCTCAGCGTCGCCGCATCGCCGACGAAATATTCGGCGAGCGGCAGAATATCATCGGGCCGCGCGGCGAGCGGCGGCAGCGCGAGTTCGATCACGTTGAGACGGTAGTACAGATCTTCGCGGAACGTGCCCGCGCGGATCATCGCCGCCAGGTCGGCGTTGGTCGCGCTGACCACGCGCACTTTCACGTCGCGCGTCCTGCTCGAACCCAGGCGCTCGAACTTGCCGGTCTCGAGGATGCGCAGCAACTTCATCTGCCCCGGCAGCGGCAGGTTGCCGATCTCGTCGAGCAGCAGGGTGCCGCCGTCGGCCGCCTCGAAGCGGCCTTCGCGCGCCTTGTTCGCGCCGGTGTAGGCGCCCGCCTCGGCGCCGAACAGCTCGGCCTCGATCAGGTCCTGCGGCAGCGCGCCGCAATTGACGGTCACGAAGGGCCCCGCCTTCACCGCCGAGTTGTAGTGCACGATCTCGGCGATGCGCTCCTTGCCCGCGCCGTTCGGCCCGGTGATCAGCACCGGCGCATCGGCACGCGCGACGCGGCAGGCCAGCTCGATCAACCGCTCCATCGCGCTCGACGCGAACACCGTCCCGCGCAGATCGAAGCGCTCGCGCAGCGCGCTGCGATGCGCGCGGCGCTCGCCGTGCAGGCGCGATACCTCGCGCGCGTTTTCCGACAACTCGAGCAGATTCTCGACTGCGGCCACGAGCTTGTTGTCGTCCCACGGCTTGGCCAGATAGTCGGCGGCGCCGGCCTTGATCAGCTCGACTGCGGTTTCCAAATGCGTCCACGCGGTCAGCAGGATCACCGGCAGGTCCGGCTCGCGCTCGCGGATCGCCCGGAACAACGCCACGCCCTCCTCGCCCGACGTCGTGTCCGCGCGGAAATTCATGTCCTGCAGCACGAGGTCGACGCGCTCGCGCGCCAACACCGCAAGGCCATCTTCGGGCGACGCGGCGTGCAGCGTGCGGATGTCGCGCAGGCTCAGCAGCACGTCGAGCGCGGTGACGATCGCGGGATTGTCGTCGATGACGAGTACGGTACGCATTGCTTTGGGAAGTAGGGAGTGGCCATCGCGCATGACGGTAGGATGCGCGCGGCTGCGGTTTGGTTGCGTGCGAGGATATCGGAATTTGCCGCTTCGGCGAAAGCCGAGGCCGGCACTGGCCACTCGGCCTTCCTCCAGTCTTGACGAAAAAGACAAGCTGCGAGAGACGGATCGCGGCCCGTCTCGAACGACATTCTCTTGATCCGTGTTATCCGTGAAATCCGCGGCAAACGAAGCTCTTCATTGCGCACCGACTTTTCCGGTGGAAAGCAGTTCGGCCACGGATGACACGGATGACACGGATGGAGCAAAGAAGAAGATATCCGCGCGCAGCGCCCGCCGTCACTGCAGGGTGAAATCCACCCGCGTCGTCTTGCCCTGATCGTCGATGCCCTTGGCGTCGAGTTTGGGCGCAAGCGTCCACAGGCGGCGGTCGTCGACCTTGCCGTGCAGGAAGCCGACGATGTGGCCCGCACGGCGTTCGGCGAGGTGCAGCATCGAGCTGTCGTCGATCGCGACGTTCGCTTCGAGCAGGCGGCGCATTTCCTCGGGCGGCTGCGACTTGGTCAGCCAGACCAGGGTTTTCTCTTTCGGGAAGTCGGCGTGCTTGTACGCGGCTTCGAGATACTTGTCCGTTTCCTCCGGCGTGAGCGGTTTCGCCGCCGCGTCGCTGCCGTCGCCCTGGTCGTGCAGATATTCCTTGCGAATGAGTTCGTCGACCGTGACCTTGCGCAGACCGGCCACGTCGAGATTCGGGTCGGTGCGGCCGACGATGCCGAGATTGAGCGCCGGCCGGTCGCTCAGCATCTTGGCGATCTGCGCGAGCTTGGCCTTGGCCGCGTCGTCGAGTTCGTCGGCGCCGGGGGCGAATTCGACGTAGCCCAGGTCTTCGCCGCTGCCACCGCCGCCGCCCTTGAACGCCGAGGCGAGCAGGCGAAACGGCGCGGTCGCGGCCTTGGCGATCATGCCGAGGAAGGCGCGCGAGATGACGCCGCCGAGCGAGAACTGCGGATCGTCGAGCGAACCCGAGACCGGCACGTTGACATCGATGACCCCGTTGGAATCCTTGAGCAGGGCGACGGCCAGCTTCACCGGCAGATGGCTGACACCCGGGTCCTGGATCTCGTCGCCGAAGGTGAGCTGGTCGATGTAGATATGGTTGTCGGCCTTGAGCTTGCCCTGGTCGAGCAGATAGGCGACGTCGGCGTTGAGGCGGCCCTTGATGATCGGATAGCCGGTGTACTTGGCCGAGTACGCGCTCAAATGGGTGAGCTCGACGCCGTTCGCCTTGCCCTTGATGTCGACATAGGCGATCGGTGCCAACGGGTTGATGCTGCCGTCGATGTCGACCTGCGCGTTGTCGTCGAGCAGGCCTTGCAGGGTGACCGTCGCGGGAGGGGTCGCGGCGCTCGTGCCGAACGCGCCGATCTTGCCGCTGAGCCGGGTGATGTTGGCGGTGTAGTTCGGTTTGATGAAGTTGTCGGTGTAGTTGAGATGACCGCGCGAGAGCGTGATCTGGCCGACCTGGATCGCGGCGGCGGGCGCTGCGGGTTTGGTTTCCGCGGGCTTCGGTGCGGCTGCCGGCTGCGGTACGCGGCTCGGATTCGTCGCGCCTTCCGCGCGCGTCACCGACACGGGCGCCGCCACGTTGGAGCCGGCGACGTCGGCGAGATTGAGCCGCCCGCTCGCGTTCATGATGACGCGCGCGTAGAAGTCGCTGAGCACGATGTCGCCGAGTTTCACGCGCATCGGACCCGCACCCTGCGCATAGTCGACCGCGCCGATGTCGAGCGTACGGAAGGAGAGGAAATCGTCGCCCGTCAACTTGTCCTGGACGCGCACGCGGCCGAGCGCGACGCGGCCGCGATAGGTTGCCGTCGCCGGCCTGCCGTCCGTATAGCGCAGGCTGCCGTCGCTGGTCAGATAGGCCTGCGCCGTGCGCACGTTGAGCGGTACTTCGGCATAGGGTTGCAGCCCGGCGACGTTGAGTTCCCTGGTCTTTATCTTGAGTTCGGCGTCGAGCGGATCGGGCCTGACGCTGCCGCCCACTTCGAAGCCGCCTTTTTCGATCGCGCCGGTCAGGGCCAGCTTGAGCGGTTGCTTCATGTCGTCGCCGAGACCGGCGATGTCGCCGGCGATCGACTCGATCGCGACCTCGGTCGGCTTCGCCGTCGACAGATCCTTGATATCCACGCTGCCGCCGTCGAGGACGAGACGCGCGACGCTCCATTTCCATGCCGGCGCAGGCTTGGTCGACCGGGCGGCGACGGTCTTTTTCTCGGCGGTGCTGTCGCCGAGGCCGGCGAGGTCGATCTTGCCGTCGCGACCGCGCTGCACTTTCACGCTGAGACCGTGCAGCGCGACTTCGCCGTGCCTCGCTTCGGCCGCACCGAGGTCGAACCGGGTCAGGGCGACATCGAGCGCCTTCCAGGCGATCAGCGGCTCCTTGCTCTCGCGCGTGCCGATCGCGACTTCGCGCAGGTGCGCCGTCGCCGGTTCGATATGCAGATTGAAGACGCTTTTCCAGTCCGCGTAGAAGCTGCCTTCCGTATCGAACAGGCCCTGCTGAACCTGTGCCTTGATCGCCGGCGCGGCGAACGGCTGCAGCGGCGCGATGCCGACGCCTTTCGCGCTCAACGTGCCGGTGTAGCGATTGGCCGGCAGGTCCAGCTTGCCGCGCGTGGCGAGGGCGCCGCCGTTGAGCTTGCCGGTCACGTCGACCGCGGCGGCAGGCTGATTGATCGTATCGAGGCCGCTGACCGTGCCCGCGAGCGCGTCGACGGTCAGCGTCGCCGCAACGTCGCCCGTGGCGTCGACGTAGTCGAAGCGGCTGCCGGTCAGGCCGAGATTCGCGATCGCGACTTCGCTCGACGGCGCCTTGTTCGCGGCCGGCTTGGGCGGGCCGATCAAAGCGTCGAAATTGCTGCGGCCGCCGGGGCGCGCGACGTAGCGAATCGCCGCCTTGTCGAGATTGACGTTGCCAAAACGGTAGCGCGAGATCAGCGGCTCGACGTCGGCGAACGAAGCGATCACCCGGCCGGCTTCGGCGATCGGCGTTTTGGCCCGGTCCGTCATCGCGAAATCGTCGATCACGAGGACGCCGTCGAGGCGCAGCTGCTGCGCCGCTTTGTCCTGCAGGAAGTGCGCCCGCACGCTGCCCGACAACGTGCCGCGCGGAATCGCGACCGGCAGCTCCGTCGGCGCGTAGACGAGGTACTGCGGCAGATCAAGCCGGTCCAGCTTCAGGTCGATCGTCGATTCGAGGCTGTCCTTGAACGGCTTGGTCTGTCCCTCGATGCGCAAGGGGCGGCCGTCGACTCTCATCGCCAGCAGCGGCTGCACGAACACGTCGACGTCGCGCGGCAGGTTGGCGAGGAACGGAATGCCGATCTCGATGTCCTCGACGCGATGGCTCGCGTTCGTCGACTTGTCGTCGAAGCGGATCTCGCCGTGGCGCACGAGGATATTCGACAACGAGAAACGCGCCGGTTCGGACGGAGTCGGCGGCGGGGTCGCGGGCGCCGACGCGGCGGCGAAGCGGTCGAGGATGTCGGAGAAATTGAAACGCTTGTCGGCCGTGCGCGCGAGCGCGATCCGCGGCCGGTCCAGTACGATTTCGTCGAGCACGGGCGCCCAATGGAACAGCGAGGTCCACGAGGCGTTGAGAACGAGGCGGTCGATGTCGACGAACGCCGCCTTGCCGTCCGCATCGGCCACCTGCACCTTGTCCGCGCCGAGCCTGAGCGTGAACGGGTTGAATTGCAGTGCTTCGACCGATACGGGCCGCCCGATCAGCCTGGCTGCGTTCGCGTCGATCCAGCGGTGCAGCAAGGCGGGGACGAGAAAGAATCCGGCCAGCGTGTAGAGGACGAGCACGATGCCGGCGATCAGCGCGGACTTGCGCGCCCGAGGCGAATGTCGCAGGGCGATCACTCGATCGCGCACGTGCGCCGCGCGGGTCTTCAGCGAGGCAATCGATGCAGGCATGACGTTTCTTTCCTTCACCGAGTCCGATGGCTCGGATTTTCCCACAAGTCCCCGGGCATGCGTTGCATCGCGAGCATCCGTAGTCCGTAGAGGCTCGATTCATCGAGTCCGGCTTTTTCTCAACCCCGAAAATCAAGAGCCGGGCGCGATGAATCGCGCGCCCACTCCGCGTTGCACTATAGATTCGTGGGGGCCCGATTTATCGGGCCCGGCTTTTCTCAACGCCGAACCAAAATGGAACGCAGATCTACGCGGATTCGAAAAGCGTCAGTGCGAATAGAGCAAATCTTCAAATGCTCTATCC
>CBJLOV010000052.1:0-22952 GCA_966424745.1 uncultured bacterium
AACCCCCCCCCTCTGGTAGCGGGTTTTTTTCGGGCGGCACAACAACCCGCAGCGGGCGCACGATATGCGGCGCGGAATTGAGCACCACGTCGCGTTCCGCCAGCGCCTTGGCGACGAGCGAGAATTCGTACTGCTCGAGATAGCGCAGGCCGCCATGGATCAGCTTGCTGCTCGCACTCGAGGTATGTGCGGCGAGATCGTCCTGCTCGACGAGCAGCACCGAGAGGCCGCGTCCGGCCGCATCGCGCGCGATCGCCACGCCGTTGATGCCGCCGCCGACCACGAGGACGTCGACCTGGTTTTTCGCCTGCGCCTGCACGGCCGCATCTTCGCAGATTCGGACAAATGCGAGAACCGGGTTGCGCCACGGGCGGGCGCGAACGCGACGCTCCGACTTCTGCCTGCCGCAGCGGGCAAAGCTGGGAATTATCGTTTTATGCGCGGATGAAACACGAGTGGACGCACGTCGCTCGGCGGCGGCGAAGGAGCGCACGTGCCGCAACTCGAACAGCCGCTGCCGCTGCCGCAGCCGGCACCGCTCGCGACTTGTTGCGGAACAAGCTTTGCGCCGAGCGCGCGCAGCATCGCATTCGCGGAAGCGCCGAGGCGTTGCGCGAGCTTCGCCTGCACGGCGCGGCAGCTGCGCGGGAACAGGCGAAGCGTGGCGAACCAGAGGCTCCAGACCAGGATCGCCGCGATCGCGGCGGTTTGGAAGATCGTGTAGCTCACGACAGCGCCCTGGCGATCTGGTAGGTCGCGAACGAAGCGAGGTAGGCGAGGCCGAACAGGTAGCCGGCGAGAACGATGACGTTGCGCATCGACCCGGTTTCGCGGCGCACGGTGGCAAGGGTGGATATGCACATCGGCGCGAACACGTACCAGGCGAGCACGGCCAGCGCCGTCGCCAACGACCACTGGTTGGCGACGACGGCCTGCAGGCCTTCTTCGTTGCCGGCCAGCGCATAGACCGTCGCGAGCGAGGACACCGCGACCTCGCGCGCGGCGAGGCCCGGAACCAGCGCGATGCAGATCTGCCAGTTGAAGCCGATCGGAGCGAATACGGTGTGCAGCGCGCGTCCGATCATGCCGGCGAGACTGTAGTCGATCGCCGGATCGGTCGCGCCCGCGGGCGGCGCCGGAAAGCTCGACAGGAACCAGAGCAGCACGGTCAACGCGAGAATGATGCCGCCGACGCGCTTGATGAAAATCATGCCGCGTTCGTACAGCCCGATCGCGATATCGCGCGGGTGCGGCATGCGGTACGAGGGCAGCTCCATCATCAGCGCGTGCTCGCTCTTGTCGCGGCGCAGGCGCTTGATCACCCAGGCGACGAGCAGCGCGCTGACGATGCCGGCGACGTAGAGAGTGAACAGCACGATGCCCTGCAGATTGAACACGCCCGCGACCGTGCGCTGCGGAATGAACGCGGCGATCAGCAAGGCGTAGACCGGCAGGCGCGCGGAACAGGTCATCAGCGGCGCGATCAGAATGGTCGTCAGGCGATCGCGCGGATCGGGAATGCTGCGCGTCGCCATGATGCCCGGGATCGCGCAGGCGAAGCTCGACAGCAGCGGAATGAACGAGCGGCCGGTGAGCCCCGCGGAGAGCATCATGCGATCGAGCAGGAACGCTGCGCGCGGCAGATAGCCGGATTCCTCCAGGCAGAGAATGAAGAGGAACAGGATCAGAATCTGCGGCAGGAAGGCGAGCACCGTGCCGAGGCCGGCGAACACGCCGTCGGCAAGCAGGCTGCGCAGCGCGCCTTCGGGCAGCGCCGTACCGATCCACGCACCGGCGGCCTGCATGCCTTCGTCGATGCCGTCGTGCAGCGGAGCCGCCCACGAGAACACGGCCTGGAAGATCAGGAACATCACGACGGCCAGGATCACCAGGCCGAGCAGCGGATGCAGCACGACGCGGTCGATCGCGTCGTCGACCGCGGCGGTCCGCCGCGGAATGCGGACGGTTTCGGCGAGCAGGGTGCGCACTTGCGCGTGAAGATCGGTGCTCGAAGCCGTGGTTTCCGGAATCGGCGAAGAGGGCTGCGGGTCCGACGCGGACGGCTGCAGTGCGTCGATGCGCTCGATCAGTTCTTTCGCGCCGCCGCGCTTGACCGCGACCGTTTCGACCACCGGCATGCCGAGTTTCCGCGCCAAAGCGGCGGTGTCGATGCGGATGCCGCGGCGCTTGGCCGCATCCATCATGTTGAGCGCGAGCAGCATCGGCCGGCCGAGGCGGGCGATCTCGAGTACGAAGCGCAGGTGCAGGCGCAGGTTGGTTGCGTCGGCGACGCAGACGATCAGGTCGGGCGGGATTTCCTGCGCGTGGCGGCCCGTGATGACGTCGCGCGTGATCGCCTCGTCGGGACTGGTCGCGGCGAGCGAATAAGCTCCGGGCAGATCGAGCACGCGTACGCTGCGCCCGGACGGCGCGGTGTAGTGGCCTTCCTTGCGTTCGATCGTCACGCCCGCGTAATTGGCGACCTTCTGCCGCGTGCCGGTGAGCAGGTTGAACAGCGCCGTCTTGCCGCAGTTGGGATTGCCGACAAGAGCGATCTGAAGCGTGGCGGCCGCGGCGTTCACGAGGTTGCCTCCGCCGTGACGGCGACGCGCGCGGCTTCGGCACGGCGCAGCGCGAAGCGCGTGTAGCCGATCTGCACGAGCAGAGGATCGGCGCCGAGCGGCCCGCGCGCGACCAGGCGCACGGGTTCGCCCGCGACGAAGCCGAGATCGCGCAGGCGCCGCGCGATTGCGTCGTCCACACCGTTGTCTTTCACCTCGAGCACGGTAGCCGATGCACCCATCGCCAGTTCCGAAAGCAGCACGCCGGACCTACATCTAAATAAGAATGGTTCGCATTATACATCGGGGTGGCGTACGCCGCATCAAGGGGTCATTGAGATTTTCGCGGAGGTGTCACTCTGCCCGCGGCTTTCGCCCGGGAGCTGCGATCGAAGGCGATCCGCTGCGACAACCGGCCGCAGAGGGCAAGCGGCGGCGGCCTGACGAATTCGGTGTTTGGCAAATCTGCGATCGTTCTGCTTTTTCGCCAAGGGCGAGAAGAACAAATGGAAGGTGCTCGGCCCGCAAATTCGGCGGCAAGTCGCGGCTACAGGCGCAGATTGCCGCGCACCGCGATCGAGTCGACGACTTTCTTGCCTCCGGAAGCGGAGAACGCGACTTGTTCGACGGTGATGCGCTCGGGATCGGTGTCGACCAGGCCGGAGAGGTATACGATGTGGTCGAGCGATTGCACCTGGATGTCCCAGTAGCTGATTCCCGGCGTAGTGCGCAGAGCGGCTGCGACCTGCGCGGCGATTTCGCGGTCGCCCGGGCATCCGGACAACCCGCATTTGCGGTAGGCCTCGAAAGCGGTGCAGGCCGACAACTGCGTCAGCAGCGCGCAGGAGGCCAACCATGCCGTGCTTCTGTTCATAGGTCTCGCACTATGCCGTCGTTTGCCGATGCCAGCCCGCCACCGTGATGTGCGTGTTGCGCGCGTCTAGGGTGCCAGGGTGAAAACGCTGTGCCGCTGTTCGTGGTCGAGCAGCCAGCGCTTGGTCGGCAGACCGCCGCCGAAACCGGTGAGGCTGCCGTTCGCGCCGATGACGCGATGGCAGGGCACGATGATCGGCAGCGGATTGCGCCCGTTCGCCGCGCCGACCGCGCGCGTGGCATTCATGTCGCCCAGTTCCCGCGCGATCTCGCCGTAGGTCGTCGTCGCCCCGTAGGGAATGCGAAGCAGGGCGAGCCAGACCTGCTGCTGAAAATCCGTGCCCCGGGGGGCGAGCGGCAGATCGAATTCGGTGAGCTTGCCGGCGAAATACGCTTTCAGCTGAGCACGCGCCTCGTGCAGCGCGCCGGGCCCATGTTCCCAGTCCTCGCCGATCGCGGCCGGGTACTTGCCGTTCTCGAAATCGACATGACGCAGGCCGCGACCGTCGACGGCGAGCATCAGCCGACCGATCGGGGTTTGCATGTAGTCGTAATAGACCGTCGACATCGGGTTGCGGCAAAAGAAACGCGAAGCAATCTTAACGCGGATCAGAATGGATAAAAGCAGAATCGACGCGGATAGAGCATTCGAGGCATTTGCTCTATCCGCCGTTGGCCTTCTTTTGTCCGCCGCGATCCGCGTGAAACGCTTTCAGCTCAGGCTGCCGCCGCGGTCCGCTGCGTACGCCGCGCTCGCACGGCCTGTGCCAGCCGATCCAGCGTGCGTACGGTCGCGTCCCAGTCGATGCAGCCGTCGGTGATGCTCTGGCCGTAGCGCAGCGCGCGGCCGTCGACGAGATCCTGGCGGCCGCCGACGAGATGGCTCTCGATCATCGTGCCGATGATGCGCGCTTCGCCCGCTTCGATCTGGTCGGCGATGGCGTCGATCACCTTCGGCTGGTTGTCCGGGTTCTTCGACGAATTCGCATGGCTCGCGTCGATCATCACGCGCGCGCCAAGCCCGGCCTTGGCGATCGCCGAACAGGCGGCGTCCACGCTGGCCGCGTCGTAGTTCGGCGCCTTGCCGCCGCGCAGGATCACGTGGCAGTCGCGGTTGCCGCGCGTCGCCGCGATCGCGGTGCGGCCTTCCTTGGTGACGGCCATGAAATGGTGCGGGCTTGCCGCGGACAGTACCGCGTCGACGGCGATCTTCACGTTGCCGTCGGTGCCGTTCTTGAAGCCGACCGGGCAGGACAGGCCGGAGGCGAGTTCGCGGTGCACCTGGCTCTCGGTCGTGCGCGCGCCGATCGCGCCCCAGGCGACGAGGTCGGCGATGTACTGCGGCGTGATCATGTCGAGGAATTCGCAGCCGGCAGGCAGGCCGAGCGCGGTGATGTCGCGCAGCAGGCCGCGCGCCAGGCGCAGACCCTTGTCGATGCGGAAGCTGCCGTCGAGGTCGGGGTCGTTGATCAGTCCCTTCCAGCCGACGGTGGTGCGCGGTTTCTCGAAATAGACGCGCATGACGATCTCGAGCTCGCCGGCAAGGCGCCGGCGTTCGCCGGCCAAGCGCTGCGCGTACTCCAGCGCCGCCGCGGTATCGTGGATCGAGCATGGACCGACGACGACGACGAGGCGGTCGTCGGCGCCGTCGAGGATGGCGTGCACTGCGGCGCGGGAATCGGCAATGGTGTACTTGCTGCGCGCGTCGAGCGGGAGTTCGGCGATCACCTGCGCCGGCGTGCTGAGTTCCTTGAGTTCGGCGATGCGCAGGTCGTCGGTGTTGTGGGTCGTCATGATGCAGTCTCTTTTGTTGGGAAGTGCGGCCTGGGATGGCCGCTTTTCTGATCCTCGCCATCCGGGACGATGGCAAAAACAACGCACAAAAAAACCGCCGGGCGGGCCGGCGGTTTTTGAGGGTATCTCGTTTGCGAAATCGTCAGATCGATTGCGCCCCTTCCTCCGCCAGCGGCTTGGGAATGCCGTAATACCAAAAAAAGTAGTTGGGGCGGATCGAGGTCATGGCGCTACAGATATCACATCGGTTTACTCGCGGCAAGCCGACGATGCCGTCGGTTCGAAAATTCTCCTTTCCGCTCGGGGCGAGGCTTCAACCCACCCAGCACGGGGTTTGCTTCGCGTATCGAACCGTGAACGGCAATCCTGGCGCGAGTTCGTCGGTCGATAGTTCGGGACAAACCGGCTTACTCAAACCGATCCATGGCCTCGGGACTTCCTCGGCCGGACCGGAACGGCGTGGATCGATCGCCGCCGGTTCGTCGCCGGCCTACTCGAGGGCCCACTCTGCGAGCTTCGCCACCGTATTCATGTTCCGTGCCGTTCCTGCCGCGGCGGTGCCGATCTTCAGCTTCGAGTGCCCCTGGCCGTCCGGGTAGTGCACGTAGATTTCCCGCTTGCCGAGGGCGATGACTTCGGTCTGCTTTCCGCTCACGCTGGCCAAGGTGTTCGCAGGCGGCGGCGCGTCGAGAAAGATGGCGACTGTGCGGTTCGCCGCGGCGGTCTTGAACGGATTGCCTTTCAATACGGCGGCGAGTTCCGCGCCGGTGCGCACCATGACGCCGACTGCTTTGCCGGCATAGGTTTCCAGACGGCGCTCCAGCTTGGCCTTTACGTCGGCTTCGCCGAGCCGGCTTTGGAAGACGACGTTGCCGCTGGCGATGTAGGTTCGCACATTCGCGAAGCCGAGGGACTCGCACATCGCCCGCAGTTCGGACATCGGCAGCTTGCCGGTGCCGCCGACATTCACGGCGCGCAGGAGGGCGACATAGGCAGGCATGGGATTTCCCGTCCGGTTCGTTCGGGGGCTCAGGTCAATTCAACTCGATTCCGGCCAAACGCTTGAGCGCTTCGGCGTATTTCGCCGCCGTGCCTTCGATGACCGACTGGGGCAGTCTGGGACCCGGCGCCGTCTTGTTCCAATCCAGCGTTTCCAGGTAGTCGCGCACGAACTGCTTATCGTAGCTCGGAGGGCTGATGCCGACGCGGTATTCGTCGGCGGGCCAGAAGCGCGAAGAGTCGGGCGTCAGCATTTCGTCCATGACGTAGAGCTTGCCGGTCTCGTCGGTGCCGAACTCGAACTTGGTGTCGGCGATCAGAATGCCGCATTCGGCGGCGTATTCGGCGGCAAAGGTATAAATTTTCAAGGTCGCCTCGCGCACTTGCTCGGCGAGGTCGGCGCCGATCGTCGCAACGACCTGATCGAAGCCGATGTTTTCGTCGTGCGTGCCGATCGCGGCCTTGGTCGACGGGGTGAAGATCGGCGCGGGAAGCTGTTCCGCCTGACGCAGTCCGGCGGGCAGCTGGATGCCGCAGAGCGCACCGCTCGTCTGGTAATCCTTCCAGCCGGAGCCGACGAGATAGCCGCGTGCGATCGCTTCCACCGGCACCGGCTTCAGGCGCTTGGTGACCACGCTGCGCTTCGTATACAAATCCGCATCGACACCGGCCGGGAGCACGGCGGCGACGTCCTTGCCGGTCAGGTGGTTCGGTACGAGATGCGCGGTTTTCGCGAACCAGAAGTTCGAAATCTGGCACAGCATCTCGCCCTTGCCCGGAATCGGGTCGGGCAGGATCACGTCGAAGGCCGAGAGGCGGTCGCTGGCGACGATGAGCAGTTCGCGCGCGGACAGCGCGTAGACGTCGCGCACCTTGCCGCGATGGATCAGTTCGAGGCCGGGCAGGCTGGATTGCAGAAGCGTGGTGGGCACGATGACCTCGGTGCGCGGAAAACGAAGGTGCGCATTGTAGGGCACGAGCGGCGCGGATGGGCGCGATTCAACGGCGCCCGCGGGGTTCGGCTAGAATTCCGCGCTCCGAGGACTACGCGACGATTGATGACACTCCCTTTTCCCGCTCCAGAGCCGGCGCCGGTGCGCGACGGCAGAGGGATGCGCGCATGAATATCTGGGGCAAGCTGATCGGCTTCGCGGTCGGCGTCGGCGTATTCCACAATCCCGTTGCGATCGTGGTCTGCGTTCTGCTCGGGCATATCTTCGACCGCAGCGTCGGCAGCTTCGGCGCCGAGGTGGAGTCGACCCCGCTGTCCTTCGTCGGCCCGCTGTTCGGTCTCGCCGGCGCGATCGCAAAATCGGACGGGCGTGTGTCCGAGGCCGAGATCGCGGCGACCGAGCATCTGATGGCGCGCCTGCAGCTGTCGTCCGATCTGCGCAATGCCGCGATCGGGCAATTCAACGCCGGCAAGCAGCCGGGCTATTCGACGACGAACGCGATCGTGCACCTGCGCGCGTGGACGCACGGGCGCCGCGACCGCTCTTTCATCCTCATCGATCTGCTCCTCGACATCGTCTGCGCGGACGGTCCGCTTGCGCCGGCCAAGCTCGCGATCGTGCGCAAGCTCTGCGCCGCGCTCGGAGTCGACGAGCGCCAGCTGATCGGCATCGCGGTGATGAAGGGCTACGCCTACGTCGCGCCGGACAACTGGGAAGAGTACGTCAACGCGCATCGCGACGAACGTGCGCGCGGCCCGAGGTCCGCCGCATCGGGCGGCAAGGATCCCTACGCCGTACTCGGCGTCGACCGGCGCGCGGGCGATGCGGAGGTCAAGCGTGCGTACCGCAAGCTGATGAGCCAGCATCATCCGGACAAGCTCGGCAACGTGCCGGACGAGTTGAAACGCCGCGCCGAGGAGCGCGCGCGCGACATCAATGCCGCCTACGAGCAGATCCGCAACGAGCGCGGTTTGTAGGGCGCGCCTTGCGCGCAAGAGCCGATACGATCGCGCGCGCCTCTCGAAGGTCGGCGGGCGGGAAAGCCGGGCTGATAAATCGAGCCCCTATGGTGCCATGGCGTTTTCGTACGCCGAACGATCCGCCGATGCGCGTGTAAAATGCGCGTCCCACGCCGCAAGAGCCATCCGATGAAACAGCCGCCCGTCATCGCGCCTTCGATCCTGTCCGCGAACTTCGCCAAGCTCGGCGAGGAAGTCGATCATGTGCTCGCAGCCGGCGCGCAATGGGTGCATTTCGACGTCATGGACAACCACTACGTGCCGAACCTGACGATCGGTCCGCTGGTCTGCGAGGCGCTGCGCAAGCACGGCGTGACCGCGCCGATCGACGTGCACCTGATGGTGAAGCCGGTGGATCGCATCGTTCCCGATTTCGCCAAGGCCGGCGCGACGAACATCAGCTTCCATCCCGAGGCGAGCGAGCACATCGACCGCACGATCGGCCTGATCCATGATTCGGGCTGCACGGCGGGTCTCGTGTTCAATCCGGCGACGCCGTTGTCGTACCTCGACTACGTGATGGACAAGATCGATCTGATTCTGTTGATGAGCGTCAATCCCGGTTTCGGCGGGCAGAGCTTCATTCCGTCGGCGCTCGGCAAGCTGCGCGAAGTGCGCGAGCGCATCGACCGCAGCGGCCGCGCGATCCGCCTCGAGATCGACGGCGGGGTCAAAGCCGACAACATCGCCGAGATCGCGCAGGCCGGGGCCGATACCTTCGTCGCCGGATCGGCGATCTTCGGCCACAAGGACTATCGCGAGATCGTCGCGAAGATGCTGCACGCGGTGGGGTGATCCGCAGAGCGTGAAAAAGCGTTTGACGCGGATAAAGCGGATTTGCGCAGGCAGAGCATTTGAATTATTCGCTCTTTCCGTGTTTATCCGCGTCAAACGACGTGGAGAAGGCCGCGCCGGGAGCCTCGAGGAGCGAGGGCCCGACTCTTCGGCGCGGTGCGGAAACCTCAGATCTGCAAGGCGGCCAGCGCGCCCAGCACGAGTGCGAACAAGGCGAAGGCGACGCGGAACGGCTCGGCCTGGTTCAGTTCGAGATTCGGTTCGGGGCGTGAAGTGTTCATGGGGTCTCGTTGCCTGCGGAGGGTTCGTTCGGACGTAGAATCGCGTGCTTCGCTGAACGCGGCGGGCGGCGAATGGGGCGGCGGCGGGACCAAATCTGGCGCGGCGATGACAAATGCGCCGTCGCCGTTGCCGCACGCGGGTCGCATCCGTAAGCTGCGTGCATCTCCTCAAACAGGATCCAGGTCATGGGCCGCAATATCGCCATCGTGGAAGACGAACCCGCGATCCGCGCGAACTACGTCGAGGCGCTCAACCGCTTCGGCTATACGACGCAGGGTTTCGCCACGCGTCCGGATGCGAGCCGTGCCTTCGCCCAGCGCCTGCCCGAACTCGTCATCATCGACGTCGGTCTCGGCGACGAGCCGGAAGGCGGCTTCGAATTGTGCCGCGAGCTGCGCGCCCAGTCCTCGACCCTGCCGATCCTGTTCCTGACCGCGCGCGATTCGGATTTCGACGTGATTTCGGGCCTGCGCCTCGGCGCCGACGACTACCTGACCAAGGACGTGAGCCTGCACCATCTCGCCGCGCGCATCAGCGCCTTGTTCCGCCGCATCGACGCATTGAACAAGCCGGCGTCGAAGGAAACCGTGGTCGAGCACGGCCCGCTCAAGCTCGAGGCCGAACGCATGCGCGTGACCTGGAACGGCGCCGAGGTACCGCTGACCGTGACCGAGTTCTGGATGATCCACACTCTGGTCCGCTTCCCCGGCCACGTGAAGAATCGCGACCAGCTCATGCGCGAAGCGCAGGTCGTCGTCGACGACGCGACGATCACCTCGCACATCAAGCGCATCCGCAAGAAATTCCTCGCGATCGATGCGGCGTTCGATTCGATCGAGACGGTGCACGGGGCGGGGTATCGGTGGAGGCCCTGAGAAAACAGGGCTGAGGGCCAAGGGCGAGAGCTGCGATGCTTTTGATCTTCAGCCCGAGGCCCTCAGCCCTATGTCCCTACGCTTTAAGCTCCTTCTTCTCGCACTGTCCACGCTGGCCCTGCCGCTGGCGGGCTGGCTGATCGTGCGGCAGATGGAGGTACTGTTGCGCCAGGGACAGGAGCAGACCCTGATCGCCTCGGCCAAGGCGCTCGCGCGCAGCCTCGCCGCGCTCAAGACCGTGTTGCCGGCGGCGGGGCAGGCGTTCTACGTACATCCCTGCGCGCGCGACATGCGCGTCGACGGCTATGCCGACGACTGGACGCCGCTAATGGCGTACGCGCAAAACATCGGTCCGGCCGACGATGCGCAGAAGGCGAAATTGCTGCTGTGCGTGGACAAGGATTATCTGTACCTGCTCGCTCTGGTGCGCGACACCACGCGCACGCGCGTCGACGCGAACGATCCGGACGCGCTGCTGCGCGACCATCTCACCTTGAGCCTGGCGCGCAATGACGATCTGCGCCGCTATCTGATCGCCAGCGCCGGCCCGGGGCGCTTCGAGGCGCGCGTGCTCGACGGCGAGGGCGATTCGCTGCCGCAGGCGCTCGGCGGATGGTGGCAAGAGGATGCCGACGGCTATCGCGTCGAACTGCGCCTGCCGCGGACGCAGATGCCGGAGTCGCTGACCCTCAACGCATTCGATTCCGACGCGCCGAACAATGCGCATATCGAGTTGCGTCCGCTGCTGTTGCGTTCGCCGGATCTTTCCTCCGACCTCGCCCAGTTCGCCCCGGAGGGGATGCGCGTGCGCGTGCTCAGCGCCGAAGGCTGGGTGATCGCCGAATCGGGCCAGCTCGACGCGCTGCAGCCGCGCACGGCGGCGCCCGCGATGCGGCGCTGGTTCGAGAATCTGATCTATCGCAGCCTGATCGCGCCCGACATGACGCCGGCCCAGGAATTCGCGATCAGTCTGCCGCGCCTGTCCTCTCCGGAAATCTGGCAGGCGTTGTCCGGCGTTGCCGCGACCGCCTGGCACCCGGCGCCCAACGAGGCAGCGGCGAGCCAGAGCTCGGTCGTGCTCGCCGCCGCCGTGCCGCTCAAGGAGAACAACGAGGTTCGCGGCGCGCTGCTCCTCGAACAATCGGGCGACGCCCTGCCGCTGCTGACCAATCGCGCGCTGTTCATCCTGATCGGCGCCAGCCTCGGCGCGCTCGTGTTCGCCGGCGCCGTGCTGTTCGCCTTCGCCGGCGTGCTCGGCCTGCGCATCCGCCGCCTGCGCGATGCGGTCGAGCGCGCCAAGCATGCGAGCGGCAAGCTCGACAATGTGCCGCTGCCGCTGATCGGCGCGAAGGACGAGCTGGGCGATCTCGCGCGCAGCTTCTCGCGCCTGCTCGACGAGGTCGCCGCGTACACCGACTACCTGCGCACGCTCGCTTCCAAGCTGTCGCACGAGCTGCAGACGCCGCTGGCGATCGTCAAGTCTTCGCTCGACAACCTCGATCAGCAGGCCGTGTCCACCGACGCGCGCACCTACCTCGTGCGTGCGCGCAGCGGCGCCGAGCGCCTCGGCGCGATCGTGCGCGCGATGAGCGAGGCGAGCCGCATGGAGCGCGCGATCGGCGGTGTCGACGCCGAGGAATTCGATCTCGCCGCCGTCGTGCGCGGCTGCGTCGATTCCTACCGGCCGCTGCTTGCCCCGCGGCGCCTCGAAGCCGATCTGCCGTCGTCGCCGCTGCTCATGCACGGGGCGCCGGAACTCATCGCGCAGGCGCTCGACAAGCTGATCGACAATGCGCGCAGCTTCACCCCCGAGGACGGCTGGATCCGCATCGCCCTGCGCGCGCACGGCGACAATGCCGTCGTCAGCGTCGCCAATCAGGGGCCGCCGCTGCCGCCGACGATGGCCGACCGCCTGTTCGACTCGCTCGTCAGCGTGCGCCCGTCGACGGCGCAGAAGGTCAGCGTCGTCAACGGCGCGCCGGCCGAAGCGCCGCACCTGGGCCTGGGCCTGTCGATCGTGCGCCTGATCGCCGAACTGCATCGCGGCGTCGCATCGGCGCGCAATCTGCCGGATGGTTCCGGCGTCGAGTTCTCGCTCGAGCTGCACGGTATGCCGCGGCGCTCGCTCGCGGGCTGAGCCACTCGGAATGTCCGCTCCTGCGGCGATCCCGCATTCGGGCATGTCCGGATATCCGCCGGCATCAGCGGCCATGTGACGGCGGACAGGTGCAGCCGATCGCCGTATCCGCCGACGCGAAGAAAAACGCCTCGCAGCAGACGCCGGCCGATCCGTCCGCGGTGCGATAGCGGTTCCGCAGCCGTTTGCGTCGGCGCAGTCGGACGCGTTGCTGCGCCGAATGAATCTCGGCGCGCATCTCCCATTGTGAGATGCGCTCGATGCTTGCTATCTTCGGCAGCCCCTTTGCCTCCCGCCGCCGTCCCGTGATCTCTCCCGCCGAATTCTCCGCGCTCGCCGCGCAGGGCTACAACCGCATTCCGCTCGTGCGCGAGGTGCTGTCCGATCTCGATACGCCGCTGTCGGTGTACTTGAAACTCGCCGACGGGCCGTTCGCCTATCTGTTCGAGTCGGTCGAGGGCGGCGCGCGTTGGGGGCGCTATTCGATCATCGGCCTGCCGGCGCGTCGGGTGATCCGCGTGTACGGCCATCGCCTGACGATCAGCGAGGAAGGCGAGACGGTCGAGGACCGCGAAGTCGCCGATCCGCTTGCCGAGATCGCCGCGATCAAGGCGCAGTACAAGGTGCCGCGCATCGAGGGCCTGCCGAAGTTCGCCGGCGGCCTGGTCGGCTATTTCGGCTATGAATGCGCGAGCTACATCGAGCACCGGATCAAGGCCGACGCCAAGCCCGACCGGCTCGGCATGCCCGACATCTGCCTGATGCTCGCCGAAGAGCTCGCGGTCTTCGACAACCTCAAGGGCAAGCTTTACCTCATCGTCAATGCCGATCCGGCCGAAACCCGCGCGTACGCAAAGGCCCAGCGCCGGCTCGACAGCCTCGTGCACCGCCTGCGTTCCACGAGCGCGGCGTATCCCGATATCGTCGACCCGAAGGCGATCGACGAATCGCATTTCGTTTCGAGCTTTCCGAAGGACGACTATCTCGCCGCCGTCGCCAAGGCCAAGGAATACGTCTATGCGGGCGACGTCTTCCAGGTGCAGATCAGCCAGCGCTTGTCGGTGCCGTTCCGCTCGCGGCCGCTCGACGTCTACCGCGCGCTGCGCGCACTGAATCCGTCGCCGTACATGTACTTCATCGATCTCGGCACCGAGCAGATCATCGGCTCCTCGCCCGAGATTCTCGTGCGCGCGCAGGGCGGCCAGGCCGTGCTGCGCCCGATCGCCGGCACGCGCCGGCGCGGGCACACGCCCGAAGACGATCTCGCGATGGAGAAAGAACTGCTCGCCGATCCGAAGGAGCGCGCCGAGCATCTGATGCTGATCGATCTCGGCCGCAACGACGTCGGCCGCATCGCCGAGACCGGCACGGTCGAGCTGACCGCGAACATGATCGTCGAGCGCTACTCGCACGTGATGCACATCGTCTCCGAAGTCGTCGGCAAGCTGAGGCAGGGCCTCTCGTTCATGGACGTGTTCCGCGCGACGTTCCCGGCCGGCACACTGACCGGCGCGCCGAAGGTGCGCGCGATGGAGGTGATCGCCGAACTCGAAACGGTCAAGCGCGGCGTCTACGGCGGTGCGATCGGTTACTGGAACTGGCACGACGAGGCGGATCTCGCGATCGCGATCCGCACCGCGATCGTGCAGGACGGCCAGCTGCACGTGCAGGCGGCCGGCGGCGTCGTCGCCGATTCCGTGCCCGAGCTGGAGTGGAAGGAAACGATGAACAAGTGCCGCGCATTGTTCCGCGCCGTGGCGGAAGCAGTCGGCGGGCTGTAGCGAAGGTCGACGGCCGTCGTCGGGGCGGCTAATCCGTGCCCCCGCGCCGCCGCAGTTGCCCTATCCCGCGCTGATGCGCTGGGTCACGTACTGGGAAAGCGCAGGCACCGCCGGGCCGCGCGACTTCCTGGTCGCAGTTTTGCGCGCGCCAAGCGTGGGACGAACGCTGCCAGCTGGCTTCGGCTTCCTCTTCGAGGCCGCGGCGACGGCGCGCTAACCAGTCAGGGCATCCGCGTCGGTAATCAGACAGTCCACCTTGCGCTCCGCGCCGATGTGGTGGGCACGATCGGCGTCGCTCTCGACCGCCTCCCGGCGTTCCTGCGCGCCCGCGGACTTCCGTCCGACTCGCGCCGTTCCGGCGATCGGCCTTCGAGGCAATGGTCGTGCGAAAGTTCGTGCGTACTTCGGCGCGCGCAGCTGCGGGAGCGACGAAGGGGCAGCGGAAACGAATCGCGTGCAAGCAGCGAATCGATTGATCGGGAATTCTCAATGGGCCAAGAGCACGACCTTGCCGACCTGTTTGCCGCTCTCGAGATATTCGTGCGCGGCGGCGGCTTCGGTCAGAGGGAACGTGCGATCCACGATTGCCTTGACCTTGCCCGCGGCGATCCACGGCCAGACGACGCGTCCCACCTGCGCGGCGATCCTGGCCTTCTCGTCGGCGTCGCGCGGACGCAGCGTCGATCCGGTCAAGACCGCGCGCTTGCGCATCAGCTGGGGTATGGGGACCTCGATCGCCGCGCCGCCCTGCGAGGCGATGTAGACGATGCGTCCGCCGGTGTTGAGCGCGTCGAAGGTGGCGGCGAAGTACGCGGCGCCGACCATGTCGAGGGCAACGTCGACGCCGCCGTGTGCCTTGGCGATCGTGCCGAAGTCGTCGTGCGTGGCATCGACGGCGACATCGGCACCGAGTTCCAGCGCCTTCGCCGCCTTGTCCTTGCCGCGCGCGGTGGCGATCACTTTGGCCCCGGCCGCCTTCGCCATCTGGATCGCGGCGACGCCGATGCCGGACGTCGCGCCGTGGACGAGCAGGGTTTCGCCCGTCATCAGCGCGCCGTGCTCAAACACGTTGGCGTAGACGGTGAAGACGGTTTCGGGCAGCGCCGCCGCTTGGATCGTGTCGAGGCCCTGCGGAATCGGCAAGGCATGACGCGCGTCGACGGCGGCGAACTCGGCATAACCGCCGCCGCCGAGCAGGGCGCATATCTGGTCGCCCTCGTGCCATCTGCCGGCCGGGACGACGACGTCTCCGGCGACTTCGAGGCCCAGCGTATCGGGCGCGCCCGGCGGCGGCGGATAGTGCCCCGTCCGCTGCAAAAGATCGGGCCGATTGATGCCGGCCGCGCGTACGCGGACGAGAATCTCGCCGCTGCGCACCCTGGGCAAAGGCACTTGCACGGCATGCAAGGCACTGGCGGGGCCGGCGCCGTCGCGGACGGCAATGGCGGTCATCGTGGCAGGCAGCATGGACGGTTCTCCGCGGTGATGCGACCTCGCCATGATGGCATGTCCGCGGATCGCCCAGGGCACTTCAGGCCCGAGCGGTTTCGTGTACGCTGCGGCGATGGCGACACCGAACGATGTGCGCAAGCTTGCGCTCGCGCTGCCCGCTACGCGAGAGGCGGAGGGGCGGTTCGCGTTCGAGGTTCTGCACGGCTCGAAGTACAAAGCCTTCGCCTGGGTCTGGCTGCGCCGCTTCGACCCGCGCAAACCGCGCGTGCCATGTCCCGAAGTGCTCGCGGTGCGCGTCGCCGGACTCGAAGCCAAGGAAATGCTGCTGCTGGCCGATTCGCACAAGTTCTTCACCGAGCCGCACTACGACGGTTATCCGGCCGTACTCGTCCGTCTCGAGGAAGTCGGCCGCGCCGAACTGCGCGAACTGTTGATGCAGGCTTGGGCCGTGCAGGCACCGAAGGCGCTCGTCGCGGAATTCTCCAGGCGTTCGGCCTAGCGCTTTGCGCGATCGCGGTTCGATGCACGGCGGCGGATGCCGGCATCGAAGAGACGATTGATTTCCTCCCCCGATTTGTTTCGCTGCCCTCGGGTGCGGCGAAACACTCTCCGACACAACCGTCCCAAGCGGGCCGGACCTAAGCCTGGCCCCGAATCGGGTCGATTGCCGTAAGACCTGTTTCGAGGCGCGGCGAAGCGGCCTGCGCCGACGAATTTCATCGCGGCCTTCCAGCGGACACCTTCATGCACGCAGCGACCCCTCTTCTTCGCATTTCTTTCGTATGCCTTGCGTTTTCGGCGCTGCAAGCCGGCGCGGCAGAGCCCCCGCAGGAGCCCCTGTCCGCGAGTCTCGACGCGGCGCGGAGCACCATCGCCGTGTCGGACCAGGGCCTTCGCGGCGCCGGCGCCGATGAACTGGTGGAGCGGGCGCGGCGGGCGCAATTCGTTTTGATCGGAGAAGACCATGGCTTTGCGCAAGTGCCGCAATTCGTTCTCGCCCTCAAGCAGTCCTTGGGCGAAGACGCGCCTTCCAGTCTGGCGGTCGAGGTCGGGCCGCAGTCCGCGGCGCGGCTTGCGCAGGCCGCCCGTGCCGGAGAACTCTCCGACTTGGCGCAGAAGTTCCCCGGGGCGATTCCCTTTTTTTCCTGGCGCGAAGACGCGCAGTTGATCTCCGCCTGGCAGGGCGACAGGAAGGACCAAGCGATCTGG
The DNA here is from genome assembly GCA_966424745.1 of uncultured bacterium. Taxonomy (GTDB): domain Bacteria; phylum Pseudomonadota; class Gammaproteobacteria; order Xanthomonadales; family Rhodanobacteraceae; genus Rudaea. The sequence continues at coordinate 16,731 of CBJLOV010000052.1, forward strand.
GGCGTCGATCAGGAGTTCATCCTTTCCGCACGGCTGCATTTTCAGCGCCTGCGGGAACTGGCGCCGCCGGGACCGGCGCGGCGACTCGTGGCGGATTATCTCGAGCGCGCCGAATCGGCCGAATCCGACATGATGGCGCGGCACGATCCCGCCGGCGTGCTCCTGCCGCAACTGCAGCCCGCGGACTTCGACGCATTGCGGACGGCGCTGCGTCCGCCGCGCGACAGCGAAGCCGCGCAGTTGCTCGACGAGCTCGACGCGAGCGCGCAAATCTATCGGCAGCAGGGCACCGACCCCTACGCATCGAATCATGCGCGGTCGCTGGCGATGAAGCGCCACTTCATGCGCTACTACAGCGCGGCGCAGAAAGCACGCAAGAGCCCGCCGCGGGCGCTCTTCGTCATGGGCGCCTACCATGTCGGCCGCGGCGCCAGTCCGACCTCTCAGTTCGACCTGGGCAATCTTGCCGCGGAACTGGCGGCGAGCGAAGGCAGGGAGTCGCTCCATGTCCTGCTCATCGTGGCGGGCGGCAGCAACAACCGCTGGCTGCCGTTCATGGCCGACACCTCGGCGCGCGCATCGGCGTATTCGGGCAAGGACGAGCTCGCTTCGATCGGCGCTTCCGTGTTTCTCGATCGCGCCGCGGCGCAAGAATGGACCCTCTTCGACACGCGCGCCTTGCAGCGCGATGCGAAGTTGCGCGGACTGGGCGGGCCCGAGTTCGCCAACCTGGTCTTGGCATACGACTATGTGATCGTCATTCCCAAGGGCAGCGCAGCGACGGAACCGGCGGACACGGCGGTCGCCGCGAGCGCGGTTTCAGCGGCCCGGAAAAAATGACCGACCGCCGGGGGCGGCGGCGCGGATGGCACAGCGCGATATGGAGCCTCATGCCGGATGCGTTTCCCCAAGCCGGGCCAGCCGTTCGAGGGTGACATTGCCGCCGCAGGCGAGGACGACGACCGGCGCGGCGGACGCTTCGCGGCTCTGCATGGCCGCGGCGAGCGACAGCGCGCCGCCGGGTTCCACCACCAGCCGCGCCTCGTTGTAGAAGCTGAGGCTGGCGCGGGCGATGGCGGATTCGTCGACCGTGACGATGTCGTCGACGTAGCGGCGGATGAGCGGAAAGGTCTGTTCGCCGAGGCACTGCACCTTGATCGCATCGGCGATGCTTCCGCTCGGCGCGCTCATCGATACCAGGCGGCCTTGGCGGAACGAACGGCAGGCGTCGTCCTCGAGTTCGGGTTCGACGCCGATGACGCGCACGTTCGGCGCCGTCTGTTTGACGGCCGCGGCGACGCCGGCGAGCAGGCCGCCGCCGCCGACCGGAACGAAGACGGCGGCGGGCGGCGTCGCTTTCAGTTGCGCCAGCAGCTCGAGCCCGATCGATGCCTGGCCTTCCATCACGCGGACGTCGTCGTATGGAGGAATGAGCACGTAGCCGTGCTTCATCGCCAGCTGCTCGGCGAGTGCGCGCCGCGCGTGCGAGGAAGGCTCGGCCATCAGCACCTCGGCCCCCCATCGGCGCGTCGCCGCGACCTTGGCATCGGGCGCGTCGGGCGACATCACGACGAGGGCCTCGATGCCCGCATCCGCGGCCGCCTTTGCAACCGCCTGGGCGTGATTCCCGGTCGAATACGCGATCACGCCGCGCCGGCGCTCCTTGGGCGAAAGCAGCGACATGCGCCAGGTCGCGCCGCGGATCTTGAACGAGCCGGTCGGCATCAGGCACTCGGCTTTGACGAAGACCCTGTTGCCTCGGTGCGGAAGCCGCCATTGATCGACGGCGATCAGCGGTGAAGGGCCGAGCTGCCGCGCGAGAAACCGGGCAGCGCGGCGGATGCGCGGGAGGGAGAGCGTCGGATTCATAGGCAGGTATTCGATCGGCTGAAATCAAAAGAAAGCCGCGCGGGTGTCTGCCCGGCGGATGCATTGCGCGTTCTTGCGCCCGGGCAGCGGGTGCGGTTTGGCGCGAAGGCAGCGCCGCTTTCGCGCTGTGCCGATTTCCGGCGGCCTGGTTCTAGCTTGCCGATTTCGCGCCGCGGACGACGCGGCGGTGCTTGCCGTGGCCGATCACCGCCACGGCGCGCATTTCGACCGGCGCGCCTTCGGCGAGCAGCGCCGTGGTGCCGACCGCGGTCCATGCGGGGTAGGTCCCGTGAAAATATTCGTCGTGGACCACGAGGAAACGCTTGAACTCGGCATTGAACGCGGCCGTGTCTTTCGCTTCGCTGTGGAAGGTGTTGATCTCGACCACGTCGTCGATCGACGCGCCGGCTGCTTCGAGGGTCAGCTTCAGGCGATCGAACATCCAGCGGATGCGCTCTTCGTAGGTGTCGCCGCGCGCCGCCGGAATGCCGGAAACGATGACCATGTCGCCGACCCGGACCGCGGGAGCGTAATGATAGCTGTCGTACGCGGCTTCTCTCCCCGCCGGAACGACGATCGCCGAGTCCGGCGCGGTCTTCACCGCGGTCGTGCAGCCGGACAGGATGGACGCGCACACAGCGGCCGTTGAAGCGAGTAGAAACTGGAATTTCATCTTCGGTCTCCGATATCTGGAATTTCACTGGTAAGTCGCCGAAAGCGATCCGTCGCGAAGCGTGCAACCACAGACGCAGAACGACGCCCGTAGCGGTCACCGGCGGCGGGCGTCGACGGCGTGAAACGCTCAACAGGTCCGGCGTCGCCGCCGCAGCCAGGCTCCGCAGCCGCCGAGCAGGGAGGCGAGCACGATCCGCATTGCCGGCGTTGCCGTCGGCGCCGCCACCGTGGCCGCGGGGGACGGCGCCGCCACGCCGGTGCCGGAGAGCGAGAAGCCGGAGGGTCCGCTCTGTGCATTGCTGGCGACGCCGATCGTCGAGCTGAAGCCGCCGGGCGCCGACGGAAGGAAATCGTAGCCGAGGGTGCAGCTGGCCCCGACCGCGAGCGTGAACGGCGGCGCGGCGCAGGTGCCGCCCAGCGCAACGAAAGGCGCCGCCGCCGCGGATACCGAGCTGATCGTCAGCGGCGCCATGCCGATATTGGTCAGATTCGCGTTCTGCGCACCGCCACTCATGCCGACGGTTACGGTTCCCCAGCCGATTCCGACCGGAGTTATCTGGATCGCGGGCGCGGCGGCCGCGCCGACGATCAGGTTGACCTGCCCTGGCGTGCCGGTATCGATCTTGAATTGCGCGGCGGCGAATCCGGCCGGCACGGTGCCGAGGCTCAACGTACCCGACAGGCTGCCCGTGTAGTTGATCAAGCGATAGGTGCCGTTGCCGAAGCCGCCGGCGTCGGCGATGTTCAGCGTGCCGCCCAAGGCGAGATTGCCGTTGACCACGAGCAGATCGTTGACACCGCCGCCGATCGTGCCCGCAGCGCCGAGTTCGTAGTCGAGCACGGCGCCGGAAGCGAGCGTGAGTGCGCCCACGGTCAGCGTGCCGGGACTGTTGCCCGGTGCCACGACACCGCCGGATTGCACCGAGACCGGCCCGGCGATGCTGCCGCTGCCGCCGAGCGTGCCGGCGGACACCGTGACCTGCCCCGTGCCCAGTTTGCCGTTGACGAACAAAGTGCCGCCGGAGATGGCGGTATTGCCGAGATAACCGCTGCTGTCGGCGGTGAGATTGGTCGAGCCGGCGGAAACCATGATGAGGCCGCCCGCGCCGCCCGAGGGCGTGGTCAAGATCGGCGCGAACGTGTAGTTCGTGCCGGTGTGATTGAAGGAGAGCGTGTTGCTGCCGAGATTGTTGTTGCTGCCGATGACGATCTTCGACGTCGTCACCGTGCCCGGCCCTTCGGCAGGAGAATGAATACCGCCACCGACCAGGAACGTGGCATGACCTGCTCCGCCGCCCAGGTCGATCTCGCCGGGCACGTTCAGCGTGCCGCCGTTCCTCACGCTGAGGATACCGAGTCCCGAAGTGGCGAGCGACGCGACATACAGGTTGGTGGTGACGGCGAAGTTCGAGCCCGCTCCGTCTATCAACAGCGTTCCGACGGCCGCGCCGGGGCCTTTGGCGAGATAAGCGCTGTTCGCGGAGGCACCACCGCCGCCGCCAAGACTGAGGTAGCCCATTCCCCCGAAACCGATATACAAGGTGCCGGTGCTGCTCCATTGCCCGCCGCTTTGCACGCCTGCCTGGCCGTTGCTGCCGGATTGATAACCGAGATATCCGTCGTTGTCGGAGACGAGGCCGCGATTGTCGATCGCCATTCCACCGCCGCCCGCATCGCCGATGGTCAGGGTATTCGTCGTGACCCATTGCGATCCCGGGTCGCTCACCGAGACATTGCCGCCGGAGCCCAGGGCGGCGCTGCCGCCCAGGGCGGCCGTACTGTCGGTCACGACGGCGCCGTGGGCGATGCCCAGATAGCCCTGGCCCGCGCTGCCGACCTGGACCCTTCCGTTGTTGGACCAGCTGGTGCCGCTGCCGTCCACGCTCACCGTGCCGAGCGAATTGGCGCTTTCGCCGATATAGCCGTTCCCGTTCAGCAGCGAGGCACCCTTGTTGATGTTGAGCGTCCCCGTGCCGGAGTCGCCGACATACGCGTTGCCGAGACCGAGGGCCAATTGCGAGGCATTCGTGATCGTCACCGCGCCGCTCGCGTTCTGGCCTTCGCCGATCCATATCTGCGCAGCGGCAAGATGGCTGCTGGAGTCGATGGTCAGATCGCCGCCGACGACACCCTTGCCGGCACTGCCGAGCGTGATGGTGCCGACGCTGCTGGTGCCGCCGCCGAGCAGGGTCTTGTACGGCGCGGTCGCGTCGATCGTGACGTCGTCGTTCGCGCCGGGCACGGATCCGCCGCTCCAGTTGTCCTTCGTCGCCCAATCGGTGGACGTGCTGCCGATCCAGTCGCGCGTGACGGCGAGCGCCGTCGCCGAGCACGAAGCGAGTGTAGCTGCGAGCAGTGCCGCGCGGGAAAGGCGGGAGCGCCTGCGGCAATAGATAGGGTGGTGATGCAGCATCATGGCAATCGTTCCTTTTTCTGAAAATGTCGGGCCTTGGTTTGGCGGAGGCGCCAGCTGGAGCGGGTGAGCCCCGTGCACGGGACTCGCGCGCGAAACAGGATTCCGCCATCGCGCCGGCGTCCGGTGCTGCGCCTTTGGGTGTGTTACGGAAAATCGCCGGGTGCGGGGACAGCGTCGCGTCGATGCGGCGCGAACCTGTTGGCCGCAAACGCGTTTGCGTTTCGCGGCAGACGAACTCACGTCCGCGTTCGTGCGCAGCGGCGTCGCGAGCAGGCGGTGTCTTCTCCCGAGCGAATTGGCCCCGGAAAAAACCGTTCTCCGTATTTCGTATCCATCGCCCCCACCTCCGAGCTGTCGGCGGCCGGGCGACCCGAAGAGAGAAAGGAAAGGACATGCAATCTTTGAAGAAGCTTCCGATGGCGATTGCGATCGCCTGTTTTTTCGCCGGCGCCGTGTCGGCCGATGCAGCAGAAATAAATCAAATCGGCCAGGCGCCGGCCGGCCCGGCCGTGAAGGGCGGCTCGAAATTCACGGCCGACCAGCGCGCGGAAATCCAAGCACGCATGGAGCTGGCGAACTAGATTTCGCGCAACGTGGAGGAAGACGCGCGCAATGTCGGCGCGCCCGACAATTGGCGCGCCACGCTGATGAATGCGCTGCTCGGCACGCACAGCTCGGTGCTGCGCGACATCGCCGGTACGGCGAGAACGCTGTCCGATGCACATGCCCGGGCTTCCCAGGCGACCGCGCAAGGCGCCGCAAGACCGGCTGCAACAACGGCCAACGCGGCACTCGGTTCCGGCACCGACAGTCTGGTCTACACCCCTATATCGCCGTGCCGTTTCGCCGACACGCGCGACCCGACGACCGGAGGTGGGCCGATAGGCCTAGCGCCTCGCCAGTTCGACACTTATTTCACCTCCACCAAATACGGCGGCACCGCCGGTTGCTATGTGCCGGGAAGTGGCCAGCCTGCGATTGTCGCCAACGTCACCTTGGTCGCCCCGGCCACCTCGGCGGGATACCTGACCGTTCGACCGGCCGGCTCAACCAATGTCACCAGTTGGCTCAATTTCAACCAATCGGGTCCCACCGTCGCCGTCGCCAATCAAGGCCTGATTTCCACCGGGCTGATCAGTGTAAACAACGTAAATCACTATGCGTTTGAGGTGTTCGTCTCCGGCGGCCCGGCAGATGTGGTGATCGACTTCTTCGGCTATTTCTCCGCCGCCGCTCCGACCGCGCTCGATTGCGTCGCCGTG
>CBJLOV010000053.1:0-22830 GCA_966424745.1 uncultured bacterium
GCCGCTTCCTGCGTCGAAAAGCGAAGAAATGGCTGTGGGGTCGAAATCTCCTCGCGCCCGGCTTCCATGCCTGAGTGGGCGGACATTGCCCGGGAACCTTCGAACGAATCTGCTCCGCATGGGCCGGAAAAGCTTAAGATTGCGCCGGGGAAATCGTTGGGAGTTTGTTTGGAAACCCTTGGGACGAAGCCGCAATGCCTGCGGTTGCGGCCCTGCAGTGCGTATCGGCCCGAGATCGAGCCTTCCGAGCGGATTCAACTTCGTGTGCTGACATGGATATCGAAGCAACACCTCGATACATTGCGTTCGATGCCGTCGAGATCGACCTCATTGGCCGGCGCGTCACGGTCGCCGGCAACGAGGCCGCGCTCGAGCCGAAGGCCTTCGACGTGCTTGCCCTGCTCGCGCAGGCTCCGGGCAGGGCGTTCACCCGCGACGAGATCCTCGATGCGGTCTGGGGCCATCGCCATGTCACGCCGGGCGTGCTCAATCGCGTGATTACGCTGATCCGACAAGCTCTCGGTGAAAACGCAGAGCAGGCGCAGTACCTGCGCACCCTGCACGGGGTCGGCTATCGCTTCGACGGCGAGGTCAGGCAGCTCTCGCGGCACGGAGGGGCCAACGAAGCCCCCGCATTGGCCGATGGCGGAACCAAGGACCCGGTGCCGGATCGAGGACGCCCGCCGGGCACCGCCGTATCGCCGGACAGGGTTCTCGAGTCTGCCCGCGGCAATTCGCCGGAATCCGAACCGGCGGCAATCTCGTCGCCGGCACCGACGACCCTGCGCTTCCCTTCCCCGCGTTTGCACTGGGTTCTCGTCGTGGGCTTTGCCGCGTTGGCGATCGGCGGCCTGTTATGGTCGGCGCGGCAGCGCGAGACCGATACTGCGGCGCCGTCCCCGACCTTGGTCGTGCTGCCGTTGAATGTGATCGGAGACGAGAAAAACGAAAGTGCATTCGCCGGCGGTTTGAGCGAGGAAATCACCATGCAGCTGGCCCATGTCGAAGGCCTGCGCCTCATTTCCAGCACCTCGGCCGCGCGCGCGCAAAAAGACGGGTTCGACCCGTCTCAGCTTGCCGAACGATTGCGCACGACGCATGCGCTCGAAGGCAGTCTGCGCCAATCCGGCGAGGAGCTGCGCATCGATTTGCGCCTCATCGAAACGCCCTCGGGCCGGGCGATATGGGCGCAGGATTTCGACCGCAACGCCAGCGACGTCTTCGGCGTGCAGCAGGAAATAGCGCAGGCCGTTGCCTCGGCGTTGGCGCTGCGCATGAAGCTCGGCCGCTCGATGTCTGCGCCGCCGAATGCCGACGTGTTTCGCGAATTTCTGGAACTGCGCTACGTATTCCACAGCCGGCCGGCAAGCGAATACCCGAAGGCCGAAGCCGCGCTCGAGGCGCTGGCTGCGCGGGCGCCCGACTTCGCGCCCGCGCATGCTTTGCTCGCCCTCAACCTCGCATCCCATTTCGAGCCGGGCCGCGAGCAGCTCGCGCTTCCGCAAGCCATGCAGGCACTCAGGATCGATCCGGAATCGCCCTATGCCCACGCCGCCCTCGGCGAGCTGGCCTGTCTGCGCAACGAATGGAACGATTGCATGCGGGAGCTGCGCGTAGCGCTCGCGCTGAATCCGGCCGATACCATCATGAACCTCATCGTCGGCATGCGCCTCGCGCGGCTTGGCTACGGCGAGAACGCGCTGGCTCAGATCAGGATCGCCCACGCGATCGACCCGTTGAGCTACTGGACGAACGCCAATCTCGGCAGCGAACTCGACGTGCTGGACCGCCACGAGGAGGCACGCCTCTATCTCGACCTATTGCAGCGACTCGATCCGGCGAGCTCTATGACCCACGGTTTGCGCTGGGCCAACGCCGTCGCGCGCAGCGATCTCCCCGGCGCCCGCGATATCGCGGTGCAGATGCCGGACGGCGAGCCGTGGAAAGCTTCCTTCGTTGCCGTCGCCGAAGCGCGCGCCGATCCCTCCTCCTGGCCGGACGCGATCAAAGCCTTGCAGGCCGCGCAGGAAAAAACCGGCAAAAAGCATTGGCTGTTGTCGCTGGTCCCGCAGCCCGACCTCGCAGCGGTGCTGCGCATGTACGAGGACAACAATCATTTCAGCGGAAAGTTCATCTGGGGCTGGCAGTTCGCCACGATTCGGCCCGATCCGGCGTTTTCCGATTTCCTGCGGCGGACGAAGACCATCGACTACTGGAACGCGAACGGTTGGCCGCCGCAATGCAAACCCGACGGCGACGGCGCCAAGTGCAATTGATCATTTCGACGGAGTTGCCGCGCCGGAAAACGTGCCGGACGGGCCGGCGAACACCACCGGGCTGGTATAACCGTCCGGCGACACCGCGCTGACGCCGAAGAAGCAGTCGTCGATGACGATGTTCTTCAGCGTCGTCTTCGTCGCCTCGCCGACCCAGCGACTGTGCTGCCACTGTGGCGCCGTCGTGTCGCGCCACCAGACGCGATAGCCCGCGGCGCCGGCGACCGGCTGCCACTGGATCGTCGTGTCGCTCGACACCGCTCCTTCGATGTCGACACCGGCCGGCGGCGCCGGCGCCGCGGCCATCGCCGCCAGGCCGAGCACGTTGAGACGGGTGACCTGGGCGAGATAGGCGAAATCGACGCCGTCGATCGTGTCGCCGTAGCGGATGCCGTTCTCGCTGCGCAGATCCTGGTGCTGGCGCGTGTAGTTCTCGTGCGCCTCGGTCACGCGCACCGCCGGAAAACCCGCTTCGAGAAACGGCACCTGATCGCCGCCGCGGCCGTAGCGATCGGTGCGGTAGATCATGCGCACACGGAAATTGACCAGGTATTCCTCGGCAAGCTCGGCGAGATGGCGCGCCACGTTGCGCGACGGCGAATCGACCTCGCCGCCGTGGTAGCGGCGGTACTTCGCCTGTTCGAGCGTTTCGCCGCTTTTCGTGCCTTCGGAAAACACGCGCACGACGGTGTTGTCGTCGACGCCGTCCTGCCCGTGCGTGTTGCCGACGATGTCGTTGTTGAGGTCGGCCTCGACCTGCCAACCCTGTTGCCTGGCGAAGTCGGCGAGCACCTTGCCGCCGTACAGGCCCTGCTCCTCGCCAGACAGCACACCGTAGACGATCGTCGCGGCGAACCTGCGCTTCGACAGCACGCGCGCGGCCTCGATCACCGCGGCCGTGCCGGAGCCGTCGTCGTTCGCGCCGGGCGCGTCGCTCTTCGCGTTCATCACGTCGGTGACGCGCGAATCGATATGGCCGGTGATGAGCACGACGCGATTCGGATCCCCCGTGCCGCGTTGGATCGCGATCACGTCCATGACCTCTGCCGGCCGCGGGATGCGCTTGCCGTCGCTGAATGTCTGCGCGGGCGTCTCGATCTGCAGGCAGCCGCCACAGTCCTTCGAGTAGGTCTCGAATTTCGACTTCACCCAGCGCCGCGCGGCGCCGATACCGCGCTTGTCGGACTTCGTGTCGGACAAGGTATGCCGCGTGCCGAAGCCGACGAGCCTGGCGATCGTCGCGTGCAATTCGTCGGCGCTGACCTGATCGGCCAGCCCGCGCAGGCCGGCCGGCTCGCCCGGCGTCGCATCGGCCGCCTGCGCCGTGCCCGCGATGCAGGCAGACAGAATGAGACAAAGAAGCGAATGGCGCATGGTCCGACCCTCCACGTTGTCCGCGACGACCGCCGCGTTATTTGCGCGAGAAGAACTTGCGCGCCGCCGCCAGCAGCGCGACCGCGCCGGCGATCAACACTTTCTTGAACGCCAGCAGCATCGCGAACAGCTTGGCGAACAGGCCGGCCTTGGCGGCCAGCGTGCCGGCGACGAGCGCGCCGATGCCGTAGGCTGCGATCTTGTCGGTCGAGGCGTTGAAATCGGTGTAACGCTGGCCCGGATCGAACTCGGTCATCGCCAGCACTTTGGGCATTTCGCTTTTGATCTGCGCCAGCTGGCCCATGCCGGCCACCGCATTCAGGCTCAGGTAGCCGCCGCGGCCGAGCACGCGGATGTCGTAATTGAGCGTGTGTTCCTTGGTGCCGACGAAGTTGAGATCCTTGGCCCAGTAGAGCTTGTTCGTCGTCGCATCGTAATGCGGCGGCTCGGCCCAGCCGACCAGTTCGACTTCATGGTAGCCGCGCTTCTTGCGCTCGCCATTCGCCTCGCGCGTGCTGTCCTGCATGTCCTTGAGCATCTTCGCGTAGTCGATCTTGCTCGCTTCGACGTCGGAGACGTAGCCGTCGCTCGAGTAGGTGACGACGACGGCCCACGAACCTTTCGCGTCGGTCAGCGGCGCGGCCATCGGCACGAGCATGCCGAGCACGTCGCCGTCGGGCGGATTGCCCCAAAGGTCTTCGAGCACGCGCTGCGCGTCGTGCGCATCGAGAAAGCGGAAATCGTCGTTGAGCTTCAGGGTCGCGTTCGCGCGCGGCACGCTGACCGTGCCGGTTTTGAAATGCAGCGAATCGACGAACTGCTCGATCGTCTGATGCGACGGCGAAGCCGCTTCGTCGGCAAGGGCAGGTTGAACCAGAAGGCCGGCCGCGAGCAGGGCCAGCGCGCGCAACATCATGTTTTCATCCCCGGTTGAGCGTTGCCGTCTCGGCAACGCCGCAAGCATGCCGGGGCCGGCTCAACTGCGCAAGCCGACGCCTCGATGCAGCAAGTTCAGGCAGAAGGCGGCGAACACCACGACGAACGCGAGCATGATCAGGTAGGCCCAGGTCAGGTCGATGTCGGACACGCCGAGCAGGCCGTAGCGGAACGCATTGACCATGTACAGGATCGGATTGAGATGCGAAATCTCCTTCCACGGCGACGGCAGCTGGGCGACGTTGTAGAACACGCCGCCGAGGTAGGTCAGCGGAGTCAGCACGAAGGTCGGGATGATCGCGATGTCGTCGAACTTGCGCGCGTAGATCGAGTTGACGAAGCCGAGCAGGGCGAAGATCACGGCGGCGAGCAGGAAGGTCGTCAGGGTGACGAGCGGGTGGTACAGGTGGATCTTGGTGAAGAACAGGCTGATCAGCAGAACGATCACGCCGACCATGAAGCCGCGCAGCACGGCGCCGGACACGTAGCCGGCGAGGATCGCCCAGCTCGGCATCGGCGAGACGAGCATCTCCTCGACGAAACGCTGGAACTTGGCGCCGAAGAACGAACTGGTGATGTTGCCGTAGGCGTTCTGGATCACCGCCATCATGATCAGGCCGGGCGCGATGTATTCGATGTAGGAGATGCCCGGCGCCATCTCGCCGATGCGGCTGCCGATCAGGCTGCCGAAGATGATGAAGTACAGCGTCATCGTGATCGCCGGCGGCAGCAGCGTCTGCGACCAGATGCGCAGGATGCGCATGACCTCGCGGCGCGCGATCGTGCCGAGTGCGACGAGATTGGCCTGGGGATTCATGCGGCCTCCTTGCCGGCGACGGCGGCGCCGTTGTCGACCATGCGCCCTTCGACGAGGCGCACGAACAGTTCTTCGAGGCGGTTGGCCTTGTTGCGCATCGAGTTGACCGTGATGCCGCGCGCGCTGAGCGCGGCGAAAACCGAGTTGAGATCGTGCGCGCGCGACATCTCGGCCTCGATCGTGTGCTCGTCGACGCGCCGGAGCTTGACTTCGCTGATCGCCGGCAGCTCGTCGATCGGATTGGCGAGGTCGAAGACGAAGGTCTCGACGTCGAGCTTGGAGAGCAGATTCTTCATCGAGGTGTTCTGGATCACGCGGCCGTGGTCGATGATCGTGATGTTGCGGCAGAGCTGCTCGGCTTCCTCGAGATAGTGCGTGGTCAGGATCACCGTCGTGCCGGCGGCGTTGATGCCTTCGATGAACTTCCACATCGAGCGGCGGATCTCGATGTCGACGCCGGCGGTCGGCTCGTCGAGGATGAGCAGCCTCGGCTCGTTCATCATCGCCCGCGCGATCATCAGGCGCCGCTTCATGCCGCCGGACAGGGTGCGCGTGATCGCGTGCGCCTTGTCCCACAGGGCGAGTTCCTTGAGGTATTTCTCCGCGCGCACGAGCGCGGTCTTGCGCTCGATGCCGTAGAACCCGGCCTGGTTGACGCAGATGTCGAGCGGCGTTTCGAACAGGTTGAAATTGATCTCCTGCGGAACCAGTCCGATCATCTGCATCGCCTGGCCGCGCTGCGTTCTGACCGAGGCGCCGAATACGCGCACGTCGCCGGAACTGGGGTTCACGAGCGAGGAGATGATGCCGATCAGTGTGGACTTGCCCGCACCGTTCGGCCCGAGCAGGGCGTAGAAATCGCCGGCCTGGACGGTGAGGGAGATACCTTTGAGCGCTTCGACGCCGGTGGCGTAGGTTTTGCGCAGATCGACGACTTCGAGAGCCGGCAGGGGTGACAAAGTGTTGCTCATGGCTGCGTTGACGATGCTGAACGCGTAGTATAGCGGCCTTTGAAAACTCCGATTCACTCGGAGTTTTCTTCTGAGCCAAGGATGGCTCGCCGCGAATCGAGCGTGCAAGCGCTCGATTCAGCGTAGCCGAGTCCGGACACGTGCTGGACTCGGCGCGTCCAAAAAATTCCGTTAAGGAATTTTTTGGACTATCCCCTAACCTCGCGGACTTGGTTTCCTTGTGGCCGAACACTTCACCCTGCGCCTAGCCGACAGCCGCATGCTCGCCCCGAGCGTGCGCCATCTCGCCTTCGAGCGTGCCGACGGCTTGCCCTTCGCCTTCTTGCCCGGCCAGTTCCTGCAGGTGCATTTCCACTACGCGGACGGCAAGCCGACCAAACGCAGCTATTCGGTGGCGACGGTCGGTGCGGGCGACGGCAGCCCGGTGCGGCAGATCGAAGTGGCGGTGTCGTACGTCGACGGCGGTGCGGCAACCGCGCTGCTCGGCGGCCTGGAGCACGGCGGAGCGATCGAAGCGAGCGGCCCGTACGGGCGCTTCTGTCTCATGGATGCCGACGCGAACCGGCGCTACGTCCTCGTCGCGACCGGCACCGGCGTCACCCCGTATCGCGCGATGCTGCCGCAGCTGAAGACGCTGTTCGCCAAGCGCGACGTCGAAGTCGCCCTGATCTACGGCGCGCGCAACGACACGGAGCTGCTCTACGGCGACGAGTTCGAGGCGTTCGCACGCGAGCATCCGCAATTCCGTTTCTACGCCTGCTTCTCGCGCAGTCCGCGTGCAGTGCCGCGCGCGCATGACCGCAACGGCCGCGTGCAGGTCGCACTCGAGGAAATCAAGCCCGATCCGGCGCGCGACATCGCCTACCTGTGCGGCAATCCCGACATGGTCGACCAGGCTTTCAACCTGCTCAAGGACGCCGGCCTGCCGATCCCGCACATACGCCGAGAGAAGTACATCTCCTCGCGTTGAGGCGGCCGCTTCGCAGGAGGCGGTGAACGTAGTGAACCGCTTCCACTCTCCGCGCGCTGCCGACTTCAAGGCAGAACTCGCCGACGCGGCAAGTACATCATCGCACGGGCTTTCGTGCCGGTTCGGCCGTGCCCGCAGCGCGCTGAAAAGCATTGGACGCAGATCAAGGCGGATTTAGAGCCGATAAGAACGGATCAAGCGATTTGGGCGATCCGCTCCTATCCGCGTCAGAACTCGCAGGGCGCAGCAATTCGGCGAAGTCAGTACGTGACGTACACCGTGATCGTATCGCTGTAGCTGCCCGGCGCCGGCGTCGCCTGCGCGGCGACGCGGCCGTATATCGTGTTCGTCTTCGCCAGGCCGTTGCCGGTGTCGTTGACCGTGTCGGTGCCGTTGACCGTATCGTTGCCCCAGCGTTGCGTGCGGCCGCTGTCCCGGTACAGCTCGTACACCGCGTACTCGCCCGGGGGACCGATCATCCGCCGCGTGGTGCCGCTCGCGTTCTGGCCGTTGTCGAGGCCGATCTTGTAGGGCGTGCCGCTCGTGCACGTGGTCTGCAAGGTTGTCGTCTGATCGACGTTGGCGGTCAGAAAACCGTTGATCGTGCCGAAATCGATCGTCGTCGCCGAGACGGTGCAGTTCTTCGTGATCGTCGCGCTGACATTGAAGGTGAACGGGCCGTTGGTCATCGTGCCGCTGCAGGCCGCCGGCGCGGTGGTGCCGGTCTGCTGGGCGATCGAGATCGCGGTGTCGGCGAAGGCGTAGCTGTCGAGGTACGAGCCCGGGACGGCGCCGGTCTGCCCGCCGATGACGCGCGCATACATGGTCATCGTTCCGGTGCGCGTCGAGTTCGCCGGGATCGTCAGCGTGGCGGCGTCGGACGTCCATCCGCCCGAGGGATTGCCCGGCCAGCCGTCGCTGCCCCAGATGATGCTGCGCGCCGGATCCTGATAGAGCTGGAACTGCAGCACGTTGGTACCGCTCGACATCTGGCGCGGATAGCTCAGGCCGCCGTTGGGTTCGCCGATGCTGATGCACATCCGCGCCGAGCGCTGCTGGGTCGTCGAGTTCGTGCAGCTGTACGACAAGGTCGCGGTGGTATCGGTCTGGCTCGAAGTCGGGTTGACGTTGCCGAACACGACATTGGTCATCGAGGTTACGTTGCATGCGACGCCCTGCGCGCGCGCGCCGAGCGGGAGCAACAGCGCGCCGAGCAGAATCAACGCGGCGGCGGCGCGTAGCAGCGATTTGATCATGGCTGTCCCCTCAGGCACGGCAGCGGCCCGATCTGCGGGATGCCGTCGCCCTGTTTGCGATAGTCGAACTCGGCGCGGCAGACGCCCGCCTCCGTATTCACCTCGAGCACGTTGTGCGCTTCCAGCGTGTCCAGATAGACCACGCCGTCGAACCCGACCATGGCCGGCTCGCCGGACTGGCCGTGCAGCCGCACCTCGCTGCCGAGCGGCAGCGGCTTGTCCTGCGCGTCGACGAGCACGATCGAGGCGGCGCGCACCGGCGTGATGCCGAAGCGGACCAGCGTGCCGGAACGGTCGCCCGGCGTCGCCACGGTCTTCACCCGCTCGATGCGCATGTCCGCCGGAAGCTTCATCGGATCGATCGACACCTTGTTTTCCTGATACGCATTGAGCGGCGTGACCAGCAGCATGCCGTTCGAATCGGTCGTGCCGATCAGGCGGTTCTCCAGTTGCACCGGCACCGCGGGAATCCCGTCCGTCGAGACCACGGCGAAGGCGTCGTCGACGTGGCGCGCGGCGAACAGGTGGCCGCCCATGAACACGAGCGCTCCGCTCGCTTCGCCGTAGGCGAAACGGCTGTCGCCGAATGCGCTGACTCCGGCGGCGGCGCGGCCGTAGCGGCCGAGGTAGTTCAGTTCGGCCTGTCCGCCCGCGGAATCGCCGCTGCGCACGTCGGCGCGCCAGCCGAACCCGCCTTCGTTCGGCGGCGGACTGCTCGCGTCGAGCACCGCGCTGCTCCGGTTTCCGGTGCGCTGTATTCCGCCGCCGAGCGAAACGCGACGGCCGAGCGCCAGGGTGAAGCCGAGGAACAGATTGCGGTCGCTGTGCTGATCGAGGTTCTGGTTGACGCTGAGATTGAGCGATGCGCCGGCGCCGATCGACTTGAACCACGACGCGCTGGCGTAGCGCGTCGCCGCCTGCTGCACGTTGCGCAGGTGGACGTAGCCCAGGCTGAAGCTGCCGGCGGAATCCGAGCTGTAGCCGACGACCGCATGCGCCGACACGTGCGGCGGCGGCGCGCCGTAGAGCGAGGCGACGTCGCGATAGTTGCCGAAAGTGCGCGTGCCGCCGACGGTGAAGTTGAGGCGCTCGCTGCGCCAGTCGTAGCCGAGTTCGAGCAGCGAACCGGTGAGCCCGCGATTGTCGCTGTGCGCCAGCCCGCCCGACACGACGCCGGCCTGTCCGAGCAGCCAGCTGCCGCCGACGCCGCCGTTGGCCAAGCCGTTCGTCGCCTCGGCATGCGCTTCGGCGGTGAAATTGTTGGTGACGCCGTAGCGCCAGGTGCCGCTTGCGGCGGGATCGTGACCGTAGTCGAACGACGACGTGCCGTAGTTCTTGCGCACCACGCCGAGATCGGCGGACCAGTCCGACAACCCTTGTGCGAGCAGCAAATGCGTGTCGTACAGCGAAAAATTCAACGTCGTCTGGCGGCCGAGCGCATCGGTCATCACGACCTGCGCATTGCCCGCGCCGTTGATGCTCGGCACCGTGTTCAACTGGAACGGGCCCGACGGCACCTTGCCCGAATACTGGCGCATGCCGTTGATGTACAGCTCGACGTCGGACGGCAGCGTCGCCGAGCCGAGAAAGGCCGGCATCGGCGCAGTGATGAGATACGGCTGCAGGGCGAAGTTGCGCGCGAGCTGCACGCCCGCGATGCGCGTGGAGCGCGACCACGACGAAGCGCCGGTCAGGGTATCGCCGACGCGCATCGTGAGCATTTCGTCGGGAAAAGAGGTGCTCCAGGTCGTATCCAGACGCGTCGTACGGTCCTGCCAGCCGCTGGCATTGTCGTGGGTCAGGTCGGTCAAGCTCGTCGTGCTGAATATGCCGAAGCGGTTGAACGCACGCAGTTCCGCGAACGAGCTCAGGCTGCCCGTCGCATGCTGGTCCTGGGTGGCGAACACGTCGTAGTTGAGCAGCAAGCCGGCGGAGGTGGTCACCTTTGCCGCATGGTGTTCGGCCGCGCTCAGGACCGTCGTCGGGGTGTTGAGCAGCGACAGCGGCGCTTCGATCGTCACGCTCTGCCGTTGCGTGTCGTATTGGACGTGCACGCCAGGCAGGCCGTCCAGCCGTACCGGGCTGCCGGTGCCGGGCGGCAGCACGAAGCCCAGCCGCTGCAGGGTGGCGACGCTGGCCCACAGCGCGCCGTCGCGATAGCCGAAGCGGGCGAGGCCGCTGCTCGTGCCGTTCACCGTGACTTCGAGATAGAGATCGTCGGCACCGTCGCCGGCGGCCGCGCGCTCGTCGCCGCCGTCGAACACGGCGCGGTCGTCGACGGCGACCGCGGCCGCAGCGCCCGCATCCGCGGCATGGCCCGCGGATGCCGATGCGATCTGCAGCAGCAGCGCCTCAGCGAGGGCGATCGACCAGCGGAATGTTCTGCGTGGTCGCTTCGCCATTGACCTTGCCTTCAAGGGTTCCGCCCGAGGCGAATGTCGCCGCGGGGAGCTTGAGCATCCAACGCATCGTCACGCCGGGCAGCACGTAGCCGAACAGGCCCGCGGCCACTTCGGTGCGCTTGCCGTGGCTGTCGATGAAGCTCATGTCGGCCAGTTGTGCATGCTTGCCGCCGGAGTTGGCGACTTCGAGCGCGACGCGTTCGCCTTCGCGCACCAACGTCCAGCGCAGTTGCGGCGCAGATGCGCCGCCGACCGGCTCGACGAAGATCGGGACCGAATAGTGCAGCACGAACTGCAGTCCCTTTTTTTCCTTGGTCTCGATCGGCAGTTCGTCGATCGCGATGCGATAGGCTTCTTCGACCGCGTCGGTCCCGTTCGGCGGCGTGCCGACGCGGATCACGCGTACGAGCTGCTTGTCGCCCGCCGCCAGTTGCAGCATCGGCGGGCTGATGACGAGGCCGCGGGAAGGCGCGAGCTTTTCCTCGCTGCCTTCCTGCGTCCAGCGGTACACACGGACCTGCGCGCGAAGGACGTCTTCCGCCTCGTTGCTCAGCCACAGGCCGTCGGCATTCTGCGACGCCTGCAGAGTCAACGACACCGGAGCAACCTGCAGGCCGCTGGCGGCGGCTGCGCCGCTCAGCAGCAGGAGGCCGGCGAACAGAAGCGACTGCGCACGCATCGTCGGTCCGCCGATCAGAAGTTCACGTTGACGGTGACGGTGTCGACGTAGCTGTCGGGCGTGAAGTTGGCGCTCGACGCCTGCGCGTAGACCGTGAGCGACTGCGCCGCGCCCGAACCCGTGCCGCTCTTGCCGTTGCCGGCGGAGGTCGACGTGGCGGTGTTGCCCCAGACCGTGCCGAACGCGGCATCCTGATACAGGGTGTAGGGAACCTTGTCGGTGTTGGTCGCCGGCGCGGTCGCGGAAATCATGTTACCGGTGCCGTTGTTGGTGCCGCCGTTGGCCGTCGACGGGGCGAGGCCGACGAAGTACGGGGTGGTCTTCGAGCAGGTCACGCTGATCGTGTTGCTGCCCGAGTTCGCGCCCGAGTTGGAATCCACGCCGGACGCAGCGCCGATCTGGATGTTGGAAGCGGCGCCGGCCGTCACCGTGCAGGCCTTGTTGATCTTCATCAACACTTGGAACGTGGCGGTCGCCGGGCTGGTCGCGGCGATGGCCGAGACGCCGGTCGCGGCGATGCCGAAAACGGCAAGGGTCAGAGCAGCAGCAAGCTTGGTCTTCATTTTCATTTCTCTCCGGAGTAGATCGATGGTCGTTGGCTGAATCCCCATTCGGCGAGACTGCAGACTTCATCGCCCGGGGTTGATCGCATGGTCAAAAAGCAAGCAATATGCCAAAAGCTATTTCCTTGTTAGGAAACGTAAAACTGAGACTTGCCGTTCAGTTTTAACTGCGATAGCACACACGTTTTGTGTCGTTATGTGACGCAGTACGGCAATTCATTTTATCGATTTTTTAATCTCCCGTTCGCAAAACGACGACAAAAATAATGTGAGTGAATTCACATTTTTCGCACATCCCGGGCGACCGAACCGAGCCGCCGCGTGTCGATCGAGTCCGGAGAGCCATCACGATGCCGACCGGCACGGCGTCCGCCCGCGATCGTGCCGTCGACGCGATCAGGCAAAGCCATGCAACGATCCGCGGACGCCGTGCGTCGGCCGGTGGACCGAGGAAATGCATCCGGCGACGAAGACTACGTTGGCGGGCTCGCCGGCACCGCCCGGGCGATCTCAGACCCTGTTTACGATCTCGACGAAACGCCTGGGACGGCGCTTCAAGCCCTCCCCTTCAAGGAGAGGATTGAGTGGGGATGGTGTCAATGCACTACGCAATTTCGCATACACCATCCGCATCCCGGCCTTCCCCTTGACGGGGAAGGATGACGGGGAAGGAGAAGTGCGGCATCCGCTCACGCACGTTGCGGGGAGATCGTCAACAGGCACTCAGAACGTCACGGTGACCGTGACCTTGTCCGCATAGCTGCCCGCCGCCAGCCCGCTCTGCGGCTGCACCCGCCCGTAGACGGTCAGGGACTGGGCGGAACCCGTGCCGGTGCCCGACGCGGTATCGGTATTGAGCGTGCCGCCCCAACGCAGGCTGCGGCCGCTGTCGCGGTACAACTCGTAGACCACGGCGCCGGTCCCCTGGATCATGCGGCGCGTCGTGCCAGCGGCGTGCTGGCCGTTGTCCAGCCCGACCTGCCACGAAGTCCGGTAGACGCAGTTCATCGCGATCGTCGAACTGACGTCGATGTTGCCGGAGAAATTGCTCGGCGCCGAACCGAAGCCGAGGTCGCCGGCGCCGGTGAGCGTGCAGCTCGGCTGCACGCTCGCGCTGACGTTGAACGGGAACGTGCCGCTGCCGTTGCCGCTCGATCCGTTCGTGCACGTCGTGGGGTAAGTGCCCAGGCTCAGCAGCGCTTCGTTGTACGCGTAGGTCAACTGCGTATTCGCCGCGTTGAACTGGCTCTGATAACTGCCCGCGCCGAGCGCGGCCTGCGCTGCCGGCACCAGGCCGTACAACGTCAACGTGCCGTTCTGCGTGGTGCCGCTCGCCAGGATCGTGAACATCATCGTCGCCTGCGGCACGCTGAAGCCCGAACCGGCGCCGCCCCACACGTTGCTGTGCGCGGCGTCGGTATACATTTGGAAATTCATCGTGTCGCCGGCGGAGCTGGTCATCGTGCGCGGCGAGTAGCCGCTTCCCGCGGAACCGGTGCCGATGCTGAAGCACAGGCGTATGTAGTCGCCGTACAGGCTGCTGAGGAGGCCGGTGTAGGTGCAGGTGTAGTTCAACGTCGCCGTGGCGCTGACCGCAGCGCCGTTCGGCACGACCGCGCCGAAGCTCAGATCGGTCATCGTCGCACTGCACGACGTGGCCGCGTCCGCCCGCGCGTGCGCGAACAGCGCAGCCAGCGCGAGCAGGAGCGTCGCCGCTGTGCGCAAGCGGCCGCGGGCGATCCTCACGGCGCCTCCATCGCACACAGCATCGGACCGAGCCGCGGTACCGCGCCGGCGGCGACGGCCGGGTAGTCGAAACGCACGCGGCAAGTACCTTCCGGCGTGCGCACGCGCACGACGTCATGGTCGTCCAGATCCTCCAGATAAACCTCGCCGTCGAATCCGACCGGCGTCTGCGCCGCGCGCCCTTCGACCTGCGCGCGGCTGCCGAGCGCAATCGGACGGTGCTGCGCATCGCGCAGGATGAGCAGCGCCGCGCGCGTGCGGCGCAGGCCGAATCCGACCACGGCGCCGGCGCGGTCGCCGGGCGTGGCGATCCTCGCCACCTGGTCAACCTGCACGCCCGCAGGCAGGCCGAGCGGATCGATGCCGATCTGGTTGCGCTGATAGGCGTTCAACGGCGTCACCAGAAGCAGGCCGTCCGCGCCGGTCTGCCCGATCGTGCGGTTCTCCAGCGTCACCGGCACGTGGCCGATGTCGCCCGTGGACACCAGCGCGAACGCGTTGTCGATCTCGCGCGCAAGAAAACCATGGCCGCCGATGAACACCGCGGAGCCGATCGCCTCGGCATAGGCGTATCTGCTGTCGCCGAATGCCGACACGCCGGTGCGCACGCGGCCGTGGTCGCCGAGCCAGTCGGCTTCCGCCGCGGCGCCGTCCTGGCGATTGCCCTGGCGCAGGTCGACGCGCCAGCCGAAACCGCCGTCGCCGGGCACGCTGCGCCCGGCTTCGAGCACGCTCGAGGTATCGCCGTGGTCGCGCTGCACCGCGGCGGTGACGCTGAGCCGATTGGCCGGCGTATAGGTCACGCTCGCGAACAACAGGTTGCCCTTGGTTGCGCCGAGGTCGCGATTGAGGCTGAAATTCGCCGCCCAGCGGCCGCCGAAGGTTTGCGACCAGAACAGGCCGGCATAGCGCGTCAGCGCCTGCCCCGGATACCGCTGGCGCAGGAAATTGACGCCCAGATTGCCGAGCGCCGGCATCGTGAGGCCGGCGAATGCGGTGTCGACGATCCGCGCCGGCGGCAGGCCGTAGGACGAGGCGACGTCGCGGTAGTCGCCCGACGTGCGCGTCGAGGCGACGGAGGCGTTGAACCAGCGGCCGGCCCAGGCGTAGCTCCAGGCGCGCAGCGCGCCGCCGCTCCCGCCGCCGTCGCTGCGCGCGTAGGCGAGCGAGAGCACGCCGCCGCGGGTGCCGAGCAGCCAGTCGCCGCCGCCCCCCGCGTTGCGCAGACCGCTCAGCCCCTCCGCGTGCGTCTCGACGGTGAAGACATCGCTGAGACCGTAGCGCCAGGTCGCGCTCGCCATCGGCCGCGCGGCGTAGTCGAACGAGGCGACGCCGTAGCTCTGCCGCACCGGTCCGAATTCCAGCGACCAGTCCGCCAGCCCGGCCTGCAGCAGCCGGTTGGTCGCGTACAGCGACATATCGACGACGCTGCGCCGGCCGAGCGCATCGGTGAGCACGATCTGGGCGCTGCCGGCGCCGTTGATCGCCGGTACCGCGTTGAGCTGGAACGGGCCCGCCGGCACGCTGCCGCTGTATTGTTTGACGCCGTTGATGTACAGGTCCACCGCCGACGGCAGCGTGGCCTGGCCGAGAAACTGCGCAAGCGGGGTCGTCACGCGATACGGCTGCAGGGAGAAATCGGTGCCGACGGCGATGCCGCCGAAACGCGTCGCGCGCGTCCACGGCAAGGCCTGCGTCGTCGCGTCGCCGAGATTCACGCGCAGCATGCTGTCGGGGAACGCAAACTGCCAGCGCGTATCCAGGCGCACCGAACTCGCCGCCCAGCCCTCGCCAGGGCGGTCGACGTAGCGCACGAGCTGGTTGTCCTCCAACACGCCGGCGCCGATGCCGAACACGCGCGCCTGCAGGTTCGCGGCGAGCGTGCCGATGCCGTCGCCGCGCGCGGCGTAGACGTCGTAGCCGACGAGCACGCCGGGCGCCGTCGGCGCGACGGACACCGGCTTTGCGTTTTGCGTGCTCAGCCGCGTCGTCGGCGCGGCGAGCATCGCCAGCGGCACGACGAGGGCGAGCTGCTGCGTGGCCTTGTCGTAGGTCACGCTGGCGCCGGCCAGCGCCGTCAGCCGCAGCGGATCTTCGCTCTGCGCCGGCGGCGAAACCCCGAGACTGCGCAGCGTCGCGACGCGCACGTACAACTCGCCGTTGCGCTCGTCGAAATGGGCGATGCGACGGGTTGGAGTAGCGTTCACGCTCACCTCGAGATACACGCTCGTGCCGCGCACCCAGTCCTTGCCGTCGGTCAGCACGACGACCTCGCCTTCGGCGGCCATGCCGCGCACGGCGGCGGCGCACGACAACGCCACGCTAAGGCCGGCCAGCGCCCAGCGACGCCACCTTGCGTTCGCGCGGCTCACCGTTGATCCTCGATTGCAGTTCGGCGCCGACGAGGGTCGCCGTGTCCGCGTGCAGCTCCCAACGCATCGTCTGGCCGGCAAGCACGTAACCCAGGAGACCCGGCGAAAGTTCACGCCGCTCCCCCTGCGCGGAAACGAGCACGAGATTGCCGAGCTGCGCATGCACGCCGCTGCGGTTGCGCACGATCAGCCGCGGCGGCGAAGCCGTGCCGTCGACTTCGCCCTCGAGCTGCGCCAGCGCCGGGTCCGAGTCGGGCGGCGCAAGGAACACCGGCACCGAATAACGCAGCACGAAGCGCACCGCGCTTCCCTCGCCGGCCGGCGCCGGCTTCGCCGACGCCGGCTCGTCGATCGGCAACTCGTCGACGAGGATGCGAAAAGCGTCTTCGCGCTGCGCGGGGGCGGGGCCGGGCCGAAGCACGCGGACGAACTGGCTCGCCCCTACCGCCAGTTCGACCATCGGCGGACTGATGATGAGGTCTTCCGACGGCGTCAGCTCGTCCGCGCCGTGCTCCTGCGACCAGTGGTAGACGCGGATCTGCGCATGCAGCGGCTGATCGCCTGTATTGGACAGCCACACGCCGGTGGCGCTTCGATTTGCCGCGACGATCAGCGACGTCGGCGTCACTTGCAGCCCGGTGGCTTGCGCACCGGCGCCGTAAAGCAGCAGCGCCGCGAAAAACAGCCAGCCGCCGCCAGTGCCCGAGCACCTTGCGGGAGCGATCACAACGGCCTCAGTAGGAGACCGTCGCCGTGACCGTATCGGTATAGCTTCCCGCCGGCGAGTTCGCGCTGCTGACCAGACCGTGCACCGTCAGCGTCTGTGCGGAACCGGACCCGGTCCCCGCGTACACATTGCCGCCGGTGCCCGTGGTGCTGCCCCAAACCTGCGAGTGCGCGGCATCCTGATAGAGCTGGTAGCCGACCGTATTGCTTCCGTTCTGCATCGCACGCACCGGCCCCGCGCTGCCGTGCTGGCCGTTGTCGAGCGCGACGGTATACGGCGTCTGGCTGGTGCAATTGACCGTCAGCGCGCTCGTCGCGGACACATTGGTCGCGCTCGACGCCACGCTGCCGAAGGCCACGTTGGTCGTAGGGCCGGTATGGATATCGCAGGTGCTCGTCACCGTGATGGTGACGTTGAACGTCGTGGTGTCGGTGCCTGCCTGGGCACCGGCGGTGACGGCAAGCGCGGCGACGATCGAAGCGGTGCGTGCAAAACACAATGACTGCATCATTGGTCTCTCCCCCTTGGAAGTACGCGGCGACAGGCTATTCCCGGGAATCTTCGAATTGCGTGCAGGCGATCACGGAATGCAAAAATATTTTCCGGGCAGGCATGAAAACACGTGATGGACCGGGCACAACGCGACGATCCCTCAACGTCGCCGCCTCGCCACGCAGACACCGCCTCCTTGCGCGGAACTCGACGGCGATTCGGCCCGGTACACGCAACGGCCGCGGCGGCGCTTGTGTAAAGCAAGCTTGACACGGGCGCACCGCCGGCCTAGATTGCGCATGTCAAGCACCCTTGACACACCGCCGGACCCTCCATGCCGGCACCCGCAACCATACGAGCCGTGCCGACGTGAATCGCAACGCCAAAAAGGCTTATCAACTGCGCACGATGATCGCGATGGCGGTCTACACGGCGGTGGTCATGATGACCCTGCCCGCCGCGCGCAGTTCGTCCGACTGGCCGGTAAAGTCGCTGCTGGCACTGTTGCCGATCCTGCCGCTGCTGTACGTGATCTGGCTGATGGCCGAACGCGTGCGCCATGCCGACGAACTCGAACAGCGCACTCACTTGGTCGGCTTCGGCTTCGCCGCCGCGGCCGTGTCCATCTTCAGCCTGGTCGGCGGTTTTCTCGCCGCGGCCAAGGTGCTGTCGCCGGAGGCCTGCACGGCGGCGCTCGTCTGGGTGTTTCCCGTCCTGATGATCTGCTACGGCGTCGGCCGGCAGTGGGTGGCCCGCCGCTACGGCATGAGCGCGTTCTGCGACGAGGACAGCGAAGGCTTTCCCTGGCATCAGCGCCTGCTCTGCGCAGCCGCGATCACGGGCGCGATCGCGATATGGGCGCATTGGCGCTCGGCCGATGAATTCGCCCTCAGCTTCACCGCCGGGGCGGCCGCCGGCCTCGCCGTCGCCAGCCTCGTCGCTTTCGTACGCCACCGGCAACGGCGCAATCGGGCCGACGAATGAACAACCGCCTGCGCGAACTGCGCAGCGAACGGAGCTGGTCGCAGGGCGATCTTGCGGAAAAGCTCGACGTGTCGCGGCAGACGGTCAACGCGATCGAAACCGGCAAATACGATCCGAGCCTGCCGCTCGCGTTCCGCATCGCCAAGCTGTTCCGCCTGCCGATCGAATCGATTTTCCAACCGGGGAAGGACTGAATGACCGCCAAGAGAAACCTGTTCCGCGCCGCCCTGCTGCTCGCCGTGCTCGGTCTGTTCGCCTACCGGCACTGGCAGCAGCGCGCACCCGGCGGCGAGACCGACATGCGGGCGCCGCTGGCCGACAAGATCTCCGCCGATGCACGCGGATTCCGCCTCGGCGCGCTCGATTTCAAGGCCTGCGATCTGGCGCAGAAGAATTCCGGCGCGACGACGCCGGCGTATTGCGCGCCGTTCTCGGTGCCGGAAAATAGAAACGACAAAGCGAGCCGCCGGATCGACCTCAACGTCGCCCTGGTCAAAAGCGACGCGGAACGCGCGGATGCCGACATCGTCGTCTTCTTCGCCGGCGGCCCGGGCCAGGCCGCGGTCGAGACCTATCCGCAGATCGCCGCCGCGCTCGCGCCGCTGCGCCGGCATCACCACATCCTGCTGCTCGACCAGCGCGGCACCGGCAAGTCGCATCCGCTCGAATGCGAGACGGTGAAGAAGGCCGAGAAGGACCCGCGGCAGCTCGGCGACACCGACAACGGCGTCGACGCGCAGAAGCTGCGCGAGGCGACGGCCAAGTGCCTGGCCGAAGTCGAGAAGAATGCCGATCCCCGCTATTACACGACGACGGTGGCGACGCGCGATCTCGAAGACCTGCGCCTCGCGCTCGGCGCGCCGCAGTTCGATCTCGTCGGTGTTTCCTACGGCACTCGCATGGCCCAGCAGTACCTGATGCGCTTCCCCGACGCCGTGCGCAGCGTCGTCCTCGACAGCGTCGCGCCGAACGAGTTGATCTTCGGCGAGGAATTCGCGCGCAACCTCGAAGCGGCGCTGAAGGCGCAGTTCGCCCTATGCGGCAAGAACGCCGCCTGCACGAAGGCGTTCGGCGATTCCTACGCCGCCCTCAACAAGCTGCGCGACGCGCTGCGCGCGCAGCCCCAGGACTTCGCGTTCCGCGATCCGGTCACGTTCAAGTCGACCGAGCTGCGCCTGAGCGCGAACCGCCTCGCCGGCCTCGTGCGCATGTTCGCCTACTCGCCCGAAACCGCCGCCCTGCTGCCGCTGTCGATCGCCGAGGGCCTCAAGGGCAACTACACGCCGCTGGCCGGGCAGACCCAGCTGCTGCAGGACGACATGTCCGGCACGATGAACGGCGGCATGCAGGCTTCGGTGATCTGCAGCGAAGACGCCGACCTGATCAAGCCCGATCCGAACGACGCGAATACCCTGCTCGGCACGAGCCTGACCGACAGCATCGCCGCGATGTGCGCGGTCTGGCCGCACGGCGCAGCGCCAGCGGATTTCCACGCCCCGCTGAAGTCCGCCAAGCCGATCCTCGTGCTCGAAGGCGAGCTCGATCCGGTGACGCCGCCGCGCTACGGCGAGCAGGTCTTGAAGGGCCTCGACAACGCGAAGCTGATCGTCGCCAAGGGCCAGGGCCACAATGTGATCGGCCGCGGCTGCATCGCGAAACTGGTCGGCGAGTTCGTCGAGAAGCTCAACCCGAAAACCCTGGATACGAAGTGCGTCGACGCGCTCGGGCCGATACCGGCGCTGATCGACTTCAACGGAGCCGCTCCATGAGGGCGCGTTTCGCGCTTCGCGCGCGACCGGCTTCGACTCGGCGCCGCATTGCCACAACCCCACCGCTTGCTGCGCAAGCGGTTCGCCCCCTTGGCTCAAGGGGGCTGAAAAGCCCTAGGAGCGTCGCACATGATTGAAGTAAGAGATCTGCACAAAACCTTCGGCGGCGGCGCGAAAAAAGTCGTCGCCGTCGACGGCGTGAGCTTTCTCGCCCGCGACGGCGAGATCACCGGCCTGCTCGGCCCCAACGGGGCCGGCAAGACGACGACGCTGCGCTGCCTGTACACGCTGATGCAGCCCGATTCCGGACAGGTCCTCGTCGACGGGGTGGACGCCGCCGCCGATCCGCTTTCCGTGCGACGAAGCCTGGGCGTGTTGCCGGACGCGCGAGGTCTGTACAAGCGCCTGAGCGCACGCGAGAACATCGCCTACTTCGGCAGACTGCACGGCCTCGACGAAGCGACGATACGCGCGCGCAGCGACGCGGCGATCCGCGCGCTCGAGATGGAAGACATCGCCGATCGCCGCACCGAAGGATTCTCCCAGGGCCAGCGCGTCAAGACCGCCATCGCGCGCGCCCTCGTGCACGACCCGAAGAACGTCATCCTCGACGAACCGACCAACGGCCTCGACGTGATGGCGACGCGCGCGATGCGCGCCTTCCTCAAACGCTTGAAAAGCGAAGGCCGCTGCGTGCTGTTCTCCAGCCACATCATGCAGGAGGTCGCCGCGCTCTGCGACCGCATCGTCGTGATCGCGCACGGCCGCGTCGTCGCCGACGAGGCGCCCGACGCGCTGCGCGCGCAAACCGGCGAGGCGAATCTCGAAGACGCCTTCGTCAAATTGATCGGGTCCGACGAGGGGCTTGCCGCATGATCCGCAACGAGCCGAAAAAACGCATCGCGAAGATGCAAAGAAGCACAAAACATTTTCGCTCCGAGGCGATTTTTCTTCGTGCACCCGCGTGCTCTTCGTGCCTTCGTGGTTTTCTTTCGATTCAAGGACGCCGCAAATGAAATCGGCTTTGATCGTTTTCCTCAAAGAACTGCGCGAAAACCTGCGCGACCGCCGCACCGTGATCAATACCCTGGTTACCGGCCCGCTCATGGGTCCGTTGTTTTTCGTGCTGCTGATCAACACGATGGTCTCGCGCGAGCTGGAGAAAGCCGAGCAACCGCTGAAGCTGCCCGTGATCGGCGGTGAATATGCGCCGAACTTGATCGACGCGCTGAAACAGCAGCGCTTCGAAATCCAGCCCGGCCCCGCCGACGCCGAGCGTGCCGTGCGCGAGCAGGACGCCGACGTCGTGCTGCGCATCCCCGCCAGGTTCGCCGACGATTGGAACAAGGGCGAACCCGCTCAGGTCGAACTGGTCTACGACGAATCGCAGCGCGACGCGCAAAGCTCGGTGCGCCGCGTGCAGGCGGCGGTGGAAGGCTATGCGCAGCGCACGGGCGCGCTGCGCCTGCTCGCACGCGGACTGTCTCCCGCGGTGATGAAGCCGGTCGTCGTCGCCGAACGCGATCAGTCCACGCCGCAGAGCCGCTCGGGAACGATGTTCGGCATCCTGCCCTACTTCTTCATCCTCGGCGCGCTGATAGGCGGCATGGCGCTGGCGATCGACACCACGGCAGGCGAACGCGAACGGCAGTCGCTCGAACCGCTGCTCGCCAATCCGGTGCCGCGCGGGCAGATCCTCGCCGGCAAACTGGCGACGACGACCGCGTTCTCGATGACCACGGTGCTGCTCAGCATTCTCGCCTTTTCCCTCGCCGGGCGATTCCTGCCCACCGAAAAGCTCGGCATGGACTTGCACATCGGCGTCGAATTCCTGTCGCGCGGCCTGTTCGTCATGCTGCCGCTCGCCGGCCTGCTCGCCGGCCTGCAGACCATGGTCGCCGCGTTCGCCAAGAGCTACCGCGAAGCGCAGACCTGGCTCGGCCTGCTCACCTTCGTGCCGGCGATCCCGACCATGCTGCTCACGGTCATGCCGTTCAAACCGCAGCCGTGGATGTACGCGGTGCCGCTGATGGGCCAGCAGATCGCCCTGACCCGCTTCCTGCGCGGCGAAACCGTGACCACGCAGGCGCTGATGCTGTGCTTCGTCTGCACGACGGCGGCGGCGTTGCTGGTGTACTTCGTGACGTCGCGCATTTATCGCAGCGAGAAGTTGGCGATTTCGACTTAGCCGGCTCGCACTGGATCTTTGCTTTTGATCTCGTGTCTTTAGGGGCAAGAGCCCCCGCTCGCGCTTTGGACGAGCGGGTCGTTTCTCCCGGCTCCGGGCATCCCGCCCCACGCCGCTGCGCGGCCAGCTCCGCCGTTCGCGCCGCCCCTGCAGGCCTGATCGACCGCTGCCGCCACAATGTAATGGGGCTCCGGAAGAGTCAGAGCAGCGCGCATCGTGCGCGCAGAAGCAAATGCAGAAAGCGGAGCCCGAGCCGAAGAAAGGTTACGGTGCCGTAGGGGCGCGATTCATCGCGCCCGGCTCTGCTT
>CBJLOV010000054.1:0-22716 GCA_966424745.1 uncultured bacterium
GACCTCCTCTTCGTCAACGTCGGCGAGCGCACCAACGTCACCGGCTCGGCCGCGTTCAAGAAGCTGATCAAGGAAGATCGCTATGACGAAGCGGTCGAAGTCGCCCGCCAGCAGGTCGAGAACGGCGCACAGATCATCGACGTCAACATGGACGAAGGCCTGATCGACTCCGAAAAGGCGATGGAGAAATTCCTCAACCTGATCGCCGCCGAGCCCGACATCGCGCGCGTGCCCGTCATGGTCGACTCGTCGAAGTGGACCGTGATCGAGGCCGGCCTGCGCTGCCTGCAGGGCAAGGGCGTGGTCAATTCGATCTCGCTCAAGGAAGGCGAGGAAATCTTCGTCGAGCATGCGCGCAAAGTGCTGTCCTACGGCGCCGCCGTGGTGGTGATGGCCTTCGACGAAACCGGCCAGGCCGACACCAAGGCGCGCAAGATCGAGATCTGCACTCGCGCCTACAAGATCCTCACCGAACAAGTCGGCTTTCCGCCCGAGGACATCATCTTCGACCCGAACATCTTCGCGATCGCGACCGGCATCGAGGAACACAACAACTACGCGGTCGACTTCATCGAAGCGACGCGCGAGATCAAGGCGAGCCTGCCGCACTGCCACGTCTCCGGCGGCGTGTCGAACGTGTCGTTCTCGTTCCGCGGCAACGAAACGGTGCGCGGCGCGATCCACAGCGTGTTCCTCTACCATGCGATCAAGGCCGGCATGGACATGGGCATCGTCAACGCCGGCGCGCTGCCGATCTATGACGACCTCGATCCCGAACTGCGCGAACTGGTCGAAGACGTCGTGCTCAACCGCCGCGAAGACGCGACCGAACGGCTGCTGGAAATCGCGGAGAAGTACAAGAAGGGCAAGGGCGAGCAAGGCGCCGGCAACAAGGAAAAACTGGCCTGGCGCGAGAAGAACGTGCGTGAGCGCCTTTCCCATGCACTCGTGCACGGCATCGACGAATTCGTCGAAGTCGATACCGAGGAAGCGCGCCTGCAGTCGACGCGTCCGCTCGACGTGATCGAAGGCCCGCTGATGGACGGCATGAACGTCGTCGGCGACCTGTTCGGCGCGGGCAAGATGTTCCTGCCGCAGGTGGTGAAATCCGCACGCGTGATGAAGAAGGCGGTCGCGTACCTGCTGCCCTTCATCGAAGCCGAGAAGGCTCGCACGGGCGACGCGGGCAAGTCGAACGGCAAGATCGTGCTCGCCACGGTCAAGGGCGACGTGCACGACATCGGCAAGAACATCGTCGGCGTCGTCCTCCGCTGCAACAACTTCGACGTCGTCGATCTGGGCGTCATGGTGCCGGCACAGAAGATCCTCGACACGGCCAAGGCCGAGAACGCCGACATGATCGGCCTGTCCGGCCTGATCACGCCGTCGCTCGAAGAAATGAGCCACGTCGCCAAGGAAATGCAGCGCCAGGATTTCCACGTGCCGCTGCTGATCGGCGGCGCGACGACCTCGCGCGCGCACACGGCGCTGAAGATCGAACCGCACTACAAATCGCCGACCGTGTGGGTGAAGGACGCTTCGCGCGCGGTCGGCGTTGCGCAGTCGCTGATCTCGAAGGAACTCGTCGACGCGTTCATGGCGAAGATCCGCGCCGAATACGCCGAGATCCGCGAGCGCCACAAGGACCGCGGCCCGGCCAAACGCCTCGTCTCGCTCGAACACGCGCGCGGGCAGGCCTTCGACGGCGGTTGGGACAAGTACGTGCCGCCCGTGCCGAATAAACCCGGCATCACGGTGTTCGCAGACTATCCGCTCGCCGAGCTGGTCGACCGCATCGACTGGTCGCCGTTCTTCAACACCTGGGAGCTCGCCGGCCACTACCCGCAGATCTTCGATGACGCCGTCGTCGGAGCGCAGGCGCGCGAGCTGTTCGACGATGCGCAGAAGATGTTGAAGAAAATCGTCGACGAGAAATGGCTCAAGGCCAGCGCCGTGATCGGCTTCTGGCCGGCGGCGCGCGTCGGCGACGATGTCGAGATTTCCCTGGAATCCGGGAAGAAAGCGACGCTGCACTTCCTGCGCCAGCAAGCCGACAAGCCGCCCGGCCGGCCGGATTTCTGCCTCGCCGATTTCGTCGCGCCGAAAGACTCCGGCAAACAGGATTGGGTCGGCGGCTTCGCCGTCACCGCCGGTACCGGCATCGAAGAGAAGCTCGAGGAATTCGGCAAGTCGTTCGACGATTATTCGTCGATCCTGCTCAAGGCCCTCGCCGACCGCCTCGCCGAGGCTTTCGCCGAACGCCTGCACGAGCGCGTGCGCAAGGAGTTCTGGGGCTATGCCGCCGCCGAGTCGCTGGGCAACGACGAACTGATCGGCGAAAAATACCGCGGCATCCGCCCCGCTCCCGGCTACCCGGCCTGCCCCGACCACACCGAGAAAGGCACGCTGTTCGCCCTGCTCGACGCGACGAAGAACGCCGGTATCGAATTGACGGAAAGTTTCGCGATGTATCCGACGGCTGCCGTATCGGGTTGGTATTTCAGCCACCCGGACAGCCAGTACTTCGTGCTCGGCCGCGTGACCAAGGAACAGGTCGAGGACTACGCCGAGCGCAAGGGCTGGACGCTCGCGGAAGCCGAGCGCTGGCTGGCGCCGAATCTCGACTACGACCCCGAGTAGCCTTCTGCAAATACGGACGCCCCTTTTCCGGGGCGTCCGCAGATGCGGCTTGACTGGTTCCGGCCTTCGGCCAAGGTAGGCTTCGGCTCGTCATTCCCGCGAGCTTCCAGCGGGAATCTGCGACTTTGTCCATCGTTCTGCCGGAAGCCGCGGAGCATAGGCACCGGATTCCCGCTTGCGCGGAAATGGCAAACGTTCTTCGGTGCGGCGCGGCTAGGTTTCTTCCGGTCCGCGCGGTTCGATTACCTCGGGCTTGTGGTAGCGCAGGTGCGCGACGACGTTGTAGATCGACACGAACATCGGGAATGCCGTCTGGATGATGCCCACCGAATCGTTTTTGCCCCAGACGAAATACGCCAAGGTCAGCACGCTGCCGATCACCGACAGATACCAAAACGACAGCGGCACGGTGACGCGCTTCAGCTTCTTCGTCGCATAGAACTGCACGAACCAGCGCGCGGTGAACAGGAAGGTGCCGAGGAAACCGACGAGCTTCCACCCGGTTACCGCGACCTTGAACAGATGGAAGAAATGCAGGTGAAACAGGACCTGGTCCATGGACGAAACCGGACGGGAAGGAAGGGGTGTGGATTTTAGCAAGCCCCCCGCAGACCGTCTGCGGTTTCGCGGAATCCGTAAATCGCACTCCGCTTGATCGAAACGCGCGCCGGGGCGAACGACTGCCCACCCGCCGCCGGATGAGCCGATTTCGACCGAACTGCGCTTTGCTCTCTCGAAGGCCGCGGAGTGCGGATCGGAATTCCCCCGAATCCGCGCCCGCCGGCGCGCACTGAGCGATGCGGCGCCGGCCGCGAATGGCATAATCCCCGCCTCCGCCCCGGCCGAAGCTCGCATGGAAACCGGCGATTCCTCCGCTTCTCCCTCTCCCGCCGCCATCGACTTTCCGACGCTGGCCGCGCACCGCGCTTATCTGCTGAAGATCGCGCGACTGGAATTGCGCGATGAACACCTGGCCGAAGATGCGGTGTCCGACGTGCTGACCCAAGCCTACGAGCGCCGCGCCAGCTTCGCCGGGCGCGCCTCGCTGCGCACCTGGCTCACGGCAATCCTGAAAAACCACATCATCGACCTCGTGCGCAAGCAATGGCGCGAGGAGCCGCTGCCGGAAACCGGCGAGAACGGCGAGCAGGACCTCGACCGCCTTTTCGACGCCACCGGCCATTACGCGCGGCAACCGCTCGATGCCGGCAACCCGGCCGAGCTGGCCCAGCAGGACGCGTTCCTCGTCGCCGTGCAGCGCTGCGTGGAGAAACTCCCCAAGCGCATCGGCCAGCTGTTCGTGCTGCGCGAGGTGTTCGGCAGCGACACGGACGAGTTGTGTAAGGATTTGCAGATCACCCCGTCCAACGTCTGGGTGCAACTCTACCGGGCGCGCATGATGCTGCGTACTTGTCTTGAAAACGTCGGTTTCGGTCGTGCGCAGTGAGGTCCGTTGACGTCCATTAGGAATCCCATGTTTCGCATCACCTGCCAGCAGGCCTCGCGCCTCCTCTCGCAAGAGATGGAACATCCTCTGCCCTGGGGCAAGCGCATCCGCCTGCGCCTGCATCTGCTCGCCTGCGATGCGTGCACGCGCGTCGAGCGCCAGTTCGAGGCCGTGCGGCTGGCGTTGCAGTCCTGGCGCGAGCGCGGCTGAGCCGGAATCTCCCGCGCTGCACAAGCGTTCTCGGCCGCGACGGTTGTATTCTTGCGTCGCAACCCCTAGATCGAACGGACAACGAAAACCATCGGGAGGGTTTATGCTGCAGTTCAACCCGGGCCAGCTGTATTTCCTCGGCCGCGAAGCGAGCGACCGCCTCCAGCAGGCGGCGAAGCTCGGTCTCGAAGGCAGCGATCAGGCCTTCGACCTGACGATCAAGACCGTACAGTTCCACGTCGACGCGATGACGCGCCTGATGACGCAGACCTCGCACGTCAAGGACCTCACCAGCCTGCGCCAGCTCTGGTCGGAACTGTTCGACTTGATGCGCGACGCTGTCGCCACGAGCAACGCCTCGCAAAAACAAACGATCGAAATGGCGCTCAAGGCGACCGAGCTGTTCTATACGAACATCTTCGAGCAGACCGCGCAGACCGACGGCGCAAAGGCGAACGCCAAGCCTGCCGCCGCGAAACCCGCCGCCGCCAAGAAAAAATCCAAGTAGATACTCGATTCACCGAGCCCGCTTTTTGATCTTCCGCGACGTGGAATTTTTGCCGCGGATGTACGCGAATTTGAAGCGTCGCCCAAACCGGTGAGGCAAGATTCGGATCTTTGGCTCGATCCGCTCCGTTCTCTTTTTTGATCCGCGCAAAGCCGCGTCAAAAGATCTTTAAGAACCGGGTGCAGCGAATCGCGCGCTGTCGATAGTGAGGCGGACCTGCGGCTATTCCGCCCTTGCCGCGAGCCACTGGTGTATTGCCGTCGGCACCTCGCGTTGCGCGCGGCCCGATACATAGATGCCGATATGCCCGCCCTTGAACGCCAGCTCGGTGTAGTCCTCGGTGCCCGTACGCCCACGCAGCGCGCGTGAGGCATCGGGCGGAACGAGATGATCCTGCTCGGCGAAGATGTTGAGCACCGGCGCATCGAGATTCTTCAGGTCGACGGTTTTGCCGCCGATCTTGAGTCCGCCGTTGAGCAGCTTGTTGCCCTGGTAGAAATCCTTGATGAACTGGCGGAATGCCGCGCCGGCCTGATCGGGGCTGTCGAAAATCCATTTCTCCATGCGCAGGAAATTCTCCAGCTCGGCCTTGTCGTCGAGAATATCGACGAGGCCGATGTACTTCTGCTGATTCAAGCGCACCGGCTTCAGCATCAGGTAGCAATAGTTCATCAGATCGGCCGGCACGTTGCCGAGCGTATCGACGAACAGGTCGACGTCGAGGTGGCGCACCCAGTTCGACAGCATGTTGTCGCGCGTCTGGAAATCGACCGGCGTCACCATCGTGATCAGGTTCTTGACCATCGAAGGATAGATCGAGGCGAAGCACAGGCTGAACGCGCCGCCCTGGCAGATGCCGAGCAGGTTGATCTTGTCGAGTCGGTGGCGTCTGGCGACGACCTCGACGCAGCGGCGGATGTAGCCGTTGATGTAGTCGTCGAGCGTGAGGTGTTTGTCGGACGCGTCGGGATAGCCCCAATCGATCAGGTACACGTCCTCACCGAGCGCAAGCAGGTTCTTGACCAACGAACGGTCGTCCTGCAGGTCGACCATGTACGGCCGGTTGACCAGCGCGTAGCTGATCAGGATCGGCACCTTGGCGGTCGGCTTATGCGGTCCCTTGAAGCGGTAGAGAACCAGTTTGTCTTCGCGATAAATCTCTTCCTTGTCCGTCGCGCCGTAGTGCACGTCGTCGAGCGTACGCAGCACCTTCATGCCGGCGGCGATCTTGTCCTGGAATTTCTTCGCTTCTTCGTACGCCTTCTGCGGCGCGATGCGGATGGGGTTCATGTCCTGCCGTCTCTTCGTTCATCGCCGTCCCCGGCCGGGCCGGAACGGAGGAAAGGGTCCTTTCGTCAGCCGCCTTTCTTGCGCTTCTTCTTGTCGGCCTTGTCTTCGTTGCGTTTGCTCGGCTTCGACATCTGTGCCGCGCTCGCGCGCTGCTTCGTCCCGCCGTTGACGCGCCGTCGCATCGCGGCCACGGCGTCGGCGAAAGAAGCGACACTGGATCCGTCGCCGGCTTCCGCTTCGGCAGCCGGCTTGGGTCGCACCACCGGCGCCGGCGCACGCGATCTGGACGCCGCCGGGCGGCGCGGGCGACGCTCGGCCTTCGGCGCCGTTCGCGAGGGTTTCCGTACCGGCTCGACGGGCTCGTCGACGACAGCCGACGGGGCGGCTTCTTCGACGCGCTTGGCGACGGTCGCGGAACGCGCCAGCGACTTCTTCAGCGCCCCGATTTCGCTGCGCAGCGCGGCCAGTTCGGTTTCGATTTCATCACCGCTGCGTGCGCCGCCGTCGCGCAATTCTCTGCCGAGGTCGTGCACGCGCTTGCTCAGGCTGTCGACTTCCGTGCGCGTCGGCATGCCGAACTCGCGGCTGATCCGCTCCACTTCCGTCTGGATTTGCTTGCGCAGGCGCATCTGCGCATTGGCGAGCTCGCCGTAGGCTTTGCTGAACTCCTCCGACAGCGCGATCTCGGCGTAGGCGTCCTCGGCCGCATCGACCCAGAGATCGTAGAGCGCCTTGAGCGACTCGATCGTGCGTCCGGGCTCGGCATGGTCGGCGAGGCGCCGTTCGAACAATTCGAAGCCGCGCTGACTCGCCTTGAGCATGAGACGGTTGTACTCGCGCAGCGCCTGCTCGTAGTCGAACAGGGCCACGGCGGTGCGCTGATAGTGTTCCTGATGTTCGCGCGCGATGCCGAAAGCAGGCGCCTGCAGCCAGGACATGCCTTCCTTGCGCACCTGCTCCAAATACGGGGCGAACGCAGCGGGCAGCTCGGCGAACCCCTGCGCGCCCTTGCCGGCGATGTCGCGCACGGCTTTGGCGAACGGATTCGTCGCCGGGTCGAAGCCGGGGATGCCCGCTCCGCCGGCCGCGCCGAGGCCGTCGCGCACGGCATCGAACCAGGCCTGGGCCGGATTTGCCGCGCCCTCGCCCATCTGCGGCGGCGAGGCGAACAACGACTGCGTCATCGCGACATAGCTCTTGGCGCTTTCGATCAGACGCTCGACGACTTCATTCTGCCTGTCCGCGCCGGCGAACATGCGCATCCACCGTTCCAGACCTTCCTGCCATGGCGCGTTCGAGCCGGGCGCCGGAACCGCGCCGGGAAATCCGCCGAACGGAGGAAAGCCTGCAAAACCGGCCGACGGAGGCGGTGCCGGCGGGACGAAAGGATTGGCTCCGGGGAAACCCGCTGCTCCCGTCGGCACGGCGAACGGCGCCTTCTGTGCGAGATCGGACCAGGCGTTGAAATATTGGCGCTGCAGCGCGTCCCAGTCCTTCAGCCACTCGTTTATGTTCTTGCTGTCGCTCATGCACGTTCTCCAACGTTCACGGCGATCCTAGCACGGGTCCGGTTGCAGAATTAACCTGAAGTGCCGCCTGCATCGGGAGCGAAGGCGAAGACACAAAAAACGACGCCGCCGGTTCCCGGGGAGAGAATCCCCGAGTCGCCGACGGCGTCGATTTTTCGGACTGCAGGCGGCTTAAGCGGCCGGAGCTTCCTCGGTGACGGCCTTCATCGACAGGCGGATGCGACCCTGCTTGTCGACTTCGAGCACCTTGACCTTGACCACGTCGCCTTCCTTGAGCTTGTCGGAGACTTTCTCGACGCGCTCGTTGGAGATCTGCGAGACGTGGACGAGACCGTCCTTGCCCGGCAGGATCGTGACGAAGGCGCCGAAGTCCATGAGCTTGGCGACCTTGCCCTCGTAGATCCGTCCCGGCTCCACGTCGGAGACGATCTGCTCGATGCGCGCCTTGGCCGCGTCGGCCGCTTCGCGATTGACCGAGGCGATGACGATGGTGCCGTCGTCGCTGATGTCGATCGTCGCACCCGTTTCTTCGGTGATGCCGCGAATGACGGTGCCGCCCTTGCCGATGACTTCGCGGATCTTGTCCGGATGGATCTTCATCGTCATCAGGCGCGGGGCGAACTCGCTCATCTCGCTGCGCGAGGTGCTGATCACCTTGCCCATTTCGCCGAGGATGTGCAGACGGCCCTGCTTGGCCTGGGCCAGAGCGACCTTCATGATCTCTTCGGTGATGCCGTCGATCTTGATGTCCATTTGCAGCGCGCTGATGCCGTCGGCGCTACCGGCCACCTTGAAATCCATGTCGCCGAGGTGATCCTCGTCGCCGAGGATGTCGGAGAGCACGACGAACTGGTCGCCTTCCTTGACCAGACCCATCGCGATGCCCGCGACCGGCGCCTTGAGCGGCACGCCCGCATCCATCATCGCCAGCGAGGAGCCGCACACCGAAGCCATCGACGAGGAACCGTTCGACTCGGTGATTTCCGAGACGACGCGCAGCACGTACGGGAACGCTTCGATCGTCGGCTTCACCGCCTGCACGCCGCGCTTGGCGAGGCGGCCGTGGCCGATCTCGCGGCGCTTCGGCGCGCCGAAGCGGCCGGCTTCACCGACCGAGAACGGCGGGAAGTTGTAGTGGAACAGGAAGCTGTCCTTCGACTCGCCTTCCGGCGCGTCGATGATCTGCGCGTCGCGCGCGGTGCCGAGCGTGACGACGACGAGCGCCTGCGTCTCGCCGCGCGTGAACAGCGCCGAGCCGTGGGTACGCGGCAGCACGCCGACGCGCACGCTGATCGGGCGGATATCGTCGAGCTTGCGGCCGTCGATGCGGACCTTGGTGTCGAGCACGGCGTCGCGCATCGTGCGGTATTCGAGATCGCCGAATTCTTTGGCGAGTTCGGCTTTGTCCCACTTCTCCGCTTCGATGCGGCCGGCGAGGCCGGTCAGCACGTCGGACTTGATCGCGGCGATCGCGTCGCGGCGCTGCAGCTTGTCGCGGATCTGGAACGCCTTGGCGAGCTGGTCGCCGACCGCGTCCTTGAGCGCGCCGATCAGCGCGTCGTTCTTCGCCGGAGCGACCCAGGTCGACGGCTTGGTGCCGGCTTCGACGGTCAGCTCGTTGATCGCGTTGATCACGTTCTGCAGGGCCTTGTGGCCGAACACGACCGCGCCGAGCATGACGTCTTCGCTGAGCAGCTTGGCTTCGGATTCGACCATCAGCACGGCATTCGAGGTGCCGGCGACGACGAGTTCCAGGTCCGACGTCTTCAGTTCGGCCGTGGTCGGATTGAGCAGATACTTGCCGTTCGCGTAACCGACCTTGGCCGCGCCGATCGGGCCCTTGAACGGAATGCCGGCGAGCGAGAGCGCCGCCGAAGCGCCGATCATCGCGGGAATGTCGCCGTCGATTTCCGGGTTGAGCGAGACGACCTGCGCGATGATCTGCACTTCGTTCTTGTACTCTTCCGGGAACAGCGGGCGTACGGGGCGATCGATCAGACGCGAAGTGAGCGTTTCTTTCTCGGTCGGACGGCCTTCACGCTTGAAGAAGCCGCCCGGGATGCGGCCGGCGGAATAGAACTTTTCGACGTAGTCGACGGTGAGCGGGAAAAAATCCTGCCCTTCCTTCGCCTTCGCCGCGGCGACCGCGGTAACCAGCACGACGGTGCCGCCCATCGACACCATCACCGCGCCGGACGCCTGACGGGCGATTTCGCCCGTCTCCAGCGTGACCGTCTGGTTGCCGTACTGGAATGATTTTGTAACTTTGGCCATTGTGTTTGCCTTCGATTTTTCTGTCGTCCCGCGTACACGGGAATCCAGTTCTTGCTTGCTCTTTCGTCATTCCCGCGGACGCGGGAACCCAAATAAATTCTGCTTTGTCGAGCCACTATCAAAACGAATCCCCGCCGCAGCGGGGATCACGTTTTCGAACTGCTTAACGGCGGAGACCCAGGCGCTCGATCAGCGTCTTGTAGCGCTCCGCGTCGGCCTTCTTGAGGTACGCAAGCAGGCTGCGGCGCTGATTGACCATCTTGAGCAGACCGCGACGCGAGTGATGATCCTTGTCATGGTCGGCGAAATGCTTGGAAAGGTGCTCGATGCGCGCGGAAAGCAGCGCGACCTGCACTTCGGGGGAGCCGGTATCGTTCGGCGCACGGCGGTAGTCCGCAATGACCTTGCTGGTCTGTTCGACAGAGAGAGACATGATGTTTACCTATGCTATGTTGCGTACGGCGCGGTCCAGCCTGGGAAACGGTTGTCCGTCAGCGCGAACCGCGTTATGGAACGATCCGGCCCCGCGAAACTGAACGCTGCGCAAGTGCCTAATCGGCTTGAAAAAGCTGCCCATTATAACCGTTTTTGCCCAAAAGCGCGTACCAATGCGTATTTATGCCCAAAGAAACGGCGCGCCAGCCAAGGCGCGCCGTTGAAGGGCGGAAGGAGCCGCCAAAGTCCATTTCATCCTATGGCGACGAACTCGAGGTCGAATCCTCGCTGCAGTGCGGCGGACCGCCCGGATAGTTGCCGCTGTTGTACATGTCGAGAATCGCGGCATCGCCGATGAACTCCTGCCGCAGCGAATTGTTCGACTTCAGGCCGCCGATGTACGCCGGCGTGTTGGTCGGACTGTTGAACAAACCGAAGGCCTGGCTTATCGCGGACTGCACTTGAGACGGCTGCGAGGCCCCGTTCAGCTGGTTCAGAACCGCCGCCTCGTACTGGTGCGCCAGCACCCAATACGCGTTGCCGCCGGCCGGCGTGGTCCAGAATGCCTGATACCAGGACTCACCGCTGTAGAAGAACGTCGTGTTTGGTCCGTTCGGGTGGATCAAGTTCCAGGTCGGATCCGGCTTCGCCGGACCGTACACGCTATGCGTCTTCCAATAACCCTGTGTCAGCGTGCAACCCAACGCGCAATCCTGGTTGGTGATATTGACCGTCGCCGTACTGCTGCCGGTGGCGCCCGTCGTGCCGGTCAGGAAACTCGCGACGTTCGGCACCACGATCGTCTTGCAAGTGCCCAGCGACGGATCCCAGGTAAAGCTTGCCGTGTAGGTCAGACTCTGCGACCAGCTGCCGCCGGCCGAGGGAGCGCAGATCGTGCCACTCCCGAGCGCCGCGGGCGCGCCGCCGTCGAACGCGTCGGACAAGGTGACGCACTGGTCGACCAGCTTAGCCGGGGCGCCGAACGTCACCGCTGCGCTGCCCGACCGCTGGGTCGATCCGGCCGGCGTTGCAGTGCCATCCGCAGCGTAGTGATAGTTCTGCTGGGTGGCCGTGGCCGTATTGGTCCGCGCGGTATCATCCGGCAGACTGCCCGAATAGCTGCATTGCAGGGAACCGCCGGCCGGTACCGTCGAAGACGGACAGCTGACACTCATGTTCAGCGACGTCGACACCACGTCGATCACGCCCAACAGCGTCGCGCTGCGCGTCGGATCGTTGTTGCTGATCGCAATGACGCCATTCACCGCCTGCGTGTTGTCGCTCGACGTGGCACTCAGGCTGACGGAATAGACGAGATTCACGGTCTGATTCGCCGACAGCAGCAGCGCGTCGGCGATCCCGTCATGGTTGGTGTCGACCGTGAGCTTGGGCGAGACGTAGGATTTGGCTATCGTCCAGGTCCAGGCGCGATTGAAGCTCGTGTTGGCCGTCTTGCTGACTGCAATCGTGTAGCAATTGACCGCCACCTGCGCACTCGCCGTCAAGCCATTCGACGCAGTGACCGTGTTCGCGAACGTATACGCGAACGTCGCCTGGCTGCCCTGCCCGCTGCAATCGAAGGTCTTGGGGTAGCTCTGGCTGCCGTTCTGGCTGAACGTCCACGGGCCGCCGGCGCCAGAGTCGGAATCCGACACGCTGATCGAGTCGCTGATCACCGTGGTCGGAGCGCCGAACGTGGCCGTCGCTTGCGCTGTACCGCCGAGAATGATGCCGCTCGTGGTCACCGCGACGATGTTGCTGCGCGTGCTCGCATCCGCAACGGGAGTCGAATACGGGCAGGTCAGCGTCTGCTGCGCCGGCAGCGTGTAAGGCAAAGTTACGCCGCAGTTGAGGCTAACGGGATTGCCCGCGAGCTTGTCGTCCAGCGCCGTGATGGTCGCGGCCACCGGCCACGGATTGGAGATCGTGACCGCGCCGGAGACATGGAAGTCGGAATCGACCGGCGCCCCCTTGGTCGCCGTGACCGTATAGCCGACATCGCCGGTGTCGCCGTTGAACAGGTTGAGCGTGGACGGCGAGACCGTCTTAGTCAACGTCCACGGGAAGGTGCGCGTGAACAAAGCATCGGCGGTCTTGCCCACTGTGAGGTCGCAGCGGTTCTGGATGTTGATCGTCACGGTACTGCTGCCGGTCGCGCCCGTCGTATTGGTCGTGAAACTCGCGACGTTCGGCACCGGGATGCGCTTGCATACGCCAAGCGCGTTCGCGTCCCAGGTGAAGCTCGCCGTATAGGCGAAGCTCTTCGGCAACTGGTCCGCACAGACCGTGCCCAAGCTTTGCGGCGCGCCGCCGTTGAACGCGTCGCTGACATTGACGCAATTGTCGATCACAGTAGTTGGCGCGCCGAACGCGAACGGTGCGGAACCGGAATACGGCGTAGTGCCTGCCGGTGTCGCGCCGCCTCCGGCGTCGTAGTGGTAGTTCTGCTGCGTCGCGGTTGCAGTGTTGGTGCCTGCGTTGGTATTGGGCAGGCCGGCCGAATACGAGCAGGTCAACGCGCCGCCCGCCGGCACCGACATACTGGGACAAATCACCGTCGCGCCGGCCAAGTTGTCGACGACGCCGACGAGATTGGCACTGCGTGTCGGGTCGTTGTTCGCGATCATGATCGTGCCGCCGACGCTGAACGCGCTGTCGACCGAAGTGGCGCCGACGTTGACGACGTAGCTGAGCTGCGCGGTTTCACCGCTCGAAAGCAGAAACGCATCGTTGACGCCGTCGCCATCCGTATCGAGGGTCAGCGGAGGCGAGAGATAGGCTTTATTGATGTTCCAGCTCCACGTCCGCGTATAGCTCGTCGCCGCGGTCTTCGTCACCGCCAGGCTGTAGCAGTTCACCGTCACCTGCGCGTTGGCCGTTGCGCCGTTCGACGCAGTGACGATATTCGGAAACGTGTAGCTGTAGGTCGCCTGACCACCCTGCGCGCTGCAGTCGAAGGTCTTGCCGTAGCTCACCGAACCCGAGCTCGAGAACGTCCATGGTCCGTAGGCATTGTCGGAATCCCCAACGACGATCTGATCGTCGACGAGTGTCGTCGGCGTCGTGAACGTCGCCGTCGCAGAAGCCGTTCCGCCGCCGACCTGACCGCTTGTAGTCACGGCAACGACATTGGTACGCGTGTTGCCGTCGCTCACGGAATCGTTGTAAGGACACGCCAATGTCTGCAGCGAGGGAAGCGTGTACGGCAAGGTTACCCCGCAATCCAGGGTCACCGGACTGCCTGCGAGCTGGTCGTTGATCGCGGTGATCGTGGCCGGAAATGGAGACGGGTTGAAGATCGTCACCGTGCCCGATACCGCGAAAGCCGAGTCGACCGGGCTACCCTTGGTCGCCGTCACGGAGTAGGTGACATCGCCGCTGTCGCCATTGAACAGGTTGAGCGACGACGGCGAAACGGTCTTGTTCAAGGTCCACGGCCAAGTGCGCGTGAACGAAGGATTGGCCGTCTTGCCGACGAGAAGGCGGTAGTCGTAGCAGAACATCATATGGCTCAGGCCGCATTGATTTCCGCCGCACAATCCTGTCGGCGGAAACAGCCCGGAGTCGCTGCTGGCGTCGGTTTCGGTCGGCTGGCCGGACGGGTCGTAGATGTAGGCATTGAAGCCGTTGCCGCCCTTGACCGCGACGGCATCGATACCGACCGGCATGCCCTGATAGCTCACCGACCACGCCAGCGCACCGCCGGCGCCCAGCGTAACCGTGAAGACATAGCCGTCGGCAGGATTCGTATACGTGTTCGTACCGACGCTGACTTGAGACTGGTCGATCGAAAACGAAACGTTGCCATCCTGCAAATTGCCGATATCGGAACAACTGCTGATATTTCCCGAAAAGAACAACGGCGTGATGCCGTCGCCGCTGGGGCCGGTGTTCTGGGCTGCCGCCGTCCCCGCGAGCAACAGCATTGCTGCGAGACCCAGACGGCGCCCTGTTTCGACGCATTTCTTACGCATGGATGCGACTCCCAATGCGAACCTTGACAGCGAGCATCGATGGACGGAGCAGGTGCCAGGATCGATGGCTGTACTCGGCAGCCCGGCCATCCGGGATCCCGGATCCGTGGCTTTGCGTCCCCGGCTTGCGACGGGTTTGCCTTTTGCGAGGCCGAAAATCTCTTGTTTCCAACGGACGCTCGTCATCACGCGATGCCGTGCTCGACACGACATCGCGGACGGACGTTCGCCCGGACGACTGGATCAGGGAAGCAGGCCGCAACGGGCGGGCAAAACCAATTGCCGCACGTACAGCCTCCGGCCCATCAAGGGGGCGCGCGCTTGCGATACATGAAGAAGGCAGGCATGACCAGGCTCCGAGCTCTGGGTCTGCGGCTGCAAAATCAGATGAGAATGCCGTAGGCCTGGTGGCTGTTCTCGGCAGCCCGGCTATCCGAGACTCCGCATCGGATCCGTGGCTTTGCGACGCCGGCTTGCGCCGGGTGTGCTATTTGCGAGTCCCTGCAGGCGGACCGCAGAACTACGAAAAAATGCAACTGGCGATTTGAACACCGAAAAAGCGCCGCCTGAGCGCCATTCGCCCGCCGTTCCGGCCGATTCCCTGTGATGCGCGATTTGCCTGCTTTCTCATTGCTCGCCTGTCCGCGGTAGCAACCCCTGCCTGAGAAC
The DNA here is from genome assembly GCA_966424745.1 of uncultured bacterium. Classification (GTDB taxonomy): domain Bacteria; phylum Pseudomonadota; class Gammaproteobacteria; order Xanthomonadales; family Rhodanobacteraceae; genus Rudaea. Next base: position 14,977 of record CBJLOV010000054.1, read on the forward strand.
CCATTTACCAGGCCATTGCAGCCCGAATCGATGAACAGGTTTACAACGTTTTGTGACTTTTATCACGGAATATCGACAAGATCAAGCGGATTCCGCAGACCCGAATCCGCGCAGTATGCGAACCATGCCGCCCGCGCCGATCGAAACCAACGCGATCGGCGAGCCGCTGGTGCCGAATGCGCAAGCTTGCTCGACTGCGGCGGCCCCCTCGATGCGCAAGCTCTGCCCGTGGCGCACGCGCCGTTCCTGCACGTCGTCCAATTCGAGCCGCGGCACGCCCCGCAATCCGGCCTCGAGCGGGAGCAGGAAGCGATCCAGCTCCGCGTCCCGGCTGGCCGCTTGTTCGAGCTGAGACAAGGTCTGCATTGCCGGGCGCACGAACGGTTCGACCCATTCGCGTCGCAGTTGGGCAAGATGCGCGCCGCATCCGAGCATCTCGCCGAGATCGCGCGCGAGACTGCGCACATAGGTACCCGAGCTGCACTCGACGTGCAGCACGAGCAGATCGTCCGTACGCTCGACGAGGTCGAACGCAAACACATCGACCTCGCGCACGGGAACCTCCACCGCCTCTCCGCGTCGTGCACGCTTGTACAGCGCCTCGCCGCCCTGCTTGATCGCCGAATAAACCGGCGGGACCTGCTTTATGCGGCCCCGCAGCCTCGCGAGCGCCGCGCCGATCGTTGCGTCGTCAAGGGGCGGTACCGCGCGCGTCCGCACGATTTCGCCTTCCGCATCGTCGGTCGTGGTCGTCACGCCGAGCCGGCACTGCGCCGCGTAGGCTTTGCGCGCGCCGAGCAGATAGCCCGCGATTTTCGTCGCCTCGCCGAAGCAGATCGGCAGTAGCCCCGTAGCAAGCGGATCCAGGCTCCCCGTATGTCCGGCCTTGCGTGCACGAAACAGGCGCCGCACCTTCTGCAGCGCCTGGTTCGAACTCAGCCCGAGCGGCTTGTCGAACAACAGGATGCCGGAAACGTCGCGAAACTCGCGCTTCACGGCTTCCCGCGCAACAATGCTTCGATGCGTTCGCCGCGGTCGAGCGAATCGTCGTAGCGGAAACGCAGCTCGGGCACGCGACGGATGGTCATCACGCGCGAGAGTTCGCGGCGGAATTCCTTGGCGAGCTCATTGAGCGTCTTGACGCCCTCGAGGGCATTGTCAGGCAGCAGCGCCGTCACGAAGATCGTCGCGACATCGAAGTCCTTGGTGACCTCGACATCGGACACGCTCATCGAGGGCAGCGCATGGTCGCGCACCGCCTCGTGCACCATGGCACCGAGCAGGCGGCGCAGTTCGGCGGAAAGGCGATCGGCACGGGTGAACGAACGCGAAGGCATGTTCAATGTCCTTTGTTGGCGGCCGGAGCGACACGCCCCAGCTCGCGGTCGAAGAAGCGGGCGACGACGGCGTACATCGCTTTCGATTCGGGCAGCTCCGGATCGGAGAAGAACGAATGCCACATGCCTTCCCAGACATGCAGTTCAGTCGTCGCGCCCGCTTCGGTAAGCAATTCGTTGCTCCGCAGGGTTGCGCTCATCGCGAAATCGCGCGAGCCGGAAATCAGCAAGGTCGGCGGAAACTTCGCCAGCACGTCGGAAGATACGCCGGGCAGGACCAGCGGATTTGCCGGATCAGCCCCTTTGAAATACGGCAACGAAGTCAGCGGGAACGGCGATTCAGGCACCTTTTCGCCCATCAGCAGGTGGCCCGTGTAGGCCGAATCGCCGTCGAGATCGACGAGGCCCGCACAGAAGACGCCGACCGCACCGGGCACGGGAAGATGCTTCGACTGCAGCCAGGCGATCGATTCGGCGGTCAGCGCACCCCCGGCGGAACAGCCATAAATGCCGATGTTCCGCGGCAGATGGGACTTGAGCAGGTCTCGGTATACTTTTTCCACATCTTCGCTGGCGGCGGGGAATGCGTATTCCGGCCCCTGCCGATAGTCGATCGTGATCACCTTGATCCTGCCGACACTCGCGATCGGGATCGCTTCGACGAGCCCCCCGCTGCCCGCGCCCCAGAGAAACGCACCCCCGTGAAGGTTGATCAGCACGCGCTGCGCATTGCGCTTGTCGACTCCGCCCTTCGGCGTCACCACATCGGCAGACACACCGCCGAACTTTTGTGCGGCGATCTCGACCGGATAGAGCTTCTTCATGCGCTCGGCGCGGTCGCTGTTGATCCGGTCGTAGAAGCCGCGGCTGGCTGGAATGGATTGTCCGAGCGGCGGCGCCGCCTTGCCTTCCTCGAAAATCCGGGCGAAACGTACAAGAGCTTCTTTGGAGGCGTATGCCGAAAACGGAACGCGCACCGCAGGCGACGCGACCACGCCCGCCGCATCGATCGTTGCGCCGTCCTGGGCTTGAGCCGCGACGGCGAACAGGAGAGCGGACGACAGGAACGTACTGACGCGGCGTGAGAGCATGGTTACCTCGGCGCGTTGACCATACCGAACACCATCATATCGCCGTCATTCCCGTAGAAACGGAAACGACGGCAATAGCGTGCCTCGGCTCTTCGTTCGCCGCCCGGCCGCTTACAGCGTCCTCGCGACTTCGATGCGTTCGAAGCACTCGATCTGGTCGCCCGGCTTGACGTCGTTGTATTGCTTGACGCCGATGCCGCACTCCATGCCGTTGCGCACTTCCTCGACGTTTTCCTTGAAACGGCGCAGCGATTCGAGTTCGCCCTGGAAGACGACCGTGTTGTCGCGCAGTACGCGGATCGGCTTGTTGCGCTTGACCGTGCCCTCGATGACCATGCAGCCGGCGATCGCGCCGAATTTGGACGAGCGGAACACGTCGCGCACCTGTGCCACGCCGATGATCTCTTCGCGAATCTCTTTGCCGAGCAGACCCGAAGCGACCTGCTTCACCTGGTCGATGACGTCGTAGATGATCGAGAAATAGCGCAGGTCGAGCCCGTTCATCTCGATGATCTTGCGCGCGGACGCGTCGGCACGCACGTTGAAGCCAATGATGACCGCCTTTGAAGCGGCGGCGAGCGTCGCATCCGACTCGGTGATACCGCCGACGCCGGAACCAATCACATGTACCTTGACCTTGTCGTTGCCGATCTTGGTCAGCGCATCGCGCAGCGCTTCGGCCGAACCCTGCACGTCGGCCTTGACGACGAGGTTGAGCGTCTGCTGGCCTTCGCCTTGCCCCATCTGGGCCATGATGTCTTCCATGCGGTTGCCAGCCTGCTTCAGCAGGCGAGCATCGCGGCGCTTGTGCTGGCGTTCGAGCGCGACGTCCTTGGCCAGGCGCTCGTCCTGCACGACGATGAAATCGTCGCCGGCATCGGGTACGCCGGACAGGCCGAGCAATTGCACCGGAATCGACGGGCCCGCCGATTCGACCTGCTGACCGGCTTCGTTGAACAATGCGCGCACGCGGCCGTATTCGACGCCGCAGACGATGAAGTCGCCTTTCTTCAGCGTGCCCTGCTGGACCAGCACGGTCGCGACCGGACCGCGCCCCTTGTCGAGGCTCGATTCCACGACGACACCGCTGGCACGGCCGTCCTTGACCGCGGTCAGCTCCATGACTTCGGCTTGGAGCAGGATCGCGTCGAGCAGGTTGTCGACGCCGTCGCCGGTCTTCGCCGACACCGGCACGATCTGCACGTCGCCGCCCCATTCTTCCGGCACGACTTCGTGCTGGACCAGCCCCTGCTTGACCTGGTCGGGGTTCGCTTCGGGTTTGTCCATCTTGTTCATCGCCACGATCAGCGGCACCTTTGCGGCGCGCGCGTGGTTGATCGCCTCGATCGTCTGCGGCATGACGCCGTCGTCGGCCGCGACCACGAGCACGACGATGTCGGTCAGCTTCGCGCCGCGCGCGCGCATCGCGCTGAACGCGGCGTGGCCCGGGGTGTCGAGGAACGAGATCACGCCCTTGTCGGTCTTCACATGGTACGCGCCGATGTGCTGGGTAATGCCGCCGGCTTCGCCCGACGCCACCTTGGTGCGGCGGATGTAGTCGAGCAGCGAGGTCTTGCCGTGGTCGACATGGCCCATGATCGTGACCACGGGTGGGCGCGTTTCCTTCTCACCGGCAATCTCGACTTTGGCGAGTTCGGTCTCGGCGTTGTTCTCTTCGAGGCGCGTGGCCTTGTGGCCGAGCTCTTCGACGACGAGCGCCGCGGTGTCATGGTCGATCGGCTGGTTGATCGTCGCCATCACGCCCATTTTGAACAGTGCACGCACGACATCGACGCCCTTGACCGCCATCTTCTGCGCGAGATCGGACACGAGGATCGACTCGCCGATCGCGACATCGCGCGTGACCGGCGCAGTCGGACGCGAGAAGCCGTGCTGGCCGCTCGGTGCGCGCGTCTGCTCGAGCTGCTTGCGCGGCTTGCGCTTGATCGCGCCGCGGCGCGCATGCCCCGCGTCGGATAGATGCAGCTCGGCGCCGAAGTAGCGGCGGCTGGCGTCGTCGCTGGCGTCTTGGTCGGGCATGCGATGCGAACCGTGCTTCTTGTGCCGGCCGGCGGCCGGAGCGCTTTCGGCCTCGCCGTTCGCGCGCGGCGGACGCGGACGCGGCGCTTCGGCCGGCTTGCGCGCCGTAGCCGCGGCCGCGTCGGATTTCACCGCCGGACGCTCGGCGGCCTTTTCCTGGGAGGCGGTTTCCGCCGCCTGCTTGGCCGCCTGCTCCGCCGCAGCCTTGGCCTGGGCTTCGCGCGCTTCGGCTTCGGCACGCGTACGCGCCTCTTCCGCCGCACGCAATTTGGCCTCTTCTTCGAGGCGCCGCCGCTCCTGATCCTGGCGCGTGATCTCTTCGGTCTCGCGCTTCAACTGCGATTCGGCAAGCTTCTTCAACGCCTCTTCGCGCTCGGCGTCGGGGCGCTGCTCGGTCGGGATCTCGCTGCGCTTGACGTAGGTGCGCTTCTGGCGCACCTCGACGTTGACCGTCTTGCCGCGCGTTGCGCCCTGGTTGACCGTCAGCTCGCTGACCGTGCGGCGCTTGAGCGTCACCTGGCGCGGGGCGTTGTCTTCGTTCGTCGATGCTTCGCCTTTGCCATGGGTGCGGCGCAGGAACCCGAGCAGCTTCACCTTCTCGGTGCTCGATACGACCTGATCGGGACTGGAGAACTTCATGCCGGCGCCGTCGAGCTGGCTCAGCAGCTTGTCCACGCTCATGCCGAGTACACCGGCGAGTTGTTTGATGGTTACGTCCGACATGGTTCTTGCTTCTCCTCGCGGCGATACGCGTCCAACGACACGCATCGCCTTCATTCTCTTTTGCCGCCGCTCGCGAAAACCGAGCGACGGCGACTGTGCTTATGCGCTCATGGGCACACCTGCAGCGCTTCGACGTCTTGCGAAACTACGCGGCCTCGGCCTGCCTCGCCGCCATGATCAGCGCCGACGCACGCTTTTCGTCGACCCCGTCGATCGCCAGTTCGACGAGTTCGTCGGTGGCCAGATCGGCCAGATCCTGGCGAGTGACGATCTTGTGCTGCGCGAGCACGAACGCGGTCCCCTCGTCCATACCGGGCACGGCGAGCAGATCTTCGGCGGGCTTGTGCTCTTCGATATCCTCTTCGACCGCCAGCGCGTCCGTGAGCAGCGCATCGCGCGCGCGCGCGCGCAGCTCTTCGACGATGTCCTCGTCGAAGCCTTCGATGCCGAGCAGCTCGGCGGTCGGCACGTAGGCGATTTCCTCGATCGTCGAGAAACCTTCCTGGACCAGGATCGCGGCGATTTCCGAGTCGACCTCGAGCTTGGCCTGGAACAGTTCGCGTGCCGCGGCCTGCTCGGCCTCGGATTTCGCGGCGACCTGGTCCTGAGTCATCACGTTGAGCTGCCAGCCCGACAGCTTGGACGCCAGGCGCACGTTCTGGCCGCCGCGGCCGATCGCCTGCGAGAGCTTGTCCTCGGCAACGGCGATGTCCATCGAATGCTTGTCTTCGTCGACGATGATCGACTGCACCTCGGCCGGCGCCATCGCGTTGATGACGAACTGGGCGGGATTCTCGTTCCAAAGAACGATGTCGATGCGCTCGCCGTTGAGTTCGTTCGACACCGCCTGCACGCGCGAACCGCGCATGCCGATGCAGGCGCCGATCGGATCGGTGCGGTGATCGTGCGCGATCACGGCGATCTTGGCGCGATCGCCCGCATCGCGCGCCGCCGCCTTGATCTCGACGAGGCCCTGGCCGACCTCGGGCACTTCGAGCTTGAACAGCTCGATCATGAATTCCGGCGCCGTGCGCGAGACGAACAGCTGCGGGCCGCGCTGCTCCGCGCGTACCTCGTACAGATAGCCGCGCACGCGGTCGCCCGCGCGCACCGCTTCGCGCGGAATCGCCTTGTCGCGCGCGATGTAGGCTTCGGCGTTGCCGCCCAGGTCGAGATAGACGGAGCCGCGCTCGACGCGCTTGACCACGCCGGTGACGAGTTCGCCGACGCGATCCTTGTACGCCGCGACGACGAGCGCGCGCTCGGCTTCGCGCACGTGCTGCACGATGACCTGCTTCGCCGCCTGCGCGGAGATGCGGCCGAAATCGGGATTGTCGATCTTCTCCTCGATCCAGTCGCCGATCTTCGCGTCGGCGTTGACGTCGACCGCGTCCATCAGACGCAACTGGCGGTCGGGCGATTCCATGACCACGTCGTCGGCGACGACCTCCCAGCGGCGGAACGTTTCGTACTCGCCGCTGTGGCGGTCGATCGAGACGCGCGCGGCGACGTCTTCGTCGGGGTAGCGCTTCTTCGCCGCGGACGCGAGCGCCGCTTCGAGCGCATGAAAGATCACGTCGCGATCGACGCCCTTCTCGTTCGCCACCGCATCCGCCACCAACAACAGTTCTTTGCTCATCGTTGCACCTTTGTTCAATACAGCCCCTGCGTCGGGACTTCGACTCGCGCACGCACCACCACAACCCCGGCTGTGGCCGCCCCCTTTGACTCAAGGGGGCTCAAGTCCGTCGCGTGTTCAACCTTGTTCTGCTGCCGGGTTCTTTCTTTTACCTTTTTCCGCCTTGTCGCCCTTTCCGGGCTTTTTCGGTTCGTCGAACACCGGAACGAGCTTGGCTTTGTGTACGTTGCCGTGGGCGATGTTCACCGGGGCTCCATCCTGCTCGACCGTGATCGTGTCGCCTTCCACTGCGAGAATCGGACCCTGGAAGCGGCGCCGGCCGTTGAGCGGCAGGCTCAACTCGAGCTTCGCTTCCTGACCGACGAAACGGGCGAACTGCTCCGGCGTATACAGCGGCCGGTCCAGTCCCGGCGAGGACACTTCGAGCGTATAGCGTCCGACGATCGGGTCGTTCACGTCGAACAGCGCCGACACCTGGCGGCTGACCAGTTCGCAGTCGTCCACGGTGACCGGGCGGTCCGCCGCGTCGATGTACACGCGCACGAGCGAATTGCCATGCGACGGGCTGTATTCGACGCCGAGGCATTCCAGCCCCATGTCGGCGATCGCGGGCGACACCAGTTCTGTCAGTTCCTCATTGCGCATAGGCGGAGCAAAGCACTCTCGTTGCGTTGATACCGGATTCACAAAAAAAAGCCGGCCCTCGCGTTTACCGCAAGCCGGAACGCGATGCATTACGCCCCAAGCGGCATACAAATCGCAGAAACAAAAAATGGGCCAAAGGCCCATTCCTTAGTCCGCCGTTTTTATCCAGAAACCGGCGATCCGCATCCTGCGAAGATATGGTAGCGGGGGCAGGATTTGAACCTACGACCTTCGGGTTATGAGCCCGACGAGCTGCCAGACTGCT